>JANLSZ010000178.1:0-2702 GCA_031362685.1 Vicinamibacteria bacterium | reverse complement strand
GCCCTCAACGTCACCAAGGTAACGGTGATCGGCACGACCGGGCTCTTCTCCACCGGAGTCACGGGCCTCTCACCGACCACGGGCCACTCGTTCAAGGCTTTCGCGACGAACGCGATCGGGACGAGCTACACCAGCGTCGCGGCGTTTACGACGACGTGTCCAGTCATCACCCTTGGGAGCCTGCCGAACGGAAACCTGACCGTGCCCTACACGGGATCGGCGACGGCGGCGGGGGGCACCGGTCCCTACACCTACGCGGTCACGTCCGGATCGCTTCCGGGCGGGCTTTCGCTCACCGCGTTGGGCGTGGGGGCGGGGAACCTCAGCGGGACACCGACGACCACGGGAACGTTCCCGTTCGACATCACGGCCACCGACACCTCCGGGACAGGCTTGTGCACCGGGGTGCAGAGCTACTCCGTGGTGATCGGCCCTGAGCCGGGCCAGAACTTCTTCAGCCTCACCCCGTGCCGCGTGCTTGACACGCGGAATGCCACGGGTCCGCTCGGAGGCCCGGCGCTGGTGACGCTTAGCGACCGGCTCTTCGTGGTGGCGGGCACCTGCGGGATTCCTGTGGATGCGAAGGCGATCTCGTTGAACATCGCGGTGACCCAGCCCACGGTTGCCGGGAACATCCGACTCCATCCTGGAGGGACAGCGGTACCGCTTGTGTCGTCGATCAACTTCAAAGCGGGGCAGACGCGATCGAACAATGCGGTGGTTCCGCTGAGTGCCCTGGGTGGGCTCGCTGCGTATCTCGATCAGGTTTCGGGGACGGCCCACCTGATCATCGACGTGAATGGTTACTTCAAGTGATCAAGAGAACGTGCGCAACAAGAAACACGGCCCTTGATTTTCGAGGGGGCCCAAGTCATCCTTTGATGAGTCTCTGAACCCGAGTGCTTAGCGCTATAGTGGTCGCACACGGGCATGGCATCCGGAGGCTCCGGGTTCGGTGACGGTCGGCCTTTGCTGGGTGTACTGGGAGGTACGCGCGTGTTGAACAAAAACCGGTTGTTGGCGTTGGGCTTGATCGCGGCGTTGCTGGTGATGGTGGGCACCGCGTTCGCGGCGATCGTCGGCAGTTTTTCGGCACGCTTCGATGATTCCGTGCGCGGTGGCGGTGTGGTCGCCCAGGGCGCAAGCCTCTCAGGCCGCGCGGATGGGGTCGCCAACACCACCGCGAGTATCACAATCGCGGGTATTCCCGCGGGCGCCACGGTGCAGCGGGCGCTCCTGTACTGGGCGATTTCCGGCGGATCGGACACGACGGCCACGATCAACGCCGTCGCCGTTACGGGCGTCCAGGTTGGTGCCGGCGGTGACGCGTGTTGGGGCACCCCCATCGACCTCACGTTCCGCGCCGACGTCACCGCGCAGGTCACCGGCAACGGCACCTACACGATCGGGGGACTGCCCTCCTCGACCGTAGCGACCGCTGCCGACACCAACGGCGCTGCCCTGGTGGTCGTCTACCAGGACCTCACCTCGTCGCTGGTCCGCCGGGTGATGATCCGCGACGGAGCGATTACGACGCAGGGTGAAGTCCTTACCGACACCTTCGCCGGAGTGGCTTCACCCAGTGCGACCGCGGGTCGGTTTCATCTTGTCGTCGGCGATGGCCAGGGCCTGGGTGGAGGTGGAACCTTGACGTTCAACGGCACGCAGATCGCCACCAATCCGTTCCCAGGCTCCGACGGTGCGCTCTGGGACGCGACGTCCTACAACGTCAACATCCCGTTGGCTACGGCCAATTTGCCGTGGATTGCCAATGTGCCCGCCGATTGCCTGTTCTTCAACGCGGCTGTGCTCGACTACAACGTCCCGCAGAGCGCCGATCTCGCGATCACCAAGACCGACGGTGTCACGACCGTGCAGCCCGGCGGGTCGGCGACCTATACCATCACCGCGACGAACTCGGGACCCAACCCTGCGTTTGGCGCCACGGTGTCGGATACGTTTCCCGCGCCGCTCACGTGCAATTGGACGTGTTCGGGGGCGGGTGGCGGGGTCTGCGCCGCCTCAGGGTCGGGGGCCATCGCCAGTAGCCCGGTCACGCTGCCGGTGGGCGGGAGTGTTACGTACACGGCGTCATGCAACATCAGTCCGGTCGCGACGGGCTCGCTCGTCAACACGGCTATCGTATCCGGAGGGCCGCCGGACCCCAATCCGGTCAACAACTCGGCCACGGATACGGATACGATTGCGGCGCAGCCGATCGTGACCACGCCGACGAGCGCTTCGATCACGGCGACGACGGCGACGCTGGGCGGCGACGCCACCTCTGACGGCGGCTCGGCGATCACGGAGCGCGGCGTCGTCTACTCACAGACCGCGACCGACAACGATCCTCTGATCGGCGCCCCCAACGTCACCAAGGTGACAGTGAGCGGCACGACCGGACTCTTCGCCGCGGGAGTCACGGGCCTCGCACCGACCACAAGCCATTCGTTCAAGGCTTTCGCCACGAACGCGATCGGGACGAGCTACACCAGCGTCGCGACGTTTACGACGACGTGTCCAGTCATCACCCTTGGGAGCCTGCCGAACGGCAACCTGACCGTGGTCTACACGGGATCGGCCACGGCGTCGGGAGGCACCGGCCCCTATACCTACGCGGTCACGTCCGGAACGCTTCCGGGCGGGCTGTCGCTCACCGCATCGGGCGTGGGGGCGGGTAACGTCGGCGGGACCCCGACGAC
>JANLSZ010000167.1:0-20492 GCA_031362685.1 Vicinamibacteria bacterium | reverse complement strand
CCCGACGGCCATGCCTCGGCCCCCACCGCGGTGTCGATGCTGCATGCGGGCGTCTTGATGAAGCTCGGCGCCTACGGCGTCTTGCGCCTCGGATTTGGTCTGACGCCCGATGGTGCTTTGCAGTGGGCGTGGCTCGTGGGCGGCATCGCCTGCATCAACATCGTCTACGGCGCCCTCTCCGCCATGTCGCAGAAGGACCTCAAATACGTCGTCGCGTACTCGTCGGTCTCTCACATGGGCATCGTGATGCTCGGCATGGCCACGCTGACGGAGCAGGGAATCAACGGGTCAGTTTTTCAGATGGTGGCCCACGGCATCATGACCGGCCTCTTCTTCGCGCTGGTTGGCCTCGTCTACGAGAAAGCGCACTCGCGCGAGATCTTCAAGATGGGCGGCTTCGCCACCATGATGCCGGGGATCGCCACCGCGTTCGTGGTGGGCGGCTTCTCGTCGCTCGGCCTTCCCGGCACCGCGGGTTTCGTGGCCGAGTTCCTCGCCTTCCTCGGAGCCTGGCAGTCGGCGCACTCATGGTGGCTGTTCCCGGGTGTGACCGGCGCCTTCCTCACCGCGATCTACGTGCTCCGTGTGGCCAAGCAGATCTTCTTCGGTCCGAAGAGCCTTGACCCGCACTTCCAGAATCTGCCTGACGCGCAGGGCACCGAGTGGGTGGCGCTGGTGTTCCTGGTCTGCATCCTCGTGCTCTTCGGCGTCTTCCCGATGCTGATGGTCAAGCCGATCGACACCGCCACGGTGGCGATCCTGCAGCACATGGGGCTCGCCCGATGAGCGCCCTCGGCCCCATGACTCTCGAGATCGGCCTGGGCATCCTGATGCTTGTCGTCCTGTTGACGGGCATCTTCCGCCCGGCCACTCCCGACCGCCGCGCGGGCTGGGTCGCGTTGCTCGGCCTGCTCGCGCTCACGGGTCTCGCGTTCGCGGCGACTCCGGGCGGCGCGCTCTTCGGCGGCAGCTACGTGGTGGACGCGCTCGCGCTCTTCGCCAAGCGCCTGTTCCTCGTCTCCGCCGCGATCAGCGTCCTCGCCACCCTCGCCCTGCCGAGCGATCGTTTCGCCCGCCGCGGCGCCGAGTACCACTTTGCGCTGCTCGCGTCGCTCCTCGGCATGCTCGTCCTCGCGTCCTCGCGCGACCTGATCCTGCTCTTCGTGGCCTTCGAACTGATGTCGATTCCGCTCTACTTCCTGACCGGGTTCCAGAAGAAGGAAGACACGGCGGGGGAGGGCGCGCTCAAGTTCTTTCTGGTGGGCTCGGTTTCGTCGGCCATCCTGCTCTACGGTTTCTCCTTCCTCTTCGGCGCCACCGGCTCCACCGACATGAGCCTGATCGCGGTCGCCGTGGCTACCGGCAATCTCTTCGCGAGACTCGGTCTCGTCCTCGCCCTCGCCGGCCTCGGCTTCAAGATCGCCGCGGTCCCGTTCCACATGTGGGTGCCCGACACCTACGAAGCCGCGACCACGCCGTTCGTGGCCTGGCTCTCGGTCGCCCCCAAGGCCGCGGGCTTCATCGTGATCTTCCGCCTCTACCTCGAAGGGGCCAGCGGCGCCGCCCTCGTCTGGGTCCCGCTCGTCTCCGGCATGGCCGCTCTCACCATCGTCGCGGGAAACCTCATGGCCATCCCGCAGACGAACGTGAAGCGCATGCTCGCGTACTCGGGCATCGCCCACATCGGCTACATGCTGATGGGCCTCGCCGCGATCTCGGCCTCGGGTGTGGGGATGGTCCTCTTCTATCTGGTGGCGTATCTGTTCGGCAACATGGGCGCCTTCCTCGTGGTGCAGGCGGTGGGTACCTCGGAAGGCTCGGACAAGATGAGCGCCTATCGCGGCCTCGCCCAGCGTTCGCCGGTCCTGGCCCTGAGCCTGCTCGTCTTCCTGCTTTCCCTCGGCGGCATCCCGTTCGTCGCCGGCTTCTGGGCCAAGCTGTTCGTGTTCCGCGCGGTGGTCGACCAGCACATGTACGGCCTCGCCCTGCTCGGCGCGGTGGCCACCATCGTGGCGTTGTACTACTACCTGGTCCTCGGCCGAAGGATGTACGTCGAAGAACCGGAGATCAAGACGCCGGTGGTTGTGCCCACGCCGCTGTTCCTCGCCATCCTGATCTGCGCCATCGGCACGGTGGTGATGGGGATGTACCCGGAGCCGTGGGTCCGCTCGGTCATGGACGCGGCGCGGGGGCTGTTCTAGACCGTGGGTTGGTAGTTGGGGGACGGGGTTGCTTCGGCCCGCAGGCCGGTAGTGGCGGGACGGGGTTGCTTCGTCGCTCAGCTTTCCGCTGGGCTCCTCGCAATGACGTGAGGAAGATGGACCGATAGTGGCTCCCCACTATTGGCTGATTTTCCTAACGTCATTGCGAGGCCCCAGTCCGTTTTGCGCCGGGCCGAAGCAACCCCGTCCCCCAACTACCAGGCCGCCGCCTCACCCCTTCTTCATAAACGGGGTGAACAATTCAATCGGGATGGGCAGGAACGTGGTCGTGTTGTGCTCGCTCGAGATCTCGCGCATGGTCTGCAGGAAGCGCAGTTGCAGGGCGATCGGCTCCTTGCTGATCAACGCGGCGGCCTGCACCATCTTCTCCGCGGCCTGGAATTCGCCCTCCGCATTCACGATCTTCGCGCGACGCTCGCGTTCGGCCTCGGCCTGCTTGGCCATGGCCCGCTTCATGCTGTCGGGCAAAGAGACATCCTTGACCTCGACCGCGGTGACCTTCACCCCCCACGGTTCCGTTTGCTTGTCGATGATTTCCTGCAGCTTCACGTTGATCACATCGCGCTGCGAGAGCAGGTCGTCGAGGGGGGACTGGCCGAGCACGCTGCGCAACGTGGTCTGGGCGATGAGCGAGGTGGCCTTCAGGAAGTTCTCCACCTTCACCACCGCCGCCACCGGATCCACCACGCGGAAGTAGACCACCGCGTCCACCGTGGCCGGCACGTTGTCCCGGGTCATGATTTCCTGTTTGGGCACGTCGATGGTGACGATTCGCAAATCCATCTTCACCATCCGGTCCACCAGGGGGATGAGGAAGATGAGGCCCGGCCCCTTGGCCCCGTTCACGTGGAGCTTGCCGAGGCGGAAGATGACCCCCCGCTCGTACTCGCGGAGAATGCGCAGGGCCTGGGGCAGAACAATCGCCGCCATGACCAGCGCCACCAGCGCCCAGCCGCCGAGTTTCAAGAGTCCTTCGACGAGTTCATTCATGGCCTTCTCCGATCAGGTTGTTGGTTTCACTTTCAGGGTCAGTCCTTCGATCCCGACGATTTCGACGGGTTGGTCCTTTTCAACTCGCGCTTCGCTCACCGCCCGCCAGAGTTCGCCTTCGATGAACACGTATCCGCCCCCTGCGTCGATGGGCGCCTGGGCGGGCACGATCTGGCCGAGCATGGTCTCGCAGCCCGCGCGCACCGGCAGGGATTGCGCCTTGAGCCCCGCACCCACGATGAAGATGAAGAAGAGCGCGGTGATCACGGTGGCGGGAATGATGAGCGAAAGCGAGAGCCGGAATCCCGGCTCGGCCCGGTCGAACAGCATCAGCGCCCCCAGGAAGAACGACACGATGCCGCCCACGGTCAGCACGCCGTGGGTCGGCGCATAGATGTCCATGATGAACAAAGCGGCGGCCAGCAGCATCAGGGCGACTCCGGCGAGGTTGACGGGCAGAACCGCCGACATGTAGAGCACGAGCACCAGCGCGATGGCGCCAGCCACCCCGGGGAGAATCGCTCCCGGAGTGCTCAATTCGCCGATGATCCCGTACATCACCACCAGCATCAGGATGAACATCATTTCGGGACGCAGGACGAGTTGCGAAAACCGTTCCCACGAGGTCATAGGGATTTCCACGACCGAGGCCCCGTCCGTCTGAAGGGTCTTGCCCCCCGCGCTGCGCCCGTCCATTTTCCTCAGCAGGTCGGGCAGGTCCTCCGCGATGAGGTCGATGACCTTCAACTCCAGGGCCTTTTCCGCGGTGATGGCCGCGCTGTCTATGACCGCGGAGCGGGCCCATTCGACATTGCGGTGGCGCTTGTCCGCGATCGATTCGATGAAGCTCGCCGCGAATTGCTCCATCTTCTTCTTCATCACGTCGTCGGACTTCTCGGCATCACCGGCGCCGCCGATGGAGACGGGGTGAGCAGCACCTATCGTCGTGTTCGGCGCCATCGCGGCGATCTCCGCGGCCATGGTGATGAAAGCGCCCGCGCTGCCGGCGTTCGCGTGGGTCGGCGCGACATAAACGACCGTCGGCACCTTCGAGGCGTAGAACAGGCGGGTGATCTGCTTTGTGGATTCGAGCAGCCCGCCCGGGGTGTCGAGCTCGATGACCAGGCACTCGTCCTTGCGCTCGCCGGAGAGATCGATGGCGCGACCGATGTAGCTGACCGTGGCCGGGCCGATGGCGCCGTCGATCCTGATCAGCCCCACCTGCGCGGCGGGCGCCCCCCGCGCCGTCCCGAGAATCAGCACCGCAACCGCACTTGAGAACCAGCGCCTCATGACGTCCTCGCTCCAGTCCGGTGAACAATACTCCCTAAGGCGCGCTCAAGTTCTTCCCCTCGATCTTTGAGGTACGGAGAAGCTCCGCAAGGGCCCTCGGGCCGCGCGTCTGGCCGCGTGGCGAGGGCGAACCGGAACCGGCACGCATACCTGGCCACACCGGCCGCCCCTACTTGGCCGCGACCCGGCTCAGCTCGTCATACAGAAAGATCGCGGAGCGAATCGATTTCTTGAAATCACCGAGGTCGAGGCTCTCATTTTCCGAGTGGGCGTTGCAGTACGGATCTTCGACGCCCATCAGGAGGCAGGGCACACCGCCGAGCATCTTGGCGAAGGGACCGACGAAGCCGATGGTGCCGCCGGCTCCAATCATGGCGGTGTCCTTTCCATAGCCGGCCTTGAGCGCACGTCGCGCGGCTTCGAAGGCCGGACCTTCCGGATCGGTCGTCCACCACGGCGTATTCCCGGTCACCTTCGCGGTCACTTTCGCGCCGTGGGGCGGATTCTTGGTCAGGCGCTTCACCAGCAACCGGCCGGCGTCCGCCCCATCCATGTTGGGAACCGTGCGCAGGGAGAGGCGCGCCCGCGCCGCATTCACGATCTGGTTCGATGAACCCTTGAGCGGATGAGACTCCATGGCGATGACGGTGAGCGACGGCCTCGTCCACATCCGCTCGTAGACCGAGTAGCGAGCCTCGCCGGACAGGCGCACCCCGGTGAGAATCCCCGCCTCCTTTTTGAACTGCGCTTCCCGGAAAGGCAGCTTGCGAATACGCGCGAGCTGCTTCGCTCCTGTCTTCACAACCTTGTTGTAGAGCCCCGGCACATTGAGCTTCCCATCCGCCGAAGTCAGGTCCGCGAGCATCCGGGACAGCACCTGAACCGGATCGGGAACCGGGCCGCCCCACATTCCTGAGTGTCGCGGCTGCTTGATCGTCTCCACTTCCACATCGACCTGCACGATTCCCCGCAGTTGATAGGTGAGGGCGGGAACACCGGTGTCGAAGTTCGAGGTGTCGGACAGCACGATGAAATCGGCGTCGAGCATCTTCCGATACTTCTTCAGGAACAGCGAGAGATTCTCCGACCCGATCTCCTCTTCACCCTCGATAACGAACTTCACGTTGCACGGGAGCGATCCCACCGTCTTCAGGTAGCACGCGACGGCGGCCACATGGGTCATGACTCCGCCCTTGTCGTCGGCGGTTCCTCGCCCGTAAAGCCTTCCGCCCTTCTCCACCGGCTCAAAGGGCGAGGTCGCCCAGCGGGCCTCGTTGCCTACGGGCTGCACGTCGTGGTGGCCGTAAAGAAGAATGGTCGGCGCGCCCTTCTTGTGCATGAAGTCGCCGTACACGTAGGGATGGACGCCCTCGATGGTGAGAATCTGGACGTTCTCCACCGAGGCTGCCCGCAACGCATCGGCAATCGCGGCCGCGGATTTCTGCACCGCCTCGGGCGGAAACGGGTGAGCCGAGATACTCGGAATCCTGGAGAGTTCGATCAGGGTTTTCTTGAAGGCTTCGAAGTTCGATTCGAGATGCGAAAGCGCTTCGTGAACGGGCGACGAGCCGTTGGTCATGCTCGGTGATGGTCCTTTGTTGAAGATTTTTCGAGACGGGGATTGGAGAGAGGACGCTACCAGATCGGACGGCGCTCGGCAGCGTGGGACCGCCCTTGCGCTATCTTTAGCGGGCTTCCCATCGAACCCCCATCAGCAAGGACATCATGAATACCGAAATTGTCGACATCCACGCCCGCGAAATCCTGGACTCGCGCGGCAACCCGACGCTGGAAGCCGAGGTCACGCTGGGAGACGGAAGTTTCGGCCGTGCCGCCGTGCCCTCCGGCGCATCAACGGGCTCGCGCGAGGCGGTCGAACGAAGGGACGGAGACAAGAAGCGCTATCTCGGCAAAGGGGTGCTGAAGGCGGTGGCCGCGGTGAACGGCGAGATCGCGGAGCTTTTGAAGGGCGAGGATGCGCTTCAGCAGATCGTAGTCGATCAGTTGATGATCGACGCGGACGGAACGAAGACGAAGTCGCGCCTCGGAGCGAACGCGATTCTGGCCGTCTCCCTGGCCAGCGCGAAGGCCGCGGCGGCCAGCGTCTCCCTGCCGCTCTACCGCTATCTCGGCGGCCCGCTGGCCCGGACCCTGCCCGTTCCTCTGATGAATATCGTGAACGGAGGGGCCCATGCGGACAACAAGCTCGATCCCCAGGAATTCATGATCGTGCCGGTGGGCGCTTCTTCCTTCGCCGAAGCTCTCCGCATGGGGGCGGAGGTCTTTCATGCCCTCAAGGGAATTCTGAAGAAGAAGGGTTTCGCCACCTCGGTGGGCGACGAAGGGGGCTTTGCTCCCGATCTGCCCTCGTCCGAAGGAGTGATCGAGACGGTGCTCTCCGCCATCACCGCCGCTGGTTACAAGCCCGGGAACGACATCGCCCTGGCTCTCGATGTGGCCGCAAGCGAACTTCAGGAAGGCAAGAAGTATGTCTTCAAGAAGTCGGGCGAGAAGGAGAAGACCTCCGATCAGATGATCGCGATGTACGAGTCGTGGGTGAAGAAATATCCCATCGTCTCCATCGAGGACGGCCTGGGCGAGAGCGACTGGGCGGGCTGGAAGGCGCTCACCGAAGCCCTGGGCTCCAAATGCCAGATCGTCGGAGACGATCTGTTCGTGACCAATCCTGAGATCCTCGCGGAAGGGATTTCCAAGGGCATCGCCAACTCGATCCTGGTCAAGGTCAACCAGATCGGGACGCTCAGCGAGACCCTGGGTTGCGTGGCTCTCGCCACGCGGTCGTCCTATTCCTCGATCATTTCTCACCGGAGCGGCGAGACCGAGGACGTCATCATCGCCGACCTCGCGGTGGCCACGAATTGCGGCCAGATCAAGACGGGCTCGGCGTCGCGCACGGATCGCGTCGCAAAATATAACCAGCTGCTCCGCATCGAAGAGGAACTGGGGCCCGCCGCCCTCTTCGCGGGGCGATCGACCATAAAGCTGGGAGGCCGCAGCCGCTAAGCGGAGCGCCGTGCTTCGCCTCCCATCCCCCAAGGGGGGCTGCGCCCGCTATTCCACGCTGATCTTCAAGGAGCGCAGGAACTTCTTGTCGAGGGGGGTCATGGGGGCCTCGACCGGATCCGGACCACGGTGGACGCCCACGCTCATCTCGACTCCGGGTTCCCCGTCCGAAGGCCCCGCGGACCCGGCGGCCACGCTCGTCTCCACCACGAACGAGGGCTCGTAGCCCCGATCGCGGATTCGGTCAAGGGCGGCCGATACCTCCGGAGAACCGGTCACCGCCTCCTGAACACAACGACCGAGGTCGCTCAGCAGCTCGTGCAATTCGTCCGATCGCGATCGCGGCTTCTCGCTCATCTATTTCGTCCTCGCACTGATGGCTTTTTAGGCGGTTCGGCTCGCCGATGTCAAGAGAGAGGGCGCGAGTTTTCGTGCTAGCGTCCCTTGATGATGACTGTACTGGCGCTGGCAATCCTCTTCCCGGCCGAAGGGGATGCGCCCAAGCTCAAAGTGGGGGACGAGGCTCCGGCCTTTTCTCTCCCCGCCTCGACCGGAAAGACCATCCAGCTTTCGGAGTTCAAGGGCAAGAAGAAAGTCGTTCTTGCCTTCTATCCGAAAGCGTTCACCGGTGGTTGAACGAAGGAGATGTCGGGACTGCGTGACCACAAGACCCAGTTCGACGACTCCAGCGCCCAGGTTCTGGGCGTTTCCCTTGACAACCTCGATACTCAGACAAAATTCGCCGAGAGCCTGAAGCTTCCGTTCCCCTTGCTCTCCGACAAGGGCGGCAAGGCCGCCACCGCCTACGGCGTAAAAGGCCTCATGTGGGCGAATCGCACCACCTTCGTCATTGATGAGACCGGCAAGATCATCTCCATCCTCGAAGGCAAGGATGCCATCGATCCCGCCGCGACGGTGGCCGCATGCGGCAAGGCAAAATCGCCCTAGACGTCCTCCCGTGCTTCGGCCGAGGGGGGGCTCCTGACTATGCTTAAGGGGTTCTCCCCTCCTGTCCGTTCTCGTCTTTGAAGTCCTTGACCCCGGCCCTCGCTCGGAAGCACGGAGCGGCTGGGATAACACCACGAGTATCTGAGTGAGACCCACCACAAACCAGCCCAGGTCCCTGGCCAGAAAGCTGGTCCGATTCGGCCGACTTCTCCGCAACGGACTCCTCGGCCGCTTCGTTCTGGTCCTGGGGGCGGTCGGTCTGATTCCTCTGGTCATCATCCCGTGGCTGGTGCAGCTCACCCGGGACTCCGTGGTCGAGCAGATACTGACCACCCATTCGGTCACAGCCCGGACCACGGCGGGCCGGGTGGACGCGTGGATTCGCTCGCTTCGCATCTCGGCGCAGACCATCTCTTCGAACCCGTTCCTGCTGCAGGCGAAGCGCGATCAGGTGGCGGAGATGATTGCCGGCCTGCTTCAGGCGGATCCCGCCATCAAGGGGGCCCTGGTAGTAAACGCGCAGGAAGCGGAAGTGGGAGGCGCCACTCGAACCGGCTTCTCTGAGATGGTGAGCCCGGCCCTGGCCGCGGAAACCCTCGAGCCCGTCATGGTGGTCCCGGGCGATCGGATCTGGATCCGTATCGCCACGCCGCTGGACGAGGGCAAGGGCGAGTTGCGAATTCTGGTCGACGGATCGGAGTTGTCCGAGATTCTGAAGACCGAAGAGATGGGCCGCGACGCGATCATCGGTCTCTTCGATGTGAACAAGCGTTTGATTGCGTCGTCGAACGTGTCTGAAGAGACGGCGAGCTTTCCCAAGAGGCTCCTCGAGGACGGGCGGGCGCGCGCCACCTCCGGGGCCTCCCGCTATGACGATTCCGAGCCGGTTCTCGTCGGCGCCCACAGCCCGGTTCGGACCGCCCCCTGGTTCGTGGCCTCTATTCAGCCCGCGACCAGCGCGGCGATCGTCGCGGCAGAAATGAGCCGCACCGGCTTCCTCTCCGTCCTGGTGGCCGTCGCTCTCACCGGTCTGTTCTCAACCCTTGGGTACTTCGCGGTGATCCGGCCCATCGACGAGATCGCGAAGTCCCAGTGGAAGGTCGCCAAACGCCGCGACAAAGGAGCGCCCCAGGGGAACGAGATCTCGCAACTCAAGGAAGCCTTTGCCACCATGCGGCGTCAGACCCTCGATCGCGAGGCCATCGGAAAGATCTTCTTGTCCCGCTATCTGGTCCTCGATATCCTCGGCACTGGCGGCATGGGATCTGTCTTCCGCGGATGGGATCCAAAACTCGAACGACCGCTGGCCATCAAGACCGTTCATATGGGCGGCGACATCAAGGCCAGCGTGGACGCCACCGAGCAGCGGCGGATTCTCCTGCGCGAGGCCATCACGGTTGCGAAGTTCAACCATCCGAACATCGTGTCCATCTACGACGTGGAGGACGCGGGCGATGCCGCGTTCCTGGCCATGGAGTTCGTGGACGGGATGAGCCTGGAGAACCTGCTCGCGAAGACCGGCACTCTGCGGCTCGAACTGGCGTTGCCCATGATCGTCCAGATCGCTCGCGGCCTGGCCGCGGCGCACCAGGCCGGCGTGATTCACTGCGACATCAAGCCGGCCAACATCCTTCTCGGCCGCGATGGAAGCATCAAGGTCACCGACTTCGGGATTGCCCGGTCGGCGATTGAGGCCACCGGCAACGCCTCGGGAACGTTCGGCACCCCCGGGTACCTCCCTCCTGAAGCCCTGACCGCCGCCGCCTTCACTCCCATGGCCGACCTTTTTGGAGTGGGCGCGGTCTTCTATGAGGTCCTCACCGGAGAGCCGCCCCATGCGGGCAAGAACGCCCGCGACACTCTGGTGCGAACCGCGACCATGCCCGCCCCCTCGGTGCGCGAGCGGAACAAATCCGTTCCACCGGCGGTAGACGAGGTCATCCACGGACTCCTGGAGAAAGACCCAAAGCGCCGACGGCCGGCCTCGGCCCATGATCTGGCGAACACGCTCGAGGCGATCGCGGACAAGAACGGCTGGAAGTGGACCGCCCCTCCCATCATCGCTGGACAGGCGGCGGCGGCCGAGTCGGAGAGGCCGACTGCGTCGATGCCCGGTTCGGCCCAGCTCGGATAACATTCGGTTTCCCCCGTTCCCGCCGTCTGCGGCGCTCGGAATACTGAACCCTTGAAGAGACTCTTGTCCCTCGCGCTGGTCGCTCATGGCCTCCTGCTCGGCCCGTACGCCCGGGCCCAGACCCTGCGGCCGCCGGCTTCGGGAAACTACGTCGTCGAGACCGGCGACACCCTCGAATCCATCTCCCAGAAGTTTCTAGGTTCAACGGGTCGCTGGCGGGAACTCCTGGCTGCGAATCCGGAGATCAAGAACCCCCACTTCATCACCCCGGGGTCGACGATCCGGGTGGTGACCGTCTCGGCCAAGCGGGCCACCATTCAGCAGGTCTTCCGGCAGGTTGAGCAGATGCCTTTTCCCCGCCCCTGGACCCCGGCTTCGGTGGGCGGCGTTCTGCATGAGCGCGACGGGGTGCGGACCTTCGAGAAGTCCTCTTCTGAACTCAGGTTCGACAACGACTCAAGAATGATCGTATCGGAGGAGTCGGTGGTCTTCCTGCGGGAGGCGTCGCCGGCGCCCGAAAACATCAGCCGAAAAGCCATCGAGATCCGCGCCGGGCAGGCGGACCTGGACGTAGGCCTCGGACCCAACGGGACCCAGAACGACATCGAGTTCCACATCGGCGAAACCAGGGGGACGACGAAGGCGGGAACGGCGGGCAAAGGCGCGTCCCGAGCGCGCCGTTCCAAAGACGGCGGAAGCCAAATCATGGTGTACACCGGGGAGAGTGAAGTCACGGCGGCTGGAAGAACAGTGGCGGTGCCGCCGGGGATGGGCATCGCGGTTTCGGCCGACGGGCAAACCAGCGGGCCCGAGAAGCTTATGCAGGCGCCCAAGCCTCTCACCCCCAACGAGAGTCAGTCCTTCGATTTTTCGAATCCCACTTTCAACTGGGAGCCCACCCCCGGCGCTGTCAACTACACCGTGGAAGTCTGCCGCGACCCGGAGTGCGGGCAGCTGGTCGACCGGGCCGCGGGCGTTCGCCTGACCCGGTGGACCCCCCGGGTGCTGCCTATCGGCGCCTTGTTCTGGCGGGTCAGCGCCTCGAGTTCGAGCGGCCTCGACAGCTTCGTGTCGGCCGCTCAGAAGTTCACCATAAAAACGTACTGGCGCCGAACCGTGGATCAACGTTAGGCGGGCCGGAAGAATGCCCAGACAGTTCCAACCAATGATCCGGCTTCTCAATCAGTGCCGGCGGTTCGTGTCCTCCATGATGGTTGTTTTCCTCCTCGTTTCGGACGTTCGCGCTCAACCGAAGCCGACGCCGCCGAAGACACCGGCAAGTCAGCCGGCTCCGACGCCCGCCCTCGTCGAAGTGGCGCGGATACGTTCCGCGCAGGGGACGGTGGAAATCCAGCGAGCCGGCGGACCGTGGACCAGGGCAGCGGAAGACCAGGCCCTGGCCGCCGGCGACCGGGTGCGGACGCACCGAGGCGCCACCGCGCATCTGGAGTTTCCCTGGACGGCCGTTGCCATGGGCGACGCCTCTGAGGTTTCGCTCCAGAAGAGCCGGGTGCTGACTCTGCAACTCGATTCCGGCCGCCTCGACATCGACCCGGAACAGGCTCTGCTGCGGGTGGTGACGGCCGAGGCCGCGGTCAGTGGTTCTGGTCGCACCCTGATTCGCCGGCAGGGAACCACTACGTTCGTCGGCTCCTACAATGGCGGCGCCGATGTCGAGGCGGGAGGAGCCACTGTGCGCCTCGGAGTCAACAAGGGCACCCTGATCAATGGAGCTTCTCCGCCCAGTGAAGCGGTGGCCTTGCCCTCACCGCCCCGGATCGTTTCACCGTCCGCAGACCCCCGCTATGCCCGGTCTGGAGAGGTCGTTCACCTGATCTGGACGGGTCGGGAAACGAGCTACCATCTTGAGGTTCTTCCCATAGACAGTGATGTGCCCGTGGTATCACTGGACCTGGAAGCCCACGAATTCGACCTGCGCCTCAACTGGCTGGGAACATTCCGCTGGCGGGTTTCGGGGCGCACCGGCTCGGTGGAGACCCAGCCCTCGGGCGAAGGCCTGATCTGCGTGGTCGAAAAATAGCCGGCGCCAGGGTCCTACCGCGCGCGTTGGGTCTTTCCGCCGTCGACCACTGGATACATCGACAACTCGATGACCGGGAACTGAGGCCTTTCGAGGGTCATGGTTGAAGCGTTCGCTCCGAACAGAGCGCCCAGATACTCCTTTAGGGTCAGGTTGGTGGGACCATACCCCTTGTCATAGAGCCAGTGTTCGCAGGCGGCGCCCAGCTCGGCGGCGCTTGAGTAACGCTTCTCCAGACGGCGCTCGAGAGTCTTGGCCAGAATGTCGAGTACCGGCGACGGGACATCGGGATTGAGATCGCGCGGGGATCGCATCACCCCGGCCACCACTTCGATCAAGGTGGCCTCGGCGGTCGCCCCTTTGAAGAGCCGGTCGAGGGTCAGCATCTCGTAAAAGACCGATCCGAGAGAGAAGACATCACTCCGGTTGTCCGTGCTGAGCGAGGCGATCACTTCCGGGGCCATGTAGGCGGGCTTGCCCACCAGGCTCTCGCTCCTTGTCCCGCTGTTCGCGGCGATCCCGAAGTCGATCAGTTTCACCGTGCCCTCGCGAGTCATCATGATGTTCGAGGGCGAGACGTCACGGTGCACGATGGCCGCTCGCTCGAAGACGTACTGGAGGCCGCGACAAACGCGGCTGACGATGAACACCACGATCTCGGAAGGGGGGAGGCGGTCCAGCATGATGTGCCGGTCGATGAACTCGGAGAGGCTCCAGCCATCGATGTACTCGAGAACAATGCAGAGGTCGTTGTCTATCCGCTCGAAATCGAAAATGCGGCCGATGTTCTCGTGATCGAGGACGGCATACCGGCGGGCCTCGTCGACGAACAGCGAGATCAAACTGAGATCGTTCGCGTCGAGAAGCTTCTTCATCACCACCGGACGTTCGAAACCCGCCTCGCCCACGAGCCGCGCGCGATAGACGCGGCCCATGCCGCCGGCGCCCAATTCCTGCTCGAGGACATACTTGCTTGGCATGGTTTGGCGATCCTAACCCGATCATTCTACGCAGGCGCGCAACCGTATACTGGCAGGGTTCAAACTTCGATGCGAATCATGGCTCTCGACATCGGTGACCGGACCATCGGTGTCGCCTGTTCGGACGAAGGCCTGATTCTGGCCTCTCCGGTCGAAACCATCCAAAGACGCGGTCCCAAAGCCGACTCGATCCGCGTCCTGGCCCTGGTGAGGGAGCGAGGCGTCTCTCGAGTCATCGCCGGACTCCCTCTCACCCTGCGCGGCGAAGCGGGGCCCCAGAGCGTCAAGGTTCAGGACTTTGTGGAAACCCTGAGGCGGCGTCTCCAGGTCCCGGTCGAGATGTGGGATGAGCGCCTCTCCACCCGGGAGGCCGAGCGCACGCTCATCGCGGCGGACATGTCGCGGTCCCGGCGCAAGGAAGTGATCGACCAGATGGCGGCGGTGCTGATCCTCCAGACCTATCTGGATGCGCGCGCTCACGCCCAGGCGCAGTCTTCTTCATGAAGAGTCGAATGCTGGTCGGGGCCGTGCTTCTGGTTCTCGGCCTGCGGGTGTGGTGGCGAGCGGAGACGGAGGCGCCGGTCGGCGGTCCTTTGGCCGAGATTGTGGTGCCGCCAGGCGCTTCCACTCAGGCCATCGCTTCAAAGCTGGCGGCCGCCGGCCTGGTGAAACGTCCCTGGTCGTTCGCTCTTCTGGTGCGGATCCGCGGAGACGGCGCCCGGATGAAGGCCGGGCGCTACCGCTTCGAAGGTCCCTATTCACTGCTCGACATCGAACAGAAACTGGTCCAAGGCGACGTGGAGCGGCGGGAAGTCACGTTCCCCGAGGGTCGGAACATTTTCGAGATGGCGGAGATCGCTTCGGCGGCCGGGCTCGCCACCGACAATTTCCTGGCCGCGGCCAGGGATCCCTCCGCCGTCGCCGATCTCGATCCAGAAGCGAAGACCCTGGAGGGGTACTTGTTCCCCGAGACCTACGACCTCAAAGACGGCTCCGACGAGCGAGCGTTGACCGCAGGGATGCTGAAGTATTCCCGAAGCGTGTTCGAAGAACTCGGACTCACCTCGGCCGGTCGCTCCATCGGCGGCACGGCCCTTACCCTGCGGCAGATCGTCACCCTTGCCTCCATCGTGGAGCTCGAGACCGCCGCCCCCGAAGAGCGGCCACGAATCGCCGGGGTCTTCCTGAATCGCCTTCGCAAGGGCATGAAACTTCAGACCGACCCGACCGTCATCTATGCCCTCAAGCTCGAGGGCCGATACAAGGGGAACATCCGCAAGGTCGATCTTTCGAACGAATCGCCTTACAACACCTATCGGTTTGCCGGCCTGCCGCCCGGACCCATCGGATCTCCGGGACGATCGGCGCTCGTGGCCGTGCTCCAGCCCGAAGCGACAGACGCTCTCTACTTCGTGAGCCGCAACGACGGGACCCACGTGTTCTCGAAGACACTGCGCGATCACGAGCGCGCGGTGGATCAGTTCCAGCGCCGCCGTTCCCAGAAGAGCCCTGGGACGGCCGAACCTCCGCTCCCACTGTCAAAGTGAAGGTCACAGCCGGAGCCAGCCGGGTGGCGCTGCTGGCTTTCCTCCTGTCGTTCGCCGTCCTGATCGCCAACGGCCGGGCTATCGGGTCGGGGGACACGAACGCGGTGGAGAGGACTGCCGCCGCTCTTGTCGATCGGGGATCGTTCGTGTTACCTGAAGGCCCTGCGCAGGATCCTTTCACGCGCCCCGTTCCCGGCGGACGCATCTCCATTTACCCCGCTCTGCCGGCTCTCCTCGCCACTCCCTTCTTCTTCGTCTTTGGCCTGTTCTTCGATCTCAACGTCGGCGGCCTTCAGGTTGCGGGAAAGCTGTGGGCTGCCCTGCTCGCCTCGGGCGCCATCGCCATTCTGGGCTGGTCATTTTCCCGACGGACGTCTTCTTCATTGGCCCTCGGATCGGCCCTCCTGTTCGGACTCGGGACGAGCGCCTTCTCCACCGCCCAGGCCTTGTGGCAACACCCGGCGGTGCTTCTTTTCCTCGTCATCGCCCTGACCGCACTCGAACGCGTGGACGCTTTGGCGGGAGGGGACGTGTTGCCTTCAGCCCTCCTCGCGGCTCTCAGTTTGTCGCTCGTCGCGGCCTCGCGCCCCGCGACCATTCCCATGTGCCTCGTGCTCTATCTGTTTCTGTTGTACCGGGCACGCACCCACGCCTTTCGCCTGCTGGCCATCGCGAGCATTCCCGTCACCTTCGTGGTCTTCTACAACGCCAGTTTTTTTGGCGCTCCGTGGCGGTTCGGCCCCGGAATGAGCGGCCGGTTCCTCGCCGCCTTTCCGGAGTCGATCGCCGGGCTTCTTCTCTCACCCGGGCGCGGCCTCTTCGTTTTCACCCCGATCACGCTGCTGGCGTTTTGGAGCCTGGGCGCGATGGCTCGCCGCTCCACTCTGGCCCGAGCCCTTCTGGGTGCGGTCATCGCTCACTTCCTTTTCATGGCCACCTGGAATGAATGGCATGGAGGTGAGTCCTTCGGTCCGAGGCTCCTCACCGACATGCTTCCCGCGCTCTTCTACTTTCTTCCTGAAGCCTTGGCGGCGTGGCCGACTCCGGGGGTCCTGCTTGGGCTGATCTCGGTGGCAATCCAGGTTCTGGGCGGATGGACCTACGACTATCGCTGGGAGCGACTCCATCAGCGAGGGCGTGAGTTCGACGCGGCTTTGTGGTCATGGCGCGACTCCCCCATAGTTTTCGCGGCGCGGGAGGGTGTCCTCATCCAGGGTGTGCCCGACCTCGACGGGCGACGCTTACGCTTGCGCCTGCATCGATGGGTCCCTTTCGGCCCGAAAGGCGCCTCCATCGAAGCCACCGAGTCGGGCGTGCGGATCAGCGGCGAAGCACTCATTGGCGACATCCGGCTTGAACGGGGCGCCCGAATCTCCGCGGGTTGGATGACCCTCGCTCACCCGGGGGACGTCCTGGCTTTCCGGTCCGAATTCGCAGGGGACGCGACCCTGCGCCTGGTCGGATCTTTGGAAGGCGTGCTCAGAGTCGAGACGGGGTCCGGATCAACCCCCGTCCCGGTGACGGGTGACTTCGACCTCGAGATCCCCCTCCAACTCGCCTCTGGCGATGACGTCCTCGTTCGGGCCGAGGCAGGCGAACTACGGCTCGCGCGGATCCAGTTGAGGGCGGGCGCGCTCAGACCCTGAGCCGCGGAACGTCCCCCCACTTGAGCTTCGTCCGGAGAACTTCGAAGTAGTCGCGCGCCGCCGAGGTCACAAGTTTGAGCCGCCGCGTCCCCTTGCTGACCACCAGTTCGTCGGCGGGCGTGACTTCCCGACTCCACTGGCCATCGACGGTCACGTTCACCGGGGACGTCGACGATCGGACCCGGATCTTCACCGGCGCGCTCGCGGGAATAACCAGCGGTCGGTAGGAGAGCATGTGCGGGCAGATCGGCGTGAGCACCACCGCGTCGAGCGAAGGATGAACAATGGGGCCGCCTGCGGCCAGGTTGTACGCGGTGGATCCGGTGGGTGAAGAGACGATGAGGCCGTCGGCCCGGAACTCCGAGACGAACTTGTCGCCCACCGAGACCGTGAACTCGACGATGCGAGAGACGGTAGCCGCCTTCGCGATGGTGACATCATTCAGTCCCGCGTGCACCTGGGAGGTGGCTCCGCGAGCGAGGGTTGCGCTCAGCATGGAGCGCCACGAAAAAGCGTAGGTTCCGGAGACGAGGGTTTTCAGCGCCTCCTCCACTTCTTCACTGGTGATCTCGGTCAGAAAACCGAGCGACCCCAGATTCACGCCCAGAACCGGGGTGTCCTCGCTCGACAGATGCTGGACGGCTCGGAGCAGCGTTCCATCGCCGCCCAGAACCACCGCCGCATCGATCGCGCCCATCGAACCGGGCTTTATCTCCGCGCCGCCCAACGCCCTGGGCGTCGATTCCTCCGTCACCAGCTCGACCCCCAGCGAACGCATGATGCGGGCGACCCGGCCGCGGGTGGGATCGTCCTCGGCCAGATCGTCGCGAGTAAAGAGGGCCACTCTCATAGGCGACCCTCCGCGCTCGTCCCGCTGAGGGCGAAAGACAACCTCGAATCGAGGAAGGGAAGAATGGTTGAACGGTTCATGACGGACTCAGTGAGAGGGCATCATGTCAGAGGAGACCGGTGGCCGTCACGTCGAGGACGGAGAGGCGTCGCCTGGGACCACGAGGTGCATGAAGAACTCACGGTTCCCGCCGACTCCGTCGATTCTCGACCGGCAGACTGCGCGCACCCGGAAGCCGAGAGCCGAGGCGCCCTCGGCCACGCTCAGCATCACCCGGGTGTGGACGGCCGGGTCGCGCACGATGCCGCCACTTCCCACTTCGGCGCGCCCGGCCTCGAACTGGGGCTTCACCAGAGTGACGATATCGGCGCCCTCGGCTAGAAGACCCCGCAGGGCGGGCAGGATCTTGAGCGCCGAGATGAAGGAAACGTCCATGGTGGCGAGGGTGGGTCGTTCGGGGATTGAGTCTCCGCTCAGATGCCGCGCATTGGTGCGCTCGCTCAGAATCACCCGCGGGTCCTGACGCAGCCGCTCGTGGAGCTGGCCCACGCCGCTGTCGAAGGCGTACACCCGCGCCGCCCCGCGTGAGAGCAACACCTCGGTGAAGCCACCCGTGGAGCTTCCGATGTCCACCGCCACCCGGCCCGCACAGGCTATTCCGAACGAGTCGAGAGCGCCCAGAAGTTTGAGGGCGCCCCGCGAAACCCAGGCCTCTTCCCCATCGACCTGGATTTCGGTTTCTTCGGTAACCTGAGCGCCCGCCTTCGGCCGCTCCACCGCGCCCACGCGCACCCGGCCGGCCAGAATCAAGGCCTGGGCCCGTTCGCGTGATGGGGCCAGGCCGCGCCGCACGATCTCGAGATCGAGACGCCGCCGGATCGGACTCAAGAGGCCCGGTGGATGATCCGGGAGGCGAGATCCCGCAGCAGGTCGGCCTCGGATCCGAAGGAGTGCAGGGCGGCCACGGCCTGCGCGTGAAGATCGGCGGCGCGCTGACGAGACGCTTCGAGGCCGTAGAGCGCGACCCAGGTCGCCTTGCCCGAACGCATGTCCTTGCCCGGGGTCTTCCCGAGAGAGGCCGCGTCTCCACTCACATCCAGGATGTCGTCGACGATCTGAAAGGCCAGGCCGATGGGCTCGGCAAAGGACTGAAGAGCCTCGGCCTGAGCGGGCGAGGCTTCGGCCAGAAGTCCTCCGCCCACCACGGTGGCCACGATGAGAGCTCCGGTCTTGGTGCGATGGATCCGTTCCAGATCCTCGGGGAGGACGGGAACTCTTTCGTATTTCAGGTCGTCCATCTGCCCGCCGATGAGCCCGGCGGTGCCGCAGGCCCAAGCGAGCAGGGCGAGCGCGCGAAGAACCAGGCCGCTCCGAAGCGAAGCCCCCTCTCCGGTCGCCAGGATCTCGAAGGCCAGGGTCTGAAGCGCGTCGCCGGCCAGGATGGCGGTCGCCTCATCGAAGGCCTTGTGGCAGGTAGGGCGGCCCCGACGGAGGTCATCGTTGTCCATCGAGGGAAGGTCGTCGTGGATCAAAGAGAAGGTGTGAATGAGCTCAACCGCGCAGGCGAGGGAGAGCGCCCGCTCCCGGCCCGGGGCGCCCCCAACCGCGTGGGCCGAGGCCAGGCCGAGCAGGGGCCGGATCCGCTTACCCCCGGCGAACATGCTGTAGCGCATGGCCGCGTGAACCCTCTCGGGCCACGCCGATTCCTTGGGAAGGACCCGATCGAGGGAGAGGTCCACCAGCGATCGCAACTCGTCGAGGGTTGGATCCAACGCAGACTCCAAGGCCGCGCTCAGCGGGGAGGCTCGGCTTTCGCCGCGCGTTCAAGGACACGGCGCGCGTCTTGCGAAAGCACCTCGATCTTCGACTCCGCTTCTTCGAGGCGCTCCTGGCAGAAACGGGCGCGGGCAATCCCCTCTTCGTACAGCTTCAACGAGTCTTCGAGCGAGAGATCTCCCTTCTCCAGAGCCCCCACGATCTGCTCGAGGCGAGAGAGAGAGGTTTCGAATGATTCCTTGATTTCCTGGTTTGCGGCCACGCTGCTCATGCCTCCTCTTCTCGATCGGTCACGGTGGCTCTGAGTCGTCCCCTGGACAACCGGACCACCACGGAATCGCCCCGGGATACGTTCTTCGCGTCCAGAAGGATACGCCCCTCGGCCGTAGTGGCCAGAGCGTAGCCCCGGCTGAGCACGGCCAGCGGAGAGAGAGCATCCAGCTGGGCCATCAGGCCGCCAAACCGGGACCGGCGACCGTCCACGGCCGGGCGCGCCACCCGCATCAGCAGCTGCAGACGGTCCGAGAAACGCCCCGCGACCACCGCGAGTCTTGCCTCGGCATCTCGAAGCGCCTTCGATTCAAACGCCCGAGCGGCCCGCGATCTCTTGCGGTCGACCTGCGAGGCCATGAGCGCGCCCATGGAGAGAAGGGCCCGATCGACGCGGGCCCGGGCGCGACCGAAGGTCTCTCGGGGCGCCTGCGCTTCGCACCTGGTGGTGAGGTCGCGAAAGGTGGAGAGCCGGGTCGCCTGTCGCCGGTCGATGGCCACGCCCACGCGCGAAAACGTCGCGGACAGACGGCCACGCAGTCTTTCCAACTTGGTGCGCTCGCGCTCGATCACGCGATGGGTCGAAACCGCATCCAGACGCCGCCGCCACCGAAGGCCGCTGGATTCGATGGCCCGCCCGAGGGCGACACTCGCGGTCTCGGTGCGCAAGGCGGCCTGACGTTGGATGTCGACCACCAGACCGGCGGCCACTGAAGGGGTCGAGGCGCGCACATCGGCCACCAGGTCGGCCACGGTGAAGTCGGTTTCATG
>JANLSZ010000160.1:0-3327 GCA_031362685.1 Vicinamibacteria bacterium | reverse complement strand
TCCTGCCTCGCAAGTACGCGTCACATGGGAGGACCGATGCATCCCGGATCGCTGCGTTGCTCGTGGCCCAAGGCCAGGCTTTCGCTTCCCCAAGGGGAAGCTTCGCGCTCGTTGCCTATGCTGGATATGCGGCCTCCTCGGCGCCTTGCGCTCCGGGCGCCTCGACCCTCGCATGGGCCACGTATTTACGAGGCAGGACACTAGAACAACCGCGAAATGTAGACGTCCATTTGATGTTTCCAATAGGGCCAGTCGTGGCCGCCCTGCTCGCGCCAATCATCGAGATGATGGGGAATGCCCCGCGCGGTCAGGATGGCGGACATGCGCCTCGAAGGACCACTGTCCTCAAAAGAGCCGTTCCCGGTGGCGAGGCGGATGTCGCACTGATGCAGATACTGGAGGACGTTCCAGTCGGTCAGATTCGCCATGTAGTCGATGGGGTTGTTGAAATAGAAATTGTCGTCGTAGTGGCCGTTCATGAACGAACGAAGATCGTAGACCCCGGAAAGAGCCAGGCACCGCCTGACCCGGGTCGGATGCTTGAGCAGGGTATTGAGCGCATGGTAGGCGCCGAACGAGGCCCCGGTAGTGGTGATGGCGATTCCCCGGGCGTTGCAGTGGTTTTCGATGAAGGGCAGGATTTCATTCGCCACCGCCGAGTCGTAAGCCACCTGGAACTTGGCCCGATCCGCAGGGTGAATATTCTTGTTGTACCAGGAGTCGTTGTTGACCGAGTTCACGCAGAAGAACTTCACCCGGCCGGCCTGCAGGTGATGCCCCAGGGCATCGAACATCCTCTGGCCCTCGTACTCGCGTTCGTCACCGCCACTGGTCGGGAAGACGAGGATGGGTTGCCCAAAATGGCCATAGACCCGAACATGAACGTCCCGACCGATTCGGTCCGAGTACCAGCGATGAGATTCACTCTCCATGCTTCAAGCCTCCTGTGTGGTTGAACCCACCAAGTTTCTCACTTTCCCGAGTGCCCAGGCAGACCGATCTCCCGAGCCCGAAAATGAGGGCAGAGCCGAAGCGCGATCGAGAATCAGCGCAGGGACATGGGCGGCGCCGTCTTCGGCATCGCCGCATGAAAGTCTTGTCCCACCACGGCCGCGATGGTGGCCGCGAACTGCGACGTCGTGACGGTCAGGCCCTTTCTCACTCCCAGCGACGGCACGCCAGAACCAAGAGCCGCCATCCAGGTGTCCTCGGCCGCCGGCACGTCCTTGCCGTGGTTCGACCAGTCTTTGACGGTGGCGCCGCGACCGTGATCGGTGGTGACGAGCAGGGTGGTGTGGTTGCGGTAGTCCGGCAACGACTGCAGCGTAGTCCAGACCCGTTCGATGAAGCGGTCGGCGCGGGTAGTGGCATCGAGGTACAAATCGTAGCGGCCTTCATGCGCCCACTCGTCGCCTTCGCCGAGCATGATGTAGAGGACGCGTGGTTTTCGCGCCTTCAGAGCCTCGATCGCCGCGTACACGATGGGCGCATCGAAGGTGCCATAGTCCCAGTACGCTGGAAGATCTGCGGCGATTTCGTTGATCTCCCGCTCGCGCGCGGTCGCGGGTTTGGGTACGGGAACGAATCCAGTACCCACGGGCAGATGAGAGCGCTCGGTGTTCAGGATGTACGGCAGCACATCCCAGGCCCCAAACGCGGCCACCGTCCCGGCAAAGCCCGCCTGGCGGTTCAGCCACTCGAGCACGGTCACGTTCGGGTTGGGCACTTTGTTGTTGCTGTCCACTCGCGGATCCGGAACACCCGAGAGCATTTCGTTGTAGCCCGGGTACGAGAACCACAGACCGTTGGTCACGTGCGACCGGCTCTGTTGCGAAGGGTCGCCGAGCACCTGTCCCTGCTTCGCGATGACGTTCCACATGAACGGCATCAGGGTCGCACGGCGGATTTCAGAGGTATCCCCCGCGTACTTCTTCGCGACCGGATCGATGACGCCTTTCGCGTCTCGTTTGAAGTACGCCGGGTCGGCGCCGGTGAACATTTCCTGCCAGCGAAGTCCGTCAAGGGTGACGATCACAACGCGAGAATCCTCCCCCGCCGTCAAGGCGGTCACGGAGAGGGCGAGAAGAAGGCACGACAGGTGCAGGGTTTTCATGGTCCCTGGATTATTTCACCCGGGCGTCCTCGCGGATTGCGGATTGCGGATTCTCCCGTCGCCGGCACCTGAGGGAAGGACCCCGCTCAGTCCGGTCCCTGAGCGGAGCCGAAGGGCGGTCCCTGAGCGGAGTCGAGGGCTACCGCAACAAACGTCGGGCGGTGGTGGGTGGCGGAACCAGGGTTTCCAGGAAACCGCGGTTCGTCTGGGTCTTCGACAAGCGGTCAGTCAGGAACTGCGCCGCCTCGGTGGAACTCATCTCCGCGAGGGCGCGGCGGAGGGTGTGGCGTTGCCGCAATTCATCGGCGGTCATTAACAGTTCTTCGCGGCGGGTGCCGGACTTCAGGACATCCACGGCCGGGAAGATGCGCCGTTCCGCGATCTGCCGGTCGAGGATGATCTCCATGTTCCCGGTTCCCTTGAACTCCTGGAAGATGACTTCATCCATGCGCGATCCGGTTTCGATAAGGGCGGTGGCGATGATGGTGAGCGATCCGTTGCCTTCGCAAGTGCGGGCCGCTCCGAAGAACTGACGCGGGAACTGCAGGGCCCGGGAATCGACCCCGCCCGACATGGTGCGCCCGCCCGGGCCGGTCTCGCGATTGCTCGCGCGGCCGAGGCGGGTGAGCGAGTCGAGAAGGATGACGACATCCTTCTTGGCCTCGACCATGCGCTTGGCCCGTTCGAGACAGAGCTTGGCCAGGCGGATGTGGGAATCGGAAGCGGAGTCGGAGGTGGAAGCGAGGATCTCCGCCATGCCCAGGACCCGCTTGAAGTGCGTGACTTCCTCGGGACGTTCGTCCACCAGCATCAGCATGAGGTGGGCTTCGGGGTGATTCTTGACGATGGCCAGGCCAATGTGCTCGAGGATCGTGGTTTTGCCGGCTTTGGGCGGAGACACAATCAGACCGCGCTGACCCTTGCCGATGGGGGCGACCAGGTCCAAAACACGCAAAGTGAGTTCCGCTCCCGGCTCATCGGCCAGGCGAAAGGCTTTTTCCGGACTTATAGACGTGAGATCGCCAAAATGGGGCAGTAGACGGTACTGCGCTATTTCAAGACCGCTGGCCTTTTGTATTTCGACGACGACCTTGACGCCCGAGGCTTCACGGCAAAGACCCTCAATCTGCGTGCCGTCGCGCAAGGCGTAGTCCCGCATGACCGATGGGGGAATGACCACGTCTTCACGCGAAGGCAGGTAGTTCTGATTCGCC
>JANLSZ010000159.1:0-11006 GCA_031362685.1 Vicinamibacteria bacterium | reverse complement strand
AGTCTGGGGGGTTGTGTCGTGATCCCCTCGAACACCTGAGCCTGCAACTCAGTTCGCAGCGACTGCACTTTCATCGGGGACGCGTGCGGGGAGCCTTACCGAGCGTGGATCAAGGATAGTCCCTTGTGAATGACCGGTGATTGATTCTCCGGGGCGCGCCTCCCCCTCACAGTCCTCAACTACGCGCAGGGGCTGAGGCGTTGAGCGGCCCGAGTTACTGGGCCGGGCTGACGAAGCGGGGGGAGCGATCCAGGAGGCTCACTCCCACCAGCACCACCGCCGACACCGCGAAGGCCACGAGCAGGGCCAGGTCGATGTTGAAGAGGCCATGGAACGGTCCGGGCACGCCCGCCGCGAAGGCGGCGAGGCCGATGGCGCCGCCCACCGCCATCGCCGCATAAGCACCTCGGGTGGTGGCGCGCTTCCAGAGCAGACCGCCGAGCAGAGGGACGAGCATGCTCGCCATGTACGGATAGTTGAAGATGATGATGGTGTCGAGAATCCCCCGAGCGCGAAGGGCCACCACCACGCCCAGCACCAGCGACACCGCCACCGAGAGCCGGGCGTAGAGGACGGCGTGCGGGAGATCGTCCAGCTCCGCATTCGGGTTCAGGACCTTGTTGTAGAAGTCGCGGGAAAAGCAGCCGGCAAGCGAGATGAGCAGAGCGTTGGCCGTGGACATCGCGGCCGCGAGCAGGGCGGAGACCACGATTCCGGCCAGAACCGGGGGCAGGGTGGTGGTGACCACCTGGGTGAGCACCGCGCCGTCCTTCACCTCGGGGAAGCTGTGCCTGCCCGCGGCACCCACGAGGGACGAGCAGAAGCTGACGATGACCACGAGTATTCCCGCGAGAATGCAGCCCCACTTCGCGACGCTGGCATTCTTGGCCGACTGGTAGCGCATGAAGGCGTCGTACGACACCGAGATCGAGAACAGGAACGGTGTGATCAGGAAGACCGCGCGGGTCCCCATGCCGGTGGGGACGAAGGGCGTCGACAGAAGTGTGCCCAGGGTCCCTGGCCCCGCCTGGGTGAGGGCGGCCACCGCGACGGTCGGAATTCCCACCAGGATGATCGCGACCTGCACGGAATCCACCGCCACCACACCCCACATCCCGCTCATCACGTTGGAAAAGAAGATGACCGCCCCAATGACGAGCACGGCCTGCGAGTATTCGAAGCCGAAGCCGGTCAGGACCGAGCCCGCGGCCATGAGCTGCGCGGCGAAGATGCCGAGCAGGCTCGGGATGTTCGACAGCCAGGCCCACAGCCGCACGAAGCGCCTCTCGCCATAGCGCATGGCGAAGAAGTCGATGGGGACGACACCGCCAAGGGTGCGCATCTTCCGGGCGGCCACGAGTCCGGCCAGCATGGTGCCCACACCGCACCCGAGTCCGTACCACGTCCCGGGCCAGAAACCCGAAGACGCACCCACCTCGGCCCCGCCAAGGACGACACCGGCTCCGATCTGGACCGCGGCCAGAGAGGCGGTGGTGAGGGCGAGGCCGAGGTTGCGCCCGGCCAGAAGGTAGTCGGAGGCGCGCAGGATGCGTGAACTCAGCGTCGCTCCCACGACGAGAACGGCGAGGAGGTAGAAGACGATGATGCCCACGATCATGCGGGAAAGACTATCCGCTGCCGCCTCCACAAGCCACCGTTGGCCGCGGAAATTGACGGGGGCGTCCCCATCGGAAGGAGCGGAGGGCGCGCTCCCTCTCGGTTGGGTTAGGGTTCGCACATGGCCCAGACCGATCACGACAAGCGCATCGATTACCTCGAGTTTCCCGTCGACGATGTCGGAGTGGCGAAGACGTTCTACACCGCGGTGTTCGGCTGGAAGTTCACCGACTACGGGCCGGACTACTCCAGTTTCGAAGACGGTCGTCTGTCCGGCGGCCTGCGCGGCGGGGAAACCCCAACTCGCGGCGGCGCTCTCGTCGTGATCTATGCCATCGCCCTGGAGGCGGTGCGCGAGTCAGTGATCTTTGCAGGCGGCACGATCGTGGTCGAGACTCACGACTTCCCCGGCGGGCGGCGCTTCCACTTCACCGATCCCGCCGGCAATGAGCTGGCGGTGTGGAGTGATGTTTAGGAGAAAGTCGTCGGCTTCCGGTCAACGGAAACGCGGGGTGTAGCTGTTGATCGACGAGTAGGGATCCGGCCACGCCAGCCGGACACCGAACTCCTGGGCCGCGTGCCTTGTCCAGTAGGGGTCGTACAGATGCGCTCTCGCGAGCGCCACCAGGTCGGCGCGGCCCGCGGCCAGGATGGTGTTCGCGTCGGCGAACGAGGAAATGGCGCCCACCGCCATGGTGGCGATACCGGCCTCGTGACGAATCCGATCCGCGAAAGGAGTCTGGAACAAACGGCCGTACCGCGGGCGTTGCTCCGGCACGGTCTGACCGGCGGACACATCGATGAGATCGCAACCCTGGTCCTTGAAAGCGCGGGCAATCTGCACGGCCTCCCCGCCGTCGATGCCTCCGTCCACCCAGTCGGTGGCGGAGATGCGCACGCTCAGGGGCTTCTCCTTCGGCCAGGCCCCTCGAACCGCATCAAACACTTCGAGGGGATAGCGCAGCCGGTTCTCCAGCGGCCCTCCGTAGGCGTCAGCTCGCCGGTTGGTGAGGGGCGAGAGGAAACTCGCGAGCAGATAGCCGTGCGCGCAATGGAGTTCCAGGATGTCGAAACCGGCTTTGCGGGCGCGGCGCGCGGCCTGGGCGAAATGACCCTTCACCTCCGCCATATCCTCGGCAGACATCTGCCGGGGAGTTCGCTTGGCTTTCGACCAGGAGATCGCCGAGGGAGCCAGAAGATCCCAGGACTTCTCCGCGGGCAGAGCCTGGTCGCCCTCCCACTCCAGCGTCGATGCGCCCTTGCGACCGGCGTGGCCGAGCTGAATGCCGATCTTGGCGGTGCTGTGTTTGTGGACGAACTCGACCACCTTCTTCCAGGCCCGTGCCTGCTTGTCGTCGTATAGCCCGGTACAGCCAAGAGTGATTCGGCCCTCGCGCGACACGTCGGTCATCTCCGCCATCACCAGACCAGCGCCGCCGATGGCCCGGCTGCCCAGATGGACCAGATGCCAGTCATCGGGCATGCCGTCTTCGGCCGAGTACTGGCACATGGCGGACACCACGATCCGATTCTCGAGCACCAGGTCACGCAACTTGAACGGGGTGAGAAAGGGAGGAGGGACTCGCCGGGTCACGCCCATGGCCCCAGGCTGGGTGAGTTCGAGCGCGGGCATGAGGACTCCCGCTTGCGCCTCCGCCTCCCCCGCAAACCAGGAGTCGATCTGGGCGATGTAGGCGGGATCGCGCTGGCGCAAGTCCTCATGGGTGATGCGCAGGCTCCGGGTCACCAGATTGAAGCCAAACTGAATGGGGGCGGTGGCCATGTACCGCTCGGTGTCCTCGAACCATTCGAGACTGGCCTGGGCCGATCGCTGCAGGCTCTCCACCGGACCGCGACGCTCTCTTTCGTAACCGGTTAGAGCATCGGGAATCGAATGGCCCTGGGAAAGAGCGGCGGCCAGCGCGATCGAATCCTCCATCGCGAGTTTGGTGCCGGAACCGACGGAGAAGTGAGCGGTGTGCGCGGCGTCTCCAATCAGGACCATCGAGCCATCGTGCCAATGCTCGTTGACGATGGTCGGAAAACGCCGCCAGATCGAGCGGTTAGGGATGAGCCTTTCGCCCTGGAGTTCGTCGCGGAACAACGCCTCGCAGTACGCGACCGTGGCCTCTTCATCCGTCTCGGAGAGTCCAGCGCGCCTGAAAGTCTCGTCCGTGGCCTCTACGATGAAGGTGGAGCACGGGCCCTGGCCGCTCGGATTCGTCTCGTATTGGTAGGCATGGACGCGAAAGAGGCCGTGCTCGTTCCTCTTGAAATAGAAAGTGAACGCGGGGAACCTCCGCGTGGTTCCAAGCCACACGAAACGATTCTTCCGCTCATCGATGCGGGTCCGGAACCGGTCCACCGACTCGGCGCGGAGAAAGCTGGCCACGCCATCGGCGGCCACGATGAGGTCGGCGGCCGGGAGTTCCGTGCGAGACCGGACCTCTACCCCGTTGCGAATCTCGACCCCGAGACGCAACGCTTCTTCTCGGAGGATCCGCAGAAGACTCGCGCGCGCGATGCCGCTGAAACCATGGCCGGTCGACTTCAAGATCTCGCCCTGATAATGGACGTCGATGTCGTCCCAGTGATGGAAGCTCTCCTTCAGGCGATCGATGGTGACGGGATCGGCGTTCGCGAGATTGTCCATGGTGGCGTCCGAGAAAACCACCCCGAAGCCAAACGAATCGCCCGGCTGATGCCGCTCAAGCAGTGTGATGTCGTGCGAGGGGTCCCTCTTCTTGAGCAGGATCGAGAGATAGAGCGCGGAGGGGCCCGCGCCCACGCAGACAATCTTCATGACTTCGGTTTGAGGAGCTGGGCCGCGATGAGCAGATGCTGGATCTCGGTGGTGCCCTCGTAGATGCGGAGGGAGCGCACGGAGCGATAGAGCAGGTCGACCATCGACTCCTTGAGGACCCCGCGGCCGCCGAGAATCTGAACCGCGTCGTCGATGATGGTCTGGGCATTCTCGGTGGCGAAGGCTTTCGCCATTCCCGATTCAAGAGTCACCCGTTCCGCCCCTTGGTCCTTTTCCCAGGCCGCCTCGTAGACCAGCAGTCGGGCCGCGCGCAACCGAATGGCCATGCGGGCGATCTTGTCCTGGATCAGCTGAAGGTCGGCCAGAGGCTTGCCGAACTGGTGACGCGTTTGCGCGTGCTGTATGGCCTCGGAAAGAGCCCGCGCGGCCATACCACAGGCCGCCGCACCCACCGTGGCTCTTAGTCGGTCGAGGGTGGACAGAGCGAGCTTCAGGCCCTCGCCCTCTTTCCCGATACGCGCCGATTCATTCACTCGGCAATCGTGAAAGGCCACCTCGCCAAGAGGGTGCGGAGCCGACATGATCAGGGGTCGCACAAACTCGACCCCCAGGTGGTGAGCATCGACGAGGAAGGCGGTGATGGCTTTCGGCTTCGCATGGTCCACGGAGGCGAAGACCACATAGAAATCCGCCAGGCCGCCGTTGGAGATCAGCGTCTTCGTGCCATTGAGGACGTAGGAATCGCCGTCGCGCCGAGCCTGGCAGGCGATGGCATGGGCATCGGAACCCGCGTCGGGCTCGGTCATGGCAAACGCCGCCATCTTTCTTCCCGCCACGGCTTCCTGGGCGAGAGCCGCTTGAAGAGGTGTGCCGCTCAGAAGGAGCGGGGTGGCGCCGAGCGCCTGCAGGGCGAAGACGGCGTCCGCCAGAGGCGAATGAAACGCGAGTTCCTCGCGCAGAAGGCAGCAGCCGCGGTAGTCGCGGGTCTCGATCGGTTCGAAGAGGCCGCCCTCGCCCATCAGTTTCATCAGAGTCCGGGCCTCGGCGCGGCCCTCCACGTCCGTCTCGGGCGGCTTTCGCGCCGACAGGACATCACGACCGAAGGTCCGAGCCCTCTCCAGCAATGCGGTATGGGAGGGATCGAGAAACGCCCGGATCGGCCGAAGATCGGTGCTCATTCGAACCTCGGCTCGCGCTTTTCCATAAAGGCGCGATGAGCCTCGGCGAAATTCGGGCTTTGCATGCAAATCGCCTGGAGCTCGGCTTCCTCGTCGAGGGCGGCCCGCAGATCGAGCGCCGCTTCGCGGTTGAGCGCCTGCTTAGTCATGCCCAGAGCGAGCGACGGACCACGCGCGAGCCGGGTGGCGAGGGCCTTGGCATGGATCACCGCCTGCTCGGGTTCAAAGACGCTGGTGTACAGACCGATCGACTCGGCCTCGGCTGCGCTGATGAAGTCCCCGAGCATCAGGAGCCTTCGCGCGTGCGCCTCTCCCACCAGGCGGGGCAGCAACCAGCCCGCGCCCATGTCGGCGCCGGTGAGGCCGACTCGGGTGAAGAGAAAAGCGATCTTCGCGGTGGTGGAAGCCACGCGGAAGTCGGAAGCGGCCGCCATCACCGCGCCCGCCCCCGCTACGGTGCCATTCAGCAACGCGACCACCGGTCGACGACACTCTCTTATCGACAGAATGAGCTCGCAGGTGCTCCGGGTGAAAGCGAGGAGTTCTTCCTTGGGCTTGCCCAAAAGGGCGCCGATGATGTCTTCCACGTCTCCGCCGGTGCAGAAGGCCCGACCCCGGCCGGTCAGGATGATCGCCCGCACTCCGGGCTCCGTATCGAGGGTTCGGAAGGTTGCGGCCAGCTCCTTGTAGACCTCGAAGGTCAGAGCATTCAGTCGCTCGGGCCGGTTGAGGGTGAGAGTGGCCACACCCGTCGACCGCTCACGCTCGTAGAGAAACGACTTCGGTCTGATCGCCAATTATCTGCCTCCAATCACGGCCGTCGCCTCGATCTCGACGAGGGCCAGAGGATCGAGGAGCGCTTTCACTTCGACCAGGGTCATGGCCGGATAGTGGGATCCCATGTGAGATCTCCAGACTCCGCCCAACGCCTTTCGACTCCGACGGTACAGGTCGATGTCGGTCACGAAGACGGTCATGCGGCCCACATCGGTGGCGTCCCCGCCACTGTCTTCAACCACGCGGAGAATTCGACGCAGCGCTTCGCCGAACTGCGCGACCATGGGAGCTTCGGCGGCGTGCGTTTCGCCGCTCACCACCCCGATCTGGCCGGCCACGAAGAGAACGCGACCGCCTTCCTTGCCAAGCTGGCCCTGCGAGAAACCCGGAGTGGGTCCGAGATCGAGTGGATTGACGGGATCGAGACTCATGAGAGAAGACCTCCTCCATCGATGACAATGGACTGACCGTTGATGCCGCGTCCTTCCTCAGAGCACAGCATCTCCACCACACTCGCCACTTCGGCGGTGGTAAGAAGGCGCTTCTGCGGCGACTGATTCTTCATCGTCTCCAGGGCCTGCTCGGCCGAGAGCCCGGTCTTCTCGACAATGCGGGTGACGCTTTCCGCCACCATCTCCGTGTCCACGAAACTGGGGCAGACCGCGTTGACGGTGATCCCGTTTGCCGCCACCTCGGCGGCCACGCAGCGCGTAAAACCGAGCACGGCGTGCTTGGAAGAAGCGTAAGCCGAGATGTATCGAGCGCCGAAGCGCGCGGCCACCGAGGCGATATTCACCACCCGGCCCGAACCGCGCTCGATCATCCCCGGCAAAGCGGCCTGGGTGCAGAGGAACGTCGCGGTGACGTTGATGGCGAAGATCCGATTCCACTCCTCGAGCGAGAGCTTCACCACCGGAGCCGACGAAGCCACTCCCGCGTTGTTGATCAGGAAGTCGATTGCCCCCAGAGCCGCTTCCACCTTGGCTACCAGCGAGCGCGCCTGATCCGGCTGCGAGAGGTCCGCGACGAAGTACTGTGCGCGGCCGCCGCCCGCAGTGATCTCGCCCGTCACTTTCCGAACCTCCGACTCGGTGCGGGCGCTGACCGCGACGGTGGCGCCTTCGCGGGCCAGACCGCGGGCGATCTCGGCCCCGATGCCCCGGCCTCCTCCGGTCACCAGGGCGACCTTACCCGTGAATTTCATGCCTCATTCTCCCTTGAGTGCGTCGCCTTCAGCCACCACCGCATCGGCCAGGATCGCACCGAGTACGTTGAGCGTCTCGCGACCCTCTTCGGCCGAAGCGTTCTGAGGAAACCCAAAATACGCGGCCGGACCGCCGGCCTCCTCGAACGTCCTCTTCCCGTCTCGTATCGCCTGAGAGAGCGAGGCGGGGTTCGCAGCGAGGGTCACCCGGATGGCTTCCCGAACGAGGTCCGGTCGTTCCGCCATTACCATCGATGTTTCGAACTGGCCGGCGTGGCACGCCCCGCTCTTGAACTCGGCGGTCAGACGGAGGGCCCAGGGCTTGCGGGTGATGTCGGGGAAGGTGGCCACGACACCGTGGGTTTCCCGGGCCACCCGCACTCCCTCGTGGAGCGAGGCGGTGTGAGCTGGATCGAGGTGAGCATTGGCGAGGACAATCCGTGAGAAGCCGGCCTGATTCAGGCTCAGGATCGCATCCACGAGTATCGCGGTCACGGTTTCAGGCTTGAGCGATAGCGTCCCCGGGAAGCCCGCGGCAAAGGCGGCCGATGTGATTTGAAGCGGCGGGGCGATCACCACATCCGCGAAACCGCATCCCTCCAGGACGCGCGCGCCGGACACGGCCATGGCCCGGGCAATGATCACGTCGGTGAACAAAGGGAGGTGCGGTCCATGGGCCTCGATGGCTCCGATGGGAAGGATCGCGAGCGCATCCTTCCCCATCTCCTGAACCTCGACGAACGTCATCTCCGCCAGATATTTCATTGACCCAACTTCGCGCCACCCGTATTCTCGCTTCACTCGAGAGAAAAACGGAGAACCTCGCTGTTGACCCCGAATATTCCTGAATTCATCAACCTCGCCGATTATTGTCTGGACGCCCGAATTCTGGAAGGGCGAGGAGATCGCCGGGCCCTGATCACGGATGAGGGCACCTTCACCTACGCCGAGGTTCAACGCCGCGCGAATCGTTTCGCTCACGTGCTCGGCTCGGCGGGAGTCGAGCCCGAGCAGCGCGTTCTCATTGCCTTGACCGACGGCCTGGACTGGGTGGCCACGTTCTTCGGGGCATTGAAGCTGGGCGCGGCCGTGGTCATGGCCAACCCGGGGCTCAAGAAGGACGAGATCGAGTACTTCCTCGAATACACCCGGGCCAAGGTGGTGGTGACCGAGCCCGCCTCCGCCGCGTTGTTTCGCGAGGCCGGGGCCGCGACCTCCACCCTGCGCGCGGTGCTGGTCGTGGGCGAAGACGACTTCGAGCAGAAGATCGCCCGAGCGAGCGATCAAATCGAGACCTTCAAGACGCATCGCGACGATGCGGCGATCTGGCTCTTCTCGGGTGGCACCACCGGGCGGCCGAAGGGCGTGGTCCAGACCCATCGCTCTTTCGTCAACACCACCGAGCTGTACGCCAAGGGCGCCATGGGCTACCACGAGGGCGACGTCACCCTGTCCGTGCCCAAGCTCTACTTCGGCTACGCGACCGGATCGAGTTTGATCTTCCCATTCTCGGTGGGAGCGACGTCGGTTCTGTTCACCGAGAAGTGCACACCCGAGGCTCTCTTCGCACGCATCGCCAAGCACCGTCCCACCGTGCTCGTCAACGTGCCCACCATGGTGCATCAGATGACCTCGCACCCCGACGCGGCGGAGCAGGATCTTGGTTGCCTCCGGGCCAGCACTTCGGCGGGAGAAGCGCTGAGCGAGGAGTTGTACCGGCGGTGGCAGAAACTTTTTGGGGTGCCTCTGCTGGACGGCCTCGGAACTGCGGAAATGTGGCACATCTTTCTGACCAACACGTTCACGCATGTCCGCCCCGGAAGTCTGGGCGTGGCCGTGCCGGGCTTCGACGTGCGGGTCTGCGATGACGACGGCCGCGAACTCCCGCGGGGAGAGACCGGCTTTCTTTGGGTACGCGGCGCGTCGCGGGCAATCTCGTACTGGCACGAAATGGAGAAGACCCAACAGGTGTTCCGGGGCGAGTGGTACGCCTCGCGCGACATGGTCCGCCAGGACGATGATGGTTTCTTCCACTACTGTGGGCGCGACGACGACATGCTGAAGGTCGGCGGCCGATGGCTCGCTCCCGCTGAAGTCGAGAACTGCCTGCAGCAGCATTCGAACGTAGCCGAAGTGGCGGTGGTCGGCGTCCCGGACGCGCAGGGCCTGGTCAAGCCATGGGCCTACGTGGTCGCGCGTTCCTGCGCCCCGGAGGCACGCGCTTCCTTCGCGGAGGATCTGCGCGCCTTCGCTCTGGAACGACTGGAGCCGTACAAGGCCCCGCGTCAGGTGGTGGTTTTAGAGGCGATGCCCAGGACGCATCTCGGCAAGATCGACCGAGGCCTCCTGCGAAAGATGTAGTGGCTGGCCCTGGTGGCCGCCCGCCGCCACCCGGGAAACGCACGCAGCCGTCATTGCGAGCCCAGCACGTCCTGTGGACGTGACGTTTGGGAGAAACCCCGGATCGTCATCGCGAAGGACCCGAAGTTCTGGCGTGGAGCGCGCAGCCTGGCCTTGGGCCACTGAAGCGATCTCACGAGCTGGGTGGCGTGCCCTGGAGTCCGATTTCCTCCGCGACCGGCTTGAGGGCCTCGATGACGAAGGCGACGTGCTCTTCCATCGATCGCCCCACCGCCGTAGCACCGCCATAGATGTAGGCCCGATCCACCGAGCGAGCGAACGCCTTGTCCTTGAATTTCTTCACCACCGATTCCACCGGCAGGTCGTGGATGCTCTTCGACGGCCGAACCTTCACGCAGGCGCCGATGAAACCCACCAGTTCGTCGCAGGCGTAGATGGCCTTCTTGAGAGGAGTGTCGCGCGGAATATTCATGTAGTCGGCATGCGAGGAGATGGCCTCGACGATCTCCTCCTCGTAGCCGCGTTCGCGCAGGATGTGCTGGCCGAGAACCAGGTGCGTCTCTTCGGTGGGATGCTTCTCGTAGTCGAAGTCGTGGAGGAGGCCAACGATGCCCCACTTCAGGATCTCGGCTTCGTCGGTGATCCCGTAGTAGCGCGCGTAGGCCTTCATCGCGGTCTCCACCCCGACGCCGTGCTTGCGAAGCGCGTCGGTCAGCGTGAATTCGTGGAGCAGGGCAAGCGCTTCCGCGCGGGTCTTTGGTTCAGGCATGTGTTAACGATAGTTGGTTCATGGGGTTGGTTCGTCGGCCGGCCTTCGGCTGGCCTCCTGCCGAGAAACCCGTGCGAGTTTGGCCCATTTCCGTCATTGCGAGCCTCCCACGTCCTTCGGACGTGACGTTTGGCAGAAACCCACCGTCATTGCGAAGGAGCCGAAGTTCCGGAGTCGACTGAAGCAATCTCTCGGGATATCGCTTCGGTGGCCCAAGGCCAGGCTGGCGCGCTCCAGGTCAGAACGACGGGTCCCTCGCGATGACGAAAATAGGCTGAAATGGGCCATTCTTGAACGGGTTTCTCAGCAGGGACCCGTCGTTTTGGAGTGGAGCGC
>JANLSZ010000133.1:0-22466 GCA_031362685.1 Vicinamibacteria bacterium | reverse complement strand
CTCGCGTCCGTTCCGAACAGTGAAGGACGTCCACGCGAAGCAGAATGCGCTTGAGGGTCTTCAATCGTATGCCCGCACCGTAGTCATGCTTGAGGCGTTTCGTTGTGAAGTCGTGCATGGTGGGAGAGACCTCGCCCGCCTCATAGATGAGAGCCAGCTGAATGTTCTTGTGGAGGCCAAACCGATACTCGGCGGCGATGGCCAGCAGCTTGTTGTCGCGATAGCGAGTCGCGCCGTAGCCGCGAAGAAACGTGGAACCGCCAAAGTTCGGCTGCATATAGAAGGGAACGGCGCTTCCCGTGTCGGGGGTGTCGAGGAACGCCACCTGCCTGAGTGCGATCACGTGACGATTCGAACCGAGGGGAATGTACTCACGGGCGTCCATCACCACGCGGGTGAACTGGTGCGCGTTGGCACGGCGATCATCGAAGCGTGACACCGCGATGCCCAGAGCGACGCCGCGATGCGGATTCGCCCGCTGATCGCGAAGTTCAAGCCACGCTCCCGCCGACACGTGCGTGAAATCCGAGGTATTCGTAAGCCCGGGGGCCGTCACTTCGGTATTTGACAGCTCCGTGTTGGGGAACAAGGAGTCAGTTCCGCCATGAATCGAAGGCCTCATGAGGCCGGCGCGGCCCATCAGGGATAGGCGAGAGACCCGGGTCTGGATGACGCCTTCAAAGAACTCGTCTCTCAGCCGATAGTCGGTCCGGCTGGCCACCACGGAATTGGGGCCGACGCCGTAGAAGTCCTCTCGCGGATAGTCCCGGCGCCGGGCGGAGACATAGGCATGGAAGCCGGGAACCGATGCCGTCCTTTCGATGTCCGAGAGCGGGAACAAGTCGGTGGTTCCCTTTCCGATTCGCGGCAGGCGCCTGCCCAGATAGGGCACGTCGCCGAACTGCGCCTCGTAGTACTGGTACCCGATGATCGAGTACGCCCCCGAGGCATGGAAGTCGAGCCCGGAGCCGCCAAGATCGTGCGCCCACAGATGCAGGACCGGCGCGGGCCCGGCGCCGGAACTCACGATCTCGACTCGGGGTTCGAACGGCCCCCATCGGTAGGAGGAGCGAGCGTTGGGGTCCGCTTCGTCGTTCATGAGGGCGTGGATCGTCCGCTTGAAGAAGCCCTCGCGCGCGGGGGTGGGCGAGGGAGAGGGGGCGGGAACGGCCGGGTCATCCCCGGCAAAGACCGGGGAGGAGGCGAGCGCGACACACAAGGCGGTAAGGGCGAAAGAGAAACGGCGCATGGGTTGGGGTTCTCCAGTGAATAGCAACGATCGGTTCTCCTCTATGCAACGAACGCGCCACCATGCCTTCCAGAACCCGCGTCTTCGGCAGGCACAATCTACAAAGCTCCGACCACTCCAGGGCGACCGCCGGGCCGATGGCGCTCCCGTCGTGTCCGCGGGCCCGCGACCACGCTGGCCGCGATCTTGCTGGCGATATCGCCGATGTCGTCTTCCCAGTCGTCCCCGCCGGCAAGCAACCAGGGAGAACCTTCTGAAATGAAAGTCAATTGGACACGCAGTCCGGGAATGCTCCTTCTCGCCATCTGGCTGATCCTTATGAACCTGGTCCTCCTCGTTCCGCTGATCGCCTCCCTCGGCGTCTTGTTGAACGTCCTCGGCGTCGCCGCGGGCGTACTGATCCTGATCGGCCGTTAGGTGGACGAGAGCTCTCGGAACAGCGGGAGCGGACACCTGCAGATCGAGCCGGAACTCGAAACCCTCAACCGCCTGGGTCTCACACTGGCGAGCCAGCTCGACACCGAGCGTCTGGTGAAGGCGGTTACGGACGCGGGTCTCGCGATCACCGGCGCTGCCTTCGGCGCGTTCCTGTACAAGGACGCGACGGGCCGAGCGGCGCGCTACATCGCGGGCGTGCCCGAGGGTTTTCCGGAACCTCCCTGGGGTCCGGCCGCGGACTCGTTTGAGTCGGGGTTTCTCGCCACGGTGTCGAGGAGTGACGATCTTACGGAAGAATCACGCTACGGGCCCGGCACGCCGTTTGTGGAGATGCCGGCGGGCCTGCTCCCCGCCCGGAGCTACCTCGCCGCACCCGTGCGCTCCCGCGAGGGCGTCCTGCTGGGCGGTCTCTTCCTCGCCCATCCCGACTCCTCGTTCTTCAAGGGGCGCGACGAACGCATGCTTGCGGGTCTCGCCGCCCATGCCGCCATCGCCCTCGACAACGCTCACCTGTACCGTGACGCGCAGGAGGCGCGCGCGTCCGCCGAGGCCGCGAACGGCCTCAAGGACGCGTTTCTGGCGACCCTGTCCCACGAACTGAGGACCCCCCTGACCGCCATCTCGGGCTGGGCCCATCTTCTCCAGCGCGGCAAGCTCTCGCCGGATGAGACCGCGCGCGCGGTTGAAACCATCATCCGTAACGCGGGCGCCCAGGCGCAGATCATCGATGAACTTCTCGATGTCTCGCGCATCATCACGGGCAAGCTCCAGCTCGACTTCCAGCCCCTCGATATCGGCGTCGTGGTGCAGACCGCGATCGTCACCGTAACTCCGGCCGCGAACGTCAAGGGGATCTCGATTCAGCTCATTCAGAATCCGGCGGGCACCTGCGTCATGGGCGATCCCGAGCGCCTCCAGCAGGTCTTCTGGAATCTGCTCTCGAACGCCATCAAGTTCACGCCCCGGGACGGGCGGGTCCGGGTGAACGTGGAATGCGTGGGCTCCGTCGCGGAGGTCGTGGTCTCCGATACCGGGGTCGGCATCGATCCCGAATTCCTGCCCCGGGTTTTCGACCGGTTCACCCAGGACGATTCGTCGAGCACGCGGCGCGCCAGCGGCCTCGGCCTCGGGCTCTCCATCGCGCGCCAACTTGTCGAACTGCACGGTGGAAGCATGTCGGCCCAGAGTCCCGGCCTGGGACAGGGCTCCACCTTCACCGCCCGCTTCCCCCTTTCGCCCATCGCCGCGGGACCTCTGGACTCCCGGGTCTATTCCCGGGCCGAGCGCATGGTCCGGCTCGAGGATGGGCCGGATCTTGGGGGGATTCGTGTCCTGGTCGCGGAAGACGACGAGGATGCGCGGGGCCTGATCGGGAAGGTTCTCGAGATCCAGGGCGCCACCGTCACCACGGTCTCTTCGGCTCGCGAGGCGCTCGACCTCCTGCTGAAGAACCCGTTCGATGTGCTGATCAGCGACATCGAAATGCCCGGCACCGACGGCTATCAGCTCATTCGGGAATTGCGACTTCGCCCGCCTCAGAAGGGCGGGTCTGTCCCCGCCGCCGCCCTCACCGCGTACGCGAGCACGGAGGATCGGATGCGCGCCCTCCGCGCGGGTTTCCAGCTACACTTGGCGAAGCCGGTTCAGCCGTCCGAGCTGGTGACCGTGGTCGCGAGTCTGGCCGCGCGTCGCAACGTATGAAAGGCTTTCGTCCATTGAGACTGCCGGAGAGCGATCCGGAACTCAGAGAGTTCCTCGAGCGTGCCACCATCAGCCTGGCTTGGGTGAGTCCGGAGGGTCGCATCCTCTGGGCCAATCAGGCCGAGCTCGATCTGGTCGGATGGAAAGAGCCCGAGTACGTCGGCCGCCACCTCGCGGAGTTCCTGGTCGAGCCGGACACCGCCGCCCAGATCCTCGACCGCCTGGCCCGCGGCGAAATCGTCGAGTCGTACAAGACGCAGCTTCGAACCCGCGACGGCTCGATCCGCCAGGTGCTGATCGACGGCAGCGGACTCTTCCGCGAGGGCGCCCTGGCGCACAGCCGCCTGATGACCCGCGACATCACCGGGCTCATGGAACGCGAAGAGTCGGCCCGACACCGGGTGGAGGCGACGAGCCACCTCAAGGACGAATTCCTGGCCCTTCTCTCCCACGAACTTCGCACCCCTCTGGGCGCGATCCTGGTCTGGCTCGGGCTGCTGAAACAGGGGGGCTTCGACAAGGCCGAGAGGGAACGCGCGCTCGGGATCATCGAGCGCAGCGCCCGAGCCCTCGAACGGATCATCGAAGACCTGCTGCATGCGTCGCGGATCGCCGCGGGTGGCCTCATGCTTCACCCCCAGCTCGTCGACTTCAGGGGCGTGGTTCAGGTCGCGGTGGATACCGCGGCCGGCGATGCCGCGCTCAAGGGCGTCAAGCTCTCCTGGGCGCACGGTTCGATGCCGGTGTGGGTGAGAGGCGATCCGGGACGTCTGCAGCAGGCGGTATCGAATCTCCTGTCCAACGCGATCAAGTTCACCCCCGCTGGCGGCGACGTCGATGTTTCGATGGATATCGTCGACCAACGGGCCCGGGTGAGAGTCCAGGATACCGGCGAGGGGATGAGCGCCGCTTTTCTGCCCCTGGCCTTCGACCGCTTTCGCCAGCAGGACAGCACCAGCACGCGCGCCCATCATGGGCTGGGTCTCGGGCTCTATGTGGTTCGCCACGTCATTGGGAATCACGGCGGCGTCGTGAGTGCCGAGAGTCCGGGGCCGAGCCGCGGGAGCCTCTTCACCCTTCTTCTTCCCCTGGCCACGGACGCCGCGGCGGAGACGCCGGCAGCACTTCCCTCGGTGCCGGGTGAGCCCGAGGCGCGACCGCCGGACGGCCTCACCGTGCTCCTGGTGGACGACGAGGACGATGTGCGCGAGGCTCTGCGGCTCATCCTGCAACAGAACGGAATGGTGGTCACCACCGCATCCTCCGTGCCCGAAGCCTTCGAGCTGTTCCAGCGGCAGCAACCCGACATCCTCCTGAGCGACATCGCCATGCCGGGCGAGGATGGTTTGTCCTTCATCCGGCGGGTTCGTCTTCTGCCTCCGGGCAGCGGGGGATTGACGCCCGCGGCCGCGTTGTCGGCGTATGCGAGCGCCGGCGATCGCAGAGGCGCCCTGAACGCGGGCTTCCAGCATCACATCGCCAAGCCCGTGGAACCCGGGCACCTCCTGGCCGTCATCGCCGGCCTGGCCCAACTCAGGGAGAGGCGCACGCCATGATGAAGACACCGCGCGCTTTGATCGTGGATGACGATCCGGGATTTCTCGAAGGACTCACTGAGCTGGTCAAGCGCGAGGGCTTCGTGGTTTCGAGCGCCTTGAGCCTGAAGCAGGCCCGCGAGGAGATGGCGGCGAACCCGCCCGACATCCTGCTCGTCGATCTTCACCTGCCCGACGGCACCGGACTCGACCTGGTCCTTGGCCTCGAGCCCGAACTCGCTCCGGAGGTCGTCCTGATCACGGGCAGAGCCAGCGTCGAAACCGCGGTGGAATCGCTGCGCCGCGGAGTCGCCGACTATCTGACCAAGCCCGTGGATTTCGCGCGAGTGAAGATGGCCCTCGCCAACGTCAGTCGTGCCCTCGAGATGAGAGGGGAAATCACCACCCTGCGGGGCGAGCTTCGAAAGCTGGGTCGATTCGGTCCCATGGTCGGCGCATCGCCCGCGATGCAGAAGGTGTATGACCTCATCGGGCGCGTGGCCTCAACCGACGCCAGCGTCCTCATCAGCGGCGAGACCGGGACGGGCAAAGAACTGGTGGCCGAGACCATCCACCGCCTGAGCAAGCGCAACCGGCAGCCGTTCCTTCCCGTGAACTGCGGCGCCCTCTCCGCGCATCTGATCGAGAGTGAACTCTTCGGGCACGAACGGGGCAGCTTCACCGGGGCGGAGAAGATGCACAAGGGCTACTTCGAACGCGCCCATGGCGGCACCCTGTTCCTCGACGAGGTCACCGAGGCGACCGAAATCCAGGTCCGGCTCCTGCGGGCGCTGGAGACCTCCACGATCACGCGGGTGGGCGGCACCGAGCCGATCAAGGTCGACGTGCGCGTCGTGGCCGCCACCAGCCGAAGGGTCGACGAGGCGGTGGCCGCGGGCAAGTTGCGCGAGGATCTCTTCTATCGCCTGAATGTCTTTCCCATTCAATTGCCTCCGCTGCGGGAGCGGGGCGATGACATCGAGCTGCTCGCCGACAACGTGCTCGCCGAGCTGAACCGGGACGCGGGAACCGCGAAGCACTTCACCCGCGCCTGTCTCGATCGCCTGCATCGACACTCCTGGCCCGGCAACGTTCGCGAGCTGCAGAACGTCATCCGTCGCGCTTTCATCCTGGCCGAAGGAGACGTGGGCGTCGACTCGCTTCCGCTTGAAGTGAACGAGCAGCTGTCGGCAACCAGCCTGGTGACGCGCGTGGGCACGCCCATCGCGGAAGTCGAGCGCCGGCTGATCCTCGCCACCCTCGAACACTGCGACGGCGACAAGAAGAAGGCAGCCGACATCCTGAAGATCAGCCTCAAGACGCTTTACAACCGTCTCAACGAGTACAAGCCCGCCTGATCCCTCCCGGCATGGTGGCCGGGAGGAGACCCTCCGGACCTACGGTCTTACTTGGTTTCGATCTTCGAAGCGACGCGTCTCGTCCCGGGACAGTTGTTGGCGGTCTCGATGGCGACGAGCTGAAGATCGAGGCTCCGGGCCTTGCCGCCCAGGAAGACCAGGCCGTTGTCCACGGAGTCGACCTTGACGTCATCGAGCGTCTTGTGGGCCTTGAGCCCCGCCTCGACGCACTCCCTGATCTCCTTGTCGGAGGCTTTCACCGACTTCTTCATGTACTCCGGGACCACTTCCACCAGGTTCCGGACGCTCTTGACCCCGTCGATCTCGCGAACCAGCCGGGTGGCCTTCTCCTTCACGGCCTCGCTCTCGACCTTCCCGTGAATGGTGACCGCCCCGTGGTCGGTCTCGACCTTGACGTCCATGCGCCCCGCGCCATCGGCGGTGAGGAGCGCGATCTTGGCTTTCGTGGTGATCCACGCATCGGATACGTCATCGAATGCGGCGTACGCGGTATGCGCGGTCAGGGCGGCCACGGCGAGAACGCCTATGGCCAGACCGAGTGTCTTGTTCAAGTTCATTGTTTTCCTATTCCCTGGAGCGCCTCCGAGCCCGCCATTCGGGCCCGGTCTTTTGTTGCGGCGCGGCGCTCTTCACACCTCAAAGAGCAACCGGCATGCCAGGACTGATAACGGCGCCCCGAGGTCGTTTTGCCCGGCGCGGGCCGGCCTCGCGGCTTTTTACCTCCTCGGCGAGCGTGTAGAAGAGGGACCCATTGTAGAAATGTTCGAGGCGTTCCCGGGTCAGGACGCTCCGTCCGTCTCGTTTCTCACCCGCGATCTCGAGGAGCAGGCCGAACTCGGCTCTCGAACCGAGATGACCGAGGAGGTCAGTGCGGTTCCGAGAGAACATCCGGAGAAGCTCCCCCGCCCCAAGAGCCCCGTCTCCCTCCGGGTCGAGACGGCTGAAGAGTGCCTGGAACCGCGCAGTGGAGAATCGGCCATTCCGGTCGTAGACCCCGGTGTCGCTGCCGTGCCGGGCGAGCTGGATGCGGGCAGTGTCGATGGTGAGGGTCAACGCGCGGGAGGTCGCGGGGCCGAGCGCGCCGTGGATCACCGTGGCGAACGTGGCCGAACGCAGGATGCCCACGCCAAGGCGCCGAAGGCCCGCGTACGTCTCGGCGGGGGTGATCAGGCCGTCGTGGTTCGTGTCGAAGAAATCGACGTGCTTCTGCAGCGCGCTTCGAGAGCCCGAGTTCGGCTCGCTCTCGCTCTCCGGTGCGGGGACGCGCGGTCGCGCGGCTTTCCTTATCGGGCGGCCGCGGGCGGTCATTTCACCGCGCTCTTGACCTTCTCGATCACCTTGTCCGCGGCCAGCTTGGCTCGGCCCGCGGCCTGGTCGAGCTTGCCCTCCCGCTTCAGCTTGGCGTCGCCGGTCAGGGCTCCCGCCGCTTCCTTCACGCGTCCCTTGAGTTTGTCCGTCTGTCCTGCAGTCATGTCGCTCTTCTTTCTTTCTTGATTCGGTGGCCAGTCGGTGGTCGGAGCCTGCAACGCTACGCTGCAAGAGGCGAGCCAGGGATGCGGGTGGGCCTCGTACGATTCTTGCAGCCGTCGGTCGCCGTGCCTGACCCAACCCATCCGACCTCCGCGCCGCCGCAGATTCTGCCGATGAAGAAGGGCGGAAAGCTCCGCATTGTCGACCTGCTGCGACCGCACTGGAAGGCGATGACCCTGGCGCTGTTCGGGGCCGCGGGCGTGGCCGCGACCGACCTGCTCGAGCCCTGGCCCATCAAGATCGTGGTCGACTTCGCCATTCAGTCCAAGGAGATGCCGGGCTGGATGATCGCCCTGGTGAGCCGGATCGGTGAAGACAAGCTCGCCATCCTGACCTTCGCGGTCGTGTCGGTGGCCGGAATCGCGGTCGCGAATGCCTTGTTCTCCTACCTGCAGAACTACCTCACCACCAACGTCGGGCAGCGGATCATGCACGACCTGCGGCGCACCGTGTATCGACACATCCAGCGCCTCTCCCTGGCCGAACACGATGAGCAGCGGACCGGCGATCTCATCAGCCGGGTAACCAGCGACATCGACAGCATCCAGGACTTCGTCACCACCGCCCTGCTGGGCATCGTCGCCAACATCCTCACCTTGGTGGGCATCGTCTCGATCATGCTCTACGCCAGCTGGCGCTTCACCCTGGTGTCGCTCGCCATCACTCCGGTGCTCTTCGGCGTCGTGTACTTCTTCACGCGACGGATCAAGAGCGCGGCGCGTGAAGTCAGGAAGAAGGAGAGCCTGCTGATCTCGACGGTCCAGGAAGTCTTCTCCTCGATTCGGGTGGTGAAGGCCTTCGCCCGCGAGGATTACGAGGAGCGAAGGTTCGAACGGCAGAGCCTGGACAACGTGGAAGCGGCGCTGCGGGCCCGCGGCATGAAGATGATGCTGTCGCCCGTGGTGGATGTGGTGGTGGCCACCGGAACCTGCCTGATGCTCGCCTACGGCGCGCGGATGGTGATGACCAACGCGCTGACCGTGGGCGATCTCCTGGTCTTCCTGGCCTACCTGCGCATGATGTACAAGCCCATGCGGGAACTGTCGAAGATGACGGACACGATGTGGAAGGCCGGAGTCGGATTCGAGCGCGTCCGCGAGATCCTGGAAACCGAGAGCGCGGTGCGAGACGCCCCCCGCGCCCGCGCGGCCCGGGACTTCAAGGGCGCGATCGAGTTCGACAAGGTGTCCTTCGGGTACAAGCCGGAGGAGATCGTGCTCAAGGACTTGAGCTTCAAGATCGAACCCGGGCAGACCGTGGCCTTCGTCGGCAAGACCGGGGGCGGGAAGACGAGCATCATCAATCTGATCGCCCGCTTCTACGATCCCGTTTCCGGGACGGTCAGCATCGACGGCGCCGACATCAGGAAGTTCACCCTGAAGTCGCTGCGCGACCAGATCAGCTTCGTCCTGCAGGACACCCTGCTGTTCCACGCGCCGATCTGGCAGAACATCGCCTACGGCCGTCCGGAGGCGAGCCGTGCGGACATCGTGCGCGCCGCGGAACTCGCCAAGGCGGACGAGTTCATCAAGAAGATGCCGGACGGATACGACACCATGGTCGGCGAGCGGGGGGTCACCCTGTCCGGCGGCCAGCGCCAGAGGATCGCCATCGCCCGGGCGGTGATCCGCGACGCGCCGATCCTGATCCTGGATGAACCCACCATCGGCCTCGACGCGGAATCCGAGGAGGCGGTCATGGCGGCGCTGCAAGGGTTGATGAAGGACCGGACCTCGATCATCATCGCGCACCACCTCGGAACCATCCTGAAGGCCGACACCATCTTCGTCATGAAGGACCATCAACTGGTGGAACAGGGCACCCACGACGAACTGCTGGCCAAGGGCGGGGTGTATTCGGGGCTCTACGAAATCCAGCACGACGAACCCACGGGTGAGGCCGCCGCCTCCGTCCCATCGCCCCCGTCTTCAGGCCCGGCCCGGAAGACCGCTTTGTAGAAAGTGCGCAGGTTGGCCGGGTACTGAAGGAGCCGGTCCGATGCCGTCCGGGCCCTCAAAGCTCGCACGATTCTTGCACCGGCAGGCTATGTGATTTCTACAACCGCTCCCCACCATTCACCTCGGAGGGAACAGCGTCCCTCGGCCGCACTCTTCCTCGCCCTCCTGGCCTCAGCCTCCCCAACCGTCGCCTGGGCCCAGGACAAGGCCTCCGAGGCCCTGGTCAGTACGAAGGACATTCCTGATTTTTCGCTCGGAGACCTGGGCCACGCGGTTCTTTGTCTAGTGGTGGCTGCCATTCTCGGTACGCTCCTGGCCTTCCGGCCCCGTCGAGGAGGGGGCCCTCCGCGAACCGCCCACGTCACCCAGTCCCAGATCATGATGGCCATCGTGGGATCGCTGGTGATGCTCATCGTCGGGGCCAGCCTGGCCCGCGCGTTCGCGATCGCCGGCACCGCCGGTCTCGTTCGTTACCGGGCCAAGATCGACGATCCCAAGGACGCGAGCGTCATGCTGGCGTGCCTGGCGATTGGACTCGCCTCCGGAGTGGGGCTCCTCTACCTCGCGACCGCGGGGACGTTCTTCATCGTCTCGGTCCTGTGGATCCTGGAATGGCGCGAACCGTGGCCGGCCAAGGCTTTCGACCTCGAGGTGTCAGCCAAGAATCCGGCTGCGCTCAAGGAGGAAGTTGAAACCCTGCTCACCCGGCACAAGATCAAGTTCGAGCTTCGCGAGTCGACCGAGAAGCACATCGTGTACCTGACTCATGTCCCTCAGGGGAAGAGGACGGACAGGATCTCCGAGGCCATCGCGGCCCTGCACGGAGCCGAGGCGGTCAACGTGGTCTGGGACGAAAAGAAGGCCCCCAAATGAGCCTCATCGTTGAACCTGACGACGGCATCGGTCCGATCCTCTCCGCCATCAACAAGGCGAAGTCCGGCATCGACATCGGCATCTTCCGCCTCGATCGGGGCGATGTCGCCAAAGCGCTCCAGGCCGCGGTCGCGAGAGGCGTGCCCGTGCGCACCCTCATCGCCCACACGAATCGCGGGGGGGAGAAGCGGCTGCGCCAGCTCGAGCAGAGCCTCCTGAAGACCGGGGCCAGCGTCCGCCGCACCGACGATGACCTGCGCCGCTATCACAACAAGATCATGATCGTCGACCGGGCCCGGCTCTACGTGCTGGGCTTCAACTACACCGCGCTCGACGTGGACAAGAGCCGCAGCTTCGGTCTCGTGACCAAGAACCGCATCCTGGTTCGCGAGGCGATCAAGCTGTTCGAGGCCGATTCGCTGCGCAAGCCCTACCAGGCCGGCCCGAAGGCGTTCCTGGTAAGTCCGGTCAATGCCCGCGAGCGGCTCGCCATCTTCCTGCGGGGCGCGCGAACGCAGCTTCTGGTCTACGACCCGAAACTCACCGATCCCATGATGATCCGCATCCTGCACGAACGCCGGGCGGCCGGGGTGAGCGTTCGCATCCTGGGCACCCTGGGCAAGAGCGGCGCCGGTCTCACCGCCGAGAAGTTCCCGGGCCGGCGGCTCCACGTGCGGGCCATTGTCCGGGACGGACGGCAGGCCTTCATGGGCAGCCAGGGTCTGCGGAAGCTGGAGCTCGATGGCCGGCGCGAAGTGGGCGTGATCGTCACGGACCCGAAGGTGGTCAGTCGCATGGGCGCGGTCTTCGAGAGCGACTGGGCCTTGACCGATCGGGCGAAGCAGGACATCGCCGACGCGAAGAAGGACGGGAAGACGGTGGCGCGGATCGAAGCGGCGGCCGCGGCGGACGTCAAGGCCGAGGTCGTAGCCCGATCTGCGGCGAAGGCCGAAGCGAAGTCGGAGGCGAAGGTCGAGGCCAAAGCCGAGGCAAAGGCGGAGGAGAAGGCCGAAGCCAAGGTCGAGGCGAAGGAAGCGAAGGTCGAGGCGAAGGAAGCCAAGGCCGAAGCCAAGGAAGCCAAGGCCGAAGCCAAGGCCGAAGCCAAGGCCGAGCTGAAGGCGGAGAAGAAGGAAGCCAAGGTCGAGGCCAAAGCGGAGAAGAAGGAGGCCAAGGCCGAAGCAAAAGCCGAGGCCAAGGCCGAAGCGAAGGTTGAGGCCATTGCCGAGGCGAAGGTGGAGGCCAAGGCGGAAGAAAAAGCTGAAGCCAAAGCGGATGCCAAGGCGGAGGCGAAGGCGGAGAAGAAGGAAGCGAAGGCCGAGGCGAAGGCGGAGAAAAAGGAAGCCAAAGCTGAAGCGAAGGTAGAGGCCAAGGCGGAGAAGAAGGAAGCCGAGGCTCTCGGCCAGTAGAGCCAACAGGAAAGACACTCATGCACCACCCACCATCCCTCGTACCAACCGCCGCGCACCTCTTGATTGCGGGCCTGGCCATGCTGGGCCTGGCCCTTCCCGCCGCCGCTCATCCGCGCGTGGCCCCACAGGAGAAGACCGAAGCCGCCAAGGTCGCGAAAAAGGTGGAGAAGGCCCGCGTCACGAAGCATCAAGCCAAAGAGGATGTCGAGGCGGTCGCGCGTTTCCAGAAGGAGATCAGCAAGTACGCCGATCTCCACGATCGGCTGATCGCCAGGCTGAGCGCGGAGCGCCCGGTCACCGCGGGCGAACTCACGGAGGCGTTGATGTCGGCCCGCTCCAAGGCGAAGCCGGGAGACATCATTGTCGCGGAGGTCCAGCCTCTCTTAAAGCGCCTGATCGCCGAGCAGCTCAGCGGTCCAGACGCCCTCGCCGCCCGAAAGGCCGTCCAGGAAGGCAACCCCGCGGATGAGGAAGCCGCGGTCAAGGTGGACGTGCGCGTCAACGCTCCCTACCCCGCGGGAGCGGTGCACTCCACCGTGCCCCCCAGCCTCCTTCTGACTCTCCCTCCCCTTCCCGCGAGCCTCCACTACCGCTTCGTCGGCCGCGACCTCATCCTCGTCGACTCGGTGGCTCAGTTGATCGTGGACTTCCTCAAGGCGGCGACACCCGCCACTCCGACCGCGATCAAGAAAGTCCCATGAAGAAGGTAATCGCCCTGCTTTTCCTGGCCGTCCTTCAAGGCTGCGCCCACGAGGCGCCCTCTTCGGCGCCCCGACCGCCTCTCGAAACACTCACCAAGCCGTCCCGGGTCGAGCACATACAGCGAGCGCAGGTGTGGGCCCCGACCAATGTCGAGGCCATGGACCTGCGGACCGGCCCCCGCGGAGCCCGGGCCTTTGCCCCGGAACAGGCGGTGGTGTGCGACTACGTGAAGAAGAAGCTCAGCGGCGCCACGCCCAAGTTCGCCTGCCTGGTCAAGAAGGGTGACGAAGTGAAGGTGAAGTATGGCGCTGACAATGGAGAGGTGTTCGCCTCGGTCCTGGGCACGCGGCTGTTCTGGGCCCTCGGCTTTGGCGCCGACGCGTACTACCCGGTTCGCGTCACCTGCCGGGGCTGCTCCGCGGATCCCTGGAAGGACGATGCCAAGGCTTCGGGACAGGCCCGGTTCGACTTCGCGATCATCGAAAGAAAGATGGGCGGAGAGACCATGGAGACCTCGCCCGACCAGGGCTGGTCGTGGTCCGAGCTCGGAAGCGTGGATGAGAAGCAGGGCGGCGCGCCGCGCGCCCACCTTGATGCGCTGAAGCTCCTGGCGTCGCTGGTGGAGCACATCGACAGCAAGGACGTTCAGCAACGCCTGCTCTGCCTGCCCGGCGATGGCAAACAGGCCGATCCGGCCCGATGCGAGCACCCGTTCCTGATGGTGCACGACCTGGGTGTGACTTTCGGTTCGGGCGGCCTTCTTTCCCGTCACCTCAACGATATCGGCGCCGCGGATTTCAAGACCTGGGCGCCCCAGACGGTGTTCCGCGAGGCCACCGGCTGCGAGGGGAGCGTTTCCCGATCGTTCGAGGGGACGCTCAATCATCCCGACATCAGCGAGGGCGGTCGCAAGTTTCTGTCCGATCTGCTGGCCAGGCTTTCCGATCGCCAGCTTCACGACCTGTTCTCCGTGGCGCGCGTGGACAAGCGTTCGCGGCATCCCGGCAGCGACGAGCCGCCGGCGACCGTCGATGAATGGGTCGATGCCTTCAAGCGCAAGCGCGCGGAAATCGCAACCCGGCGCTGCCCTGAGGTGGTCCAGTGAGGAATCCGGTGAAACCGAGCCGGCGCCTCGTCCTGGGGGCGGCGCTTCTGTCTCCGTTCCTGATCGCGCCGTTATGGCTCCTGACCGCCAGTCCGACGCTCGCGACACCTCTCCCCGCCGAAAAAATCCAGGCGACCCTGACTCTTCCGCGCACCGCAGGTTCCGTTCGCTTCGCGGTCATGGGTGACAATGGAACCGGTGAGCCGGCGCAGTACGAAGTGGCGGGCCAGATGGCCGCCTTCCACGCGGAATTCCCCTTCGACTTCGTGCTCATGCTCGGGGACAACATCTACGGGGCGGATGCGCCCGCCGACATGAAGGCCAAGTTCGAGACGCCCTACAAGCCGCTGCTCGACGCGGGCGTCACCTTTCACGCCACTCTCGGCAATCACGACAATCCCAACCAGCGGTTCTACAAACCCTTCAACATGGGCGGGCAGCGCTACTACACCTATCGCGCGCCCAAGGGCGGCGACGTGCGCTTCTTCGTGCTCGACACCGACTATGTCGACAAGGCCCAGCTCGACTGGCTGGAGAAGGAGATGTCGGCCTCGAAATCCGCCTGGAAGATCGCCTACTTCCATCATCCCCTCTACTCGTCGGGCCGGTTCCACGGATCCGCCCTCGAGTCCCGGGCGGTCCTCGAGCCACTGTTCGTGAAGTACGGCGTGCATGCCGTCTTCTCCGGCCACGATCACGTGTACGAGCGCACCAAGCCCCAGAAGGGCGGGATCGTCTATTGGGTTTCCGGCGCCGGAGGCCAGCTTCGGAAGGGGAACATCCGTCCCTCCGCCATCACCGCGAAGGCCTTCGACACCGACCAGAGCTTCATGCTCATCGAGATCGTCGGCGATGATCTGTACTTTCAGGTCATCTCCCGCACCGGGGTCTCGGTTGACAGCGGCATCCTCCACCGTTCGAACGCGCCGCTCGCTTCGGCCAGTCCCGTTCTGAGCGTAATCCCGGTGCCGGTCGCCGCGAAGTCCGTGGCGCCCACGAGCCGTTCGACCGCCGAAGGCGCGCCGCCTCCAGCCTCTCCATCACCCACTCCGAAGTAGCGACCGACCCTGCACCGGTTTCGGTCCGGTTCGCAGTCATGGGCGATGCCGGATCGGGTTTGCGGGATCAGTACGAGGTCGCGACGCCGACACCCCGATGACGATTGCGTCTCAGGGGCAGCGCCGATCGACGATCTGGGCGCGCTTGAGCTTGAAGGCTTGCACCCAACCGCTCACCGTCGCCAGCTCGGCCTGATCTTCCGCGTCGCCGCCGGGATCGCTGGAACGCCGCTTGACCCGCGCGGTTTCGAAGAGATTGCGAAGCTGAGCATCGGTGAGAGAGGCGAGCAGGCCGGCCAGAAAAGCCCGGCCCTCTTCGCTGATCTTCGGGCTGCTGAAGCTGCCCGTGAACGAACCCTTGAGACGGGCCACGCAGGCGTCGCCGTCGTTCCACACCGGAACCTGGGCCCAGGTGTGCAGACTGACGCTGTCCTTGTTCTGGATCAGCAATCCCGCCTGGCCGAAAGTGAGGCCCAGGTCGCTCACCATCATGACGGGGTTGCGGCAGCCCGTCCGCCCGATCTCCTGTCCCTCCGGACAGAGCAGACGCTGGTTGGCGCCCTTGGTGTCCGTGTGCTGGACGAAGGCCGCGAGGAGCTTGAGCGCGTCCCGATGCGCTCGCGAATCCGGGGGCGAGTCCGGGCCGATGGTCTCCAGCTCGGACCAGGTCCAGCCCGAGTCGGTTCTCGTCTCCATGGGACGCCCCGGGAGCTTCCGTTCGATGGCCCCGGGGTCGAACACCACGACCTTCCCGACCACTTCCAGGCTTTCCTTCGGGTCCTTTGGACAGCCGCGGCAGCGAACCCGGACCGGATACATCCGGTCCGCGGCGAACCCAAGCGCCCAGAAGAGGCGCGTCGCCAGCACCTCACCGAAGACCTCGGCATTTCGAGGGCCGTACTTGACCTTGACCGGGTGGCCGGGGCTCGTTTCGCAGGTGAATTTCGGCGAGCGTCCGCTCTGATCCTTCTGCTTCTTGTATTCGCAGTCCACCCACGCGTTCGGAGCGAACGCTCCCTCCGCCACCGGCCCGTTCCGGAGGTCGACCTTCGCGACGTCGATGGGCGACCAGACCCGGGCGCGCCTGATCGCATCGAGGCGCTCGCTCTCGGTGAGGGCTTCGCCGGGCGGCAGGGGCTTGACGTGAGCGCATCCGCTCAGGCCGAGGGCGAGCCCCACGCCCCATACCAGGCGCCGCAGCGCCTGGGCCCTAGCCTCGGGGCCCATTCCTCAGGCCTTGCGCGCGATCAGGACGCCGCCCGCGACCGCGGCGAGAACGCCCGCCCACAGCGGCACATTGACTCGTTCCTTGTCCTGGACCTCGATATGGATCGGTCCGAGATTCACGTTGTCGGTCTTCTTGACGTAACTGAACCCGCCGTAAGCGACGGCCAGGATCCCAAGCACGAGCAGCACGACACCGACCAGTTTCATTCCTTGCATGAACTACCTCATCTTTCGGTGCCTGCTTGAGCAAGGAGCGTGCCGCGAGCGAACCGACGGTCTGCGCGAAAGGGGCCTCGATCCAGGCCAGGGGCTCTGCACTTTCTACAACCAGGGGTCGGTCGGGAGCCTCGGGCGCGGACCCCGAGCCCGACATTGGGCGCGAACCGCCTCTTGAGGGTTGGCATCCGCCTTGCTCCTTGAAGCGGGCATGAGGACCATCCAATGACCATCACGCTCCCCGCCCTGCTCGTACTCATCGTCATCGCCGCGGTATGCGGCAGCGTCGGGAGGGCCATCGGCGGCAACGTGCGCGGCGGCTTCATCGTCTCGACCGCCCTGGGTTTCATCGGCGCCTTGTTCGGGCCCTGGATCGCGCATCAGTTCAAGCTGCCCGAGCCGTTCCTCCTGCAGGTCGGCGGGCAGTCCTTTCCGGTTCTCTGGTCCATCGTGGGAGCCGCCGCCTTCGTGGCCGTGATTCATCTGGTCTCCCGTCGCTAACGTGATCGTGAAGACCAGGGCGCGATGCGTCCTTGCCGTCCTGCTGACCGCGGCGTGGCCCGCCGTATCCCCGGCCCAGGACGAACCTTCCCGCCCGCGGATCGGCCTGGCGCTCAGCGGCGGCTCCGCCAAGGGCATTGCCCATGTGGGAGTTCTCCAATGGCTCGAAGAACACCGGGTTCCGGTGGACGCCATCGCCGGGACCAGCACCGGCGCCTTCATCGGAGGGGCCTACGCCACGGGCAAGTCCGCGCCGGAAATCCAGGAGATGCTTCGTGCCGCTGACTGGGATCTGATCCTCCGGCCGGACATCCCCTACGCCCTGAAATCCCATCGTCGCAAGGAAGACGACCGGGGCTACCCGGTCAAGTTGGACGCCGGGCTGCGTCACGGCTTCCGCCTCCAGAGCGGTCTCAATCCCGGCCACCGTATCGGGCTTCTCCTGAGCCGCGTTGCCTTCCCCTACTCCTCGGTCGAGAGTTTCGACGATCTTCCCATTCCGTTTCGCTGCACCGCCACCGACATGGACAAGGGGGTCATCGAGGTCTTCGACCACGGTCCGCTCGGCCCGGCCATGCGAGCGTCCATGGCCTTGCCGGGGACGTTCGATCCCGTCCGGCTCGACGGCCGGCTCCTCTCCGACGGCGGCATTGTCAACAACACACCAGTGGATGTGGTGCGCTCGATGGGAGTGCAGGTGGTGATCGCGGTCAGCGTGGGCGAGCTCGAAGAGGGGCCTTCCGGGGAAAGCATTGCGGGAGTCGCGAATCGAGCCATCGCCATCATGATGAGAGACCTCGAAAAACCCCGGTTGCAACAGGCGGACGTGGTGATCGCGCCGGATCTTCAGGGCCTCGGCGCTTCCGACTTTCGAAAGAGCGCGTTGCTGGTGCAGCGGGGATACGCCGCCGCCGAAGCCAGCAAGGCGGACCTTCTTCGCTTTGCCCTTGACGATGCCGGTTGGGCCGCTCACCGGGAAGCCCTGCGAAAACGCCTTCACCCGAAGCTGGGTCCGGTCGAGTTCGTGGAGGTCACGGGCGTCTCCGATGCGGCGGCCGCTCAGATCGCGCGCCGGATCGAAGCGGACCTCGGCCACGCTCACGATCCGGCCACGATCGAGGCGCATCTCGACTGGCTGATCGGACTGGGGCGTTACGCGAGCGCCATGTACGGTCGCATCGATCGCGAGGGGGTAGAAAGCCTGAGCGTCGAGGTCCGCGACAAATCCTACGCACCGCCCCTGGTCAGGTTCTTCCTCGACGTCGACAACGAGAGCAAGGACGTCAACCTGTCTGTGGGGTCTCGAATCACGTTCATGGACGTGACCAGCGCGGGTTCAGAGTTGCGCGTCGACGCCTCCCTCGGCGCGAAGCTGCGCCTCAAGACCGAGCTTCTCCAGCCGCTCAGCGGCCGGGGACCGGTGCGCCGAGGCGCGTTCGTGGCGCCGGGCGCCTGGTACGAGCGCACCAGCGAGAGCTTCTACGAGGATGACGGTGAGCTTCGGGCGATCTACTCCCGGCAGCGCGTGGGCGCGGGCCTTGACCTCGGTTGGACCATTGGACGCACGACGGAAATTCGCGTCGGGCCCGCGATCGACTTTGTCCGGAACACCACTCGGGTGGGGGACGAGCTTCCGAGAAGCACCGGCCGAGAAATGGGAGCACGCCTTCGCTTCGAGCACGATGGCCAGGATCGCGCCTATTTCCCGACCCGTGGCGTGCGAATGACCTCTGCGGTCTCGTGGATCACCACGGCGCCCTACGCGATTCAGCCGTTTGGCCGCGCCGAGGGCGCCGTCGATGTGGCGCGCTCGACCTCCGGGCTGCACACCTTCACCCTTCATGCGAGCGGGGGCGCGGGACTCGGCAGCGCGCCGCCGCTTCTCTACGGGTTCAGCCTCGGCGGCCCGTTTCGACTGGGCGCCTTTCCGCCCAATTCGCTGCGGGGGTCATCCTTCTTCCTCGCGAGGCTCGCCTACCGGGCGCCCTTGAAGCGGTTGCCGACCATCCTCGGGGATCGCCTCTATCTCCTCGGCATGGTGGAGGCGGGCAGCGCCTTCGACCGGGCCGCGGATGCCCGGGTCAAGTCGAGCTTCACCGCGGGCCTGGCCGCCGACACGTTCTTCGGTCCGTTGTTCGTGGGCGGAAGCGTCGGGAACGGCGGAGCGGTTCGTGCGTACTTCATCGTCGGCACGCTCCTTCGCTAAGCCCCGGTCTCGATCGGTGAAGCCGGCGGTGGAGCGGGAGCCGGACGCGGGCTTCCAAACATCTGAGCGTAGTCCTTGACCACCGCCGCGTAGCATTCGCAGGCCGTGCCCTCGAGTCCTCGGCGGTCGAGGACCGTGATTTCGCCGCGGGTGTAGCGGATGAAGCCCTTGTCATGCAGGATGCCGGCCGCGATGGTGACCGCACTCCTCTGGACGCCGAGCATGTCGGCGAGGAACTGGTGGGTGAGGTGGAAATGGTCGGCGTGGGCCCGGTCATGGGTCATCAGTAGCCAGCGCGACAGCCGGGCGTCGATCTCGTGAAACCTGGTGCAGCCGGCGGTCTGCGTCAACTGGGCCATGAGAACGTACAGGTAGTTGTTGAGGGTCTTCACCAGGGATGGAGAGCGGCTCAGTTCCGCCTGGAGGTCCCGGGCGGGCAGGCGCAACGCATCGCCTTCGCCTTGAACCACGCCGCGCAGGGGGGCGGTCGCCACTCCGAGGATGAGAGTGACGCCGAGCATCCCTTCGTTGCCGATCAGGCCCATCTCCAGCGGAGCATGGTTCCCGACCCTGGCCACCAGGGAAATGAAGGCCGACGATGGGAAGTAGACGTGCTCGAAGGGCTCGTCGGCCTCGCACAGGATCGTTCCGAAGGTCAGACGTACCGGTTCGGCGCGGCGCACGATCCGCTCACGGACGGACGGGGCGAGGTCATCGAGCAGCAGGTTCACGACAGTCACAGCCCAGTCTGTCCGGCCTGGGAAGAGGCGTCCGTTCGCTGAAGCACACAGCGTCCTCGAGGCGGCGATCAGACCGTCTCGGTCCGTGGCTCGTGCCGGGTCAGACGCACCACGGCGAGAAAGAAGGAGAGGATCAGCGGGCCGGCGACCAGGCCCACCGGCCCGAAAGTGGCCATGCCTCCGAGCAGCGCGAAGAAGATGAGGCCCCCGTGGATCTCCATCCGACCCTTGAGAAGCCAGGGCTTCACCAGGTTGTCAATGCTGCTCACCACCAGGATTCCCCAGAGGGCGAGGTAGAGAGCGGGTTCGGAATGGCCGGTGAAGAAGAGGAGGCCGGCCACCGCCAGCACTACGCTCGCCGCGCCCACCGCCGGTATGAAGGCCACCACGAAGGTCACGAACGTGAAGAACACCGGCTGCGGGACGCCCGTCGCGAGATACCCGGCAAGGGCCGCGGCAGACTGCACGCCTGCGGTGCCGAGGGAGGAAAGCAGAATGGCCGCCGAGACATTTCGGAAGTCCGAGCAGATGTCGAGGATCTGCTGCTCGGGAAGGGGCGCCACCGTCGCGATCCACTGCACCAGCCTTTTACCGTCCTGCAACAGGAAGAACATGGCCACCAGCATCAGGGTGAAATCGATCACCACCGCGGCAACCTTCTTGATTCCGGTAGTCACCGCCGCCGCCGCGTCTCCGGATCGGTTGTCGGCCAGATTCTCGATCTGCTCGTTTCCACCCGGCACGCTGTTGATTGCCCCCCGGACTCGCGCCTGAATGGAGGGAGGAAGAAGCTTGACCAGCTCGGGGACTCCGCCTCCACCGCGCAGGGCGCGGGCCACCATACTCGCGCCGGTCAGAACTTCGTCGGCTACCTTGATGCCCAGCCACAGGGCGGGGGTCAGAAGCAGCGCGCCGACCATGAGGGTGATGAGCCCCGCCGCGATCGTGGGGCGTTTCCCGAGCCGCAAGGTCAGGCGTTCGAACATGGGGTAGAAGGCTCCGGCCAGAACCGCGGCGAAGAGGAGGGCGCTCGCGAAGGGGTAGATGAGGCTGCCCAGCAGGACCATGCCCACGAGCATGAGCCCGGCGAGGATGGCGCGGTCCGCGGAGGGAAGCTTTATCGCGCGCGGGCGGTGAGAAGGGGCGTCGCTCACGAACTTCACCTCAAGAGACGTTCCACGGAATCGAGGCCACGAAGCCCGGCGCGGAGAAGAAGTTGAGCCTCTTCAGGACGGCTTTCGCCGCCGGCTCGGAAGAGGCCGGGTTCTGGCCGGTGATGAGCATGCCGTCGGTCACGACATGCGGGTGCCAGTCTTCGGCCTTCGTGTAGCGGCCGCCGCTCTCCACGAGCATGTTCTCGACCAGGAAGGGGACGATGTCGACGAGGCCCGCGACCGCCTCCTCGGAGTTGGCGAAGCCGGTGACTTCCTTGCCTTTTACGATGGGCTCGCCCTCGGGGTTCCTGGCATGCCGGAGCACGCCGGGCGCGTGACAGACGAAGGCCGAAGGCTTGGCGGAACCGAGCATCGCCTCGACCAGGGCGATCGATGCGGGATTCTCGGCCAGATCCCACAAGGGGCCATGGCCGCCGGGGAAGAAGACCGCTTCGAAGTCCTCGGCGATGACGTCTCGGAGCGGAACCGTGTCGTCGAGCGCTGCCTGGGCCCTGGGGTCGGCCTCGAAGCGGCGGGTGGCATCAGTGCGGGACGTCTCGGTATCGCTCCTCGGGTCGATGGGAGGCCGGCCGCCCCTCGGCGAGGCGAGGGTGGTGAGAAGGCCCGCGTCCTCGAACACGTAGTACGGGGTGGCGAGTTCCTCCAGCCAGAAGCCGGTCTTCTCTCCGGAATCGCCGAGCGCGTCGTGTGAGGTCAGGACCATCAGGATCTTCATGGTGACACCACCTTTGCAAGCTACAGGTCCCGGGCGGTCCGAATCTGTGCGGTGTCGAACGGTCCATATGTGGGACATCGAACATACAGAGCGGCCGCAGACGCCTAGTCTTGCAGCGAGATCCACCCCAAGCCCGGCCGCCGGGCTCCAGCCGGAGTGTGGACCTCGGGAGGCCCACCTACGCATGGAGAGTGACACAACGAGGACGAGGATTTCCAAGACCCCTGGCGGGATTCTGCTCGAGCCGGCCGAAGAGACGCTGCTCAAGGCCGGAGCGCTCCAGCGAGCCATCTTCAACAGTGCGAACTTCTCGAGCATCGCCACCGACGCGAAGGGGATCATCCAGATCTTCAATGTCGGAGCGGAGCGGATGCTCGGTTACACCGCCGACGAAGTGGTCAACCGGATCACCTCCGCCGACATCTCCGATCCTGAAGAAGTGATCGCGCGGGCACAGGCCTTGAGTCTCGAACTGAACACCGAGATCAAGCCCGGCTTCGAGGCGCTGGTGTTCAAGGCATCGCGCGGCCTCGAGGACATCTACGAGCTGACCTATATCCGCAAGGACGGCAGCCGCTTTCCCGCCATGGTGTCGGTCACCGCCCTGCGCGACGCGCAGGACGACATCATCGGTTACCTGCTCATCGGCACCGACAACACCGTTCGCAAGGCGGTCGAAGGCGAGCGGGCCCTCCTCAATCAGGCCCTTCAGGGAAAGAACGACGAACTGGAAGCGGCCAGGTCGGTGG
>JANLSZ010000096.1:0-12225 GCA_031362685.1 Vicinamibacteria bacterium | reverse complement strand
GAAGGTTCTCCCTGGTTGCTTGCCGGCGGGGACGACTGGGAAGACGACATCGGCGATATCGCCAGCAAGATCGCGGCCACATCGATGCGGGCTCGCGGGCAGGGCGAGAGAGAAATTGGCCAGGCGAACGTCCGGGAGATTCTTCGGCGCTTTGTAGATTCTGCCCGCCCGGTCGCGCGGGTCCCGGGAGCCCAGGACTGGCGCGTTCGTTGCTTAGCAAAGTATCGCTCGTCCCTTTTGGAGAACCTGAACTATGCGCCGCTTCCCTCTCATCTGCCTCACCCTGTGTGCCGCCCTCGCCTCCTCTTCCGCGTTTGCCGAGGATGACGTGGTCGCTACCGCCCCCGCCCCCACTCCCACCCCCGCCCCCGAACGCGAGGGCTTCCTCAAGCGGACGATCCACGCCCTCATGAACGACGAGGTGGATCCGAACGCTCGCTCCCGCTTCCGCTTTGGGCCCTTCGAACCCCGAGCCGAGATCGTGAGTTCCGGCGCAGGACCGGCGCCGGTCCTGCACCTGTGGGCGCCCGATCTCGGCGGCTCCGGGCTCGACTTCCATGCTTCGGGGGCGTACTCGATCTACGGGTATCAGTTCTACGAAGCGCAGTTCGGCCGCGTGCCCTATGTCGGAAGGAGGCTCCCGCGAACCGGGAAAGGGACGACCGACCTGTTCCCGCTCTCGGACATCGAGAGGACGGCATCGATATCCGGCTTCCACATCTATGCCTCCGCCCGGCATCGGGACTATCCGCGCGAGGACTTCTATGGCGTCGGTCCCAATTCGGTGCCGGCGAATCGAACGGACTATCGCCTGAGGGATGAACTCTTCGAGGGGGTCATCCAGACCCGGGTATCCCATATCTCCCTGATGGGCCGCGCCGGCCTGATGCGGCCCTCGATTCATCCCGGGACAGACTCATCGTTCCCCAACACGGAATTGTCCAACACGGAAAAAACCGCGCCCGGGCTCACGAGCGCGCCTGATTTCATTCACTTGTCCGCGGGAGCCTGGCTCGAACTGCGGGATCAGCCCGCGAACCCGCATCGCGGCGTCTCCCTGGGCGTCGCGGTGTCGCGCTTCGACGATCGCCATGCGGCCGCATTCCAGTTCAACCGCGTGGTCATGGACGCTCGTGAATACATACCGCTCGGTTCGAATCGCCACGTCATCGCGCTCAGGCAGGTGGCGTTCCTCGACACCCCCGACGCGGGGACTTTCGTGCCTTTCTACTTGCAGCCGAACTTTGGCGGCTCCACTTTTCTGCGCGGCTACGGCTCGACGCGGTACCGCGACAACAAGCTCCTGGCCGTGGGCGCGGAGTACCGGCTCGGCCTTCACAAGAACATCCAGTTCGCTCTGATCTATGAGGCGGGCGCGGTGTCTCCCACCATGCACGACTTCAACATCAACCGCCTCAAGCATGACTACGGCGCGGGCATAAGGTTGAAGACCCTGAAGCGCATCCTGCTTCGTGTGGACGTCCTTCACAGCTCGGAGCGAACGCGCGTGGACGTCAGGCTCGGCCCGTCCTTCTAGGCCCGCTACTTTCCCGCTTCGATCCGGCTCGTCACCCGCGACACACCGGGGACGGCCCACACCAGTTCGATCGCCCTTAGCTTCTCTTCCAGGCTGGGGGCGTTGCCCTCGAGAGCAACCACGCCGTTCTCGACGGACGCAATCTTCACGTCATCAAGGCGGTGGTCGGCTCGAAGGGCTGAGGTCACCGACTGCCGGAGCACGTCGTCGTCCACTCTTCCCGCCGTACCGACGGTCTGGGGAGCCACGCGCATGAGGTTCCTGACGCTCTTCACGCCCGGAACGGCGCTTACGACATAGCCCGCCTTCGCCTTCTCGGCGCCCGTCTTCACCTTGCCGTGCAAGGTGACGACACCGCCGGCCGCGGCCACGTCCACGTCCTTGACGCTCAGCCCTTCGGTGGTGAGCAGTGCGACCTTGGCCTTGGTGGCGAGCCAGACGTCGTCGGAGCCGGCGGGCGCCTGCGCGACGGCGAGTCCGGCGACCACGAACGCGGCAAGGACTGCGTTGACTGATTTCATGCGTTTCTCCTTCGAGAAGCGGGAGCAACACGCGTGCCAGTGCGGCCCAGAGGAGAGGGACGCTTTCTACATATGACCTGCGGACGCGACGCGGCCACGTTCCCGCCTCGCCCACGTCGGTCCGTGTCGTGGCATGCGCTTTGCTCTCGGTAGAGAGCATGAGAAACCATTTCCGCCGTTTCGGGCTCTTCGGAGTCCTATGGCTCCTGACCGTCAGCGGTGTTTGCGCTCAGACCGGCGTGGAGACGCCCACCTACACGAACGCTCAGGTCGTCTCCATCGATCCCGCGAGGCGCACCCTGGTGATTCGCAACTCGAAAGGCCAGAAGGAATCGCTCGTGTTCGACGACCTTCTCCAGAGCACGGGCGGGATCAAGGCCGGGGATCGAGTGATCGTCACCGTACGTGGCGGCCCGGGACGGAAGAGAGTGAGCGCCATCTCATTGGCCAGAACGACGCCCGCGGCATCGCCGACCCCGCCTCCCGGCCAGCCAGGCGCGGTCTCGGCGCGAACCCGGACCCGGGATGCCTTCGCCAGCCAGGTGGCGGCGGTGTCTCAGAGCGCAAGCGCGGTGGACGCTTCATGGGCCTCCTTCGTGACCGCGTGCAAGGTGACCCAGCCCGAGACCATGTCCGGAGGCCGTGACTGGTTCGGCTTGTGGGACGGGCGCGTCCAGGCCGATTATTCCTCCGGCTTCTGCCGGGATCTCTTCAATCAGATCGTGAGCGCGGGCGAGACGGTCAAGAAATCGATGGCGGCCGCGGAAAGCGTGGTGCAGGGAAAGCTCGATCCTGGCGAGATCCGCGAGATCCGGACGCTCAACAACATGAACTGGGACGGCTGGACCCTGCCGGCTCCGGCGAGGCGGGAGCCATAACGAGCCGCTCCGTCCGAGTCCTCCAGGCCGGGGGCGTGGTCTTCGCTGCCACACTCCTCGGCGTCTTCGCCGTCGTACAGTTGCGTCTGACCCGCCCTTCCCGCCTCTCCGCGCAGGAGACCCTTCTCACCCGGCAGAACCAGGCTCTCATCGAGCTGACCGCCTCCGCGGAGAAGGGGACGCTCCTGAACTTCAAGGACATCCTGGTCGTGGTGGATCAGTCCCTCGTCCAGGATCTCCTTCGCGCGGTCACCCCGATGGATGCGGAGGTTGGCGGCGGCTTCCATGTCAGGATCGACTCGGCCGACACCGCGTTCGGAGACGGCGTGGCCCTGGTGCGCATGACCGGCATCGCCAGCCGCGACGCCTCGACGGTGGGCGCGGAAGTCACGGTCTTCGGAGCCATCGATGCCGTGCAGATCGATCCCGCTTCCGGCGTGCTCCGGTGCAGCGTGGCCATCCTTGGGGTTGAGGCGCAGGACGCGGCGGCGCTTGGCCGGAACGATCCGGTCGGCCGCCTCACCGAGGCTCTGGCCCACGGAGGCCTCTCCAGGCTCCTCGAGGGGCTCGAGATTCCCGTGCGGGTCGAGAACCATCTTTCCATCCCGGCGGTCTCGTCGAAGCGGCTCCAGATCGTGGCCGAGCAGTTGCCCCTCACGGTGAGCGCGCAGCAGATCAAGGTCTTCGGCGGGAAGCTGTGGGTCTTCATCGACGTGGCCCTCCGGCCGCATGCCCAGTCCATCGGAGCCAAGGGTTGAAGCCCGCCAGGCTCCTGGGGCTCGCCCTCGCGGCATCGCTGCTCCCGGCCTGCGGCTTCCAGAGCGACCGCGACGCCCCGAAGAGAATCGAAAAGCTCAGGGCGGAATACGGCGAACTCCACAAACGATTCGAGAAGGCGGCGGCGAGCGAGCCTCTGGTCGGCTCCGCCTTCGAAGGTCGCGGTGAGGTCGTCCTCGCCATACGCTCGGGGCTCATCGAGGAACTCGCAGGTAACGTCGCGTCGCGCTACCTCGACCGGGTAACCGTGGATCTTGGAGCCGTGAGCGCTCACGGCTCCGGCAAACTGAACAAGAAGACGCTCCTCGGCAAGATCAAGCTGGGCGAGTGGGACGTACGGGTGGAGCTTGGCACGATGTTGGGACATCTTCGCGCGGCGCAGCCCGTGATCGGTCTCCGCCCGCCCGATCTCGTTGAGATCGAGCTCCCGGTGGACATCGAAGAGAGCACTGGAGACGCGACCCTTCACTTCGCCTGGGATTCCAAGGGGGTGGCGAACGCGGTCTGCAATGACTTTGAAGTCACCCAGGCCATCCGGGGGCGCGTCCTGCCCCAGCGACACACCCTCAAGGGGGCGCTGCGGCTCGCGAACGCGGGTGGCCGCCTGACCGAGACGCCCTTGTTTCCCGACCGGCGTATCCAGGTCCGGATGGATCTGACCGCGGAAAGCTGGGCGGCCGTGGAAGAGGCCCTGCGCTCGCAGGACACTGCCTCGAAGTGCGGCATGTTCACGAAAGCGTCGGACGGACTCGCATTCCTGAGGGCGCTCGCCGCGAAAGGCATCGCGATCAACCTTCCGGACTCGATCTTCCGGGCCGTGGACCTGCCCGCCCGGCTTCAGGAATCGGTGCTGGTGAACCAGCGCCCAATCGGCCTGCGGCTCACCGCGGAAAGCCTGCGCATCGAAACCGCGACGCTGTGGTCCAGCGCGTCAGTGCAGGTCCAGACCCGCCCGACACCCTGAAGCCCCCCTGCCCCGCCCGTCTACCCCACCTCACAGGAGGCCAATGAAAGTTTCCCTGTTCACGCTCGGTTTTCTGACCGGAACGCTTGCCACGTATCTGTTCCTGACCCAAGTCTGGTGGCCGGATGTGAGGCTCGCGGCCGCGAGGCCCGAAGCGACGCCTCTCGCCGTCCCTTCGCCCTCGCCGCTTTCGGCGGCCTTTGCCAGACCGGAGGCGCTCGTCCCCGTTGAAGATCCGGAGGCGAGCCCGCCCTCGCCCTATGTAGCCGAGTCGATCTCGAGCCCGCCGCCCCCGGAGCTCGGGACGCTACCGGCTCCACCGAACGAGACGCGCTCCCTGGAGCTGCCCCTGCTCCTGACCGATCTCGACCGGCTCCGAATACGCGGCCTCGTCCTGCCCGTCCAGGGAGTCGGGGGCGAGTCCCTGCGCGACACGTTCCCCGACGACCGCGGCGGAAGGCGCCATCAGGCCATCGACATCATGGCGCCACGCGGCACCCCCGTGCTCGCGGTGGACGATGGACACGTGGAGAAACTCTTCACCAGCAAGCAAGGCGGCCTGACCGTCTATCAGTTCGACGAGAGGGGCGAGTACTGCTACTACTACGCCCACCTCGACGGTTACGCCGCGGGTCTCGAACCGACGAAGGTCCTGCGCCGGGGCGACGTGATCGGCTTCGTCGGTTCGACCGGAAACGCATCGGCGAAGGCACCACACCTTCATTTCACGATATTCCGGCTCGGTCCCGACCAACGGTGGTGGGAAGGCACTGCGATCAACGCCTATCCGCTCTGGGGGCCGCCAACCCTCCCGTAGGTACGGTTAGGCTCGGTCCAGACCGGTGGGGGACAATCCGCACTCTTATGCGCCCCGCCCTCGCCTACCGCCGCGGCTTTCTCTCCGTGGCCGCCACGGCCGCCGCCGGACTTCTGATGCCCAAAGGGGCCTTCGCCCAGCCCATGGCGCCGCGGGTGCTGCGCTTCGATCATCTTCATACCGGTGAGAAGCTCGCCATCGAGTACTGGAAGGGCGGCACCTACGAGACCGAGAGCCTGAACGCCATCAACCATCTGATGCGCGACTTCCGCACTGGCGACGTTCATCCCATCGACCCGCCGCTGCTTGATCTTCTTCACGATCTGGCCGACGTCACGCGCACGAGCCGGCCCTTCGAGATTATCTCCGCCTACCGGTCGCCGGCGACGAACGCCGATCTCCATGCTCACAGCGACGGTGTCGCGACCAACAGCCTTCACTTGAAGGGCATGGCCATCGACATCCGGCTGAACGACATTCCCCTGAAGCAACTGCGCCGCGCCGCGCTCGATGCGCGCAGTGGCGGTGTCGGCTACTACCCGGATTCGAACTTCGTCCACGTAGACACCGGTCGCGTGCGGACCTGGTAGGCGAGCCGCTCGGTCAAGACGCTTTCTTTCGCATCCTCAGGGCCTTGTCGAGCGGGAGGTCGTGGCCGTAGATGTCGTCGGCGAAGTGAACGGCGTTCTCCGCGGGAATCACGGTGGCCGTGACGTAGTAGATCACCACGCGGATGGGCCTGGTAAGGGGAACCCGGGACGACGGCCTGCCGTCCATGGCCGCGAGGATCTTCTCCCGCGTCCACTCAGGCTGATCCTTGAGCGCCCACAAGGTGAGGGCGACCGGGTCTTCGACGCGGATGCAGCCGTGCGAGAAGTCGCGGCGCGCCCGACCGAAGAGCTCGGGCGCGGGAGTGCTGTGCAGATACACGTTGTCGTCGTTCGGGAACATGAGCATCACCAGGCCAAGCGAGTTCTTCGGCCCCGGGCGCTGCCGCAGGCGCAGCTTGCCCTTCGCCAGCCGGTTCACGTTCTCCGCACTTGGCTCCACCGGCTTCGCATCGTCTCCCTGACCGTCGACCATCTCCATGTTCTGCCGATCCAGGTAGGAGAGGTCGCGCCGCAGGATGGGAATGATCTCCTTTTGAAGAATTGACTCGGGCACGTTCCAGTAAGGCAGGAAGGTCACGTACTTCATTTCCCCCATGAACACCGGCGTCCTGGTGTTTAAGGCCTTGCCGACGATGACGCCCATTTCGAAATCGGGCACCCCCGTTTCGGGCACGCTGTCCCAGCCCCAGAGGCGGAACATGGCGACGTTGACGGCCACGAAGGCCCGCTCGCCGAGGTGCGGAAGCCACCGCATCCGTTCCATCGCCAGTTCGATCTGTCGAACGCGCCAGGAAATGGGGACATTCAGAGCGGTCCAGGTGGCGCGGCCCAGGACGCCGTCATCCTCGTACCCGTGGCGGGCCTGAAAGTGCTTCACTCCTTCGACCAATTCGCCCTCGTACACGGGCGGCTCGGCGAGTCGCGGCGCCTCTGCCCGCAGGTCGCCGAGAGCGATGAGCCGGGTGCGGACGATGTTCAACCCCTCCCCGGCATCTCCGAGCTTGATCGCCTTCCGGGGCGGGTCCTTGAGGCGCGGGAACGCCGTGCCTTCGATGAGCGCGAGCGCTCGATATCGGGGCAGCATCGAGCGCAGGAGGCGATACTGCACGAGGGGAGGCGTGATCGATTCGATCGTCTCCTTCACGCGCTCCTTGCGGGCCGCGTCGATCAGCATGGCCGCGTAGTCGTGCTCGTCCGGCGGCAGAGAGATGAGGAATCCGATGTCTCGCGGGTCCACACGACCGCGGTGGAAATGGCGCAGGTAGCGCATCATCGAAAGGGACATCGACGCGTCAAAGGCCGCGGCATCACGGACCGACGGAGGCGAGCCCTCCAGGAGTTTCCTTCCGAGCGCGGCAAGATCCGCGGCACGGTAGTCCGCGGGGTCGAGGCCCTCGGTCGCCGCATCGGTCAGGACCGCGAGAACGTCCCGTGCGCTCTTCGTCGGGCGCAGGGATCCATCCACCCACAGCGGCGCCGCGGCCGCGACCGGGTAGATCTCGGAAAGCACCTTTTGCGCTCGAGCCGAAGGGTCGAAGTATGGGTCTGGCTTGGCCAGCCAGGCCCCGAGCGCCGCCACCAATTCGGCGGATGGAGTGGGAGAAGCCGCGGGCGCTGGACCCTTGGTTTGCCCGGTCGGCGCCGGTGAGGCGGAGGGCGGAGGCGCCGGCTTTCCGCAGGCCAGGAACGAGGCGACGAGACTCGCGCAGGCGGCTCTATTCAACCAGAAGGCTGGACGACGGATCATTGGACGAGCGGGTTCCTTCGAGCCTGGATCTGAGCATGGTGATTTCATCGAGCAGGTCCAATGCAAGAGCGATGCCCGCCAGATTCACCTCGAGACCCCGCGACAGCCGAAGGGCGGTGCAAGCGCGCCGAGGCGCGGGGTGCGACGAGAGTCGGTCCCGTGCGCGAAGACTGGCTCAGTCACGGTGGCGCACAGGAGATCGTCCGACAGCGCGCAGCCTGGCCATGCCGCGCGCGTCGCACGCGCCGCACCGGAAGAGCCAGGTGCTCCGCCTTCAAGTGCTCGATAACGAGGAGGAGAGCTCAGGGCGTCAAGCAGCGAGAACCGATTCCCGGGAAGAGCGCATCATGAAGGGGTGGGCGTGAAATGCCTCCCGGGCCTACACTGACGGAATGAGAGTCCGCTTCTGGGGAACACGCGGGTCGATTGCCACTCCCGGTCCCAGCACCACCCACTTCGGGGGCAACACCTCCTGCGTCGAACTGACCACGGACAGCGGCGACCTGCTCATCTTCGACTGTGGCACCGGCGCGCACGGCCTGGCCGCGAAACTCATCGCTGAGGGTCGGGGCCCAATCCACGGCAACATCCTTCTCGGGCACACTCACTGGGATCACATCCAGGGCTTTCCGTTCTTCAGCCCGGCCTTCGTCCCTGGGAACTCGGTCGCGATCTATGGCCCGGACGGCAGCCGCGGCTCGCTCCACGACGTGCTGTCCGGGCAGATGGAGTTCACCTACTTTCCCGTTGAACTGGGCCAGCTCCCGGCCCTGATCACGTACCACGATCTGACCGAGGGCATCCATAGGATCGGCAGCGCGCGGGTCGCGACGCAGTTCCTGAATCACCCGGCCCTGACCCTGGGATATCGCATCGAGGCCGACGGCGTCGCGGTCGTCTACCTGGTGGACCATGAGCCTTTCTCGGACGAGCTCTGGCGCGCCGACGCCGAACCCGGACGCCTCGACTCCATCCTGCACGAAGGGGATCGCCGTCACGCGAAGTTCATGGAGGGCGCCGATCTCGTCATCCACGACGCCCAGTACACCCCCGAGGAATACGGCCCCAAGAAGACCTGGGGACACAGCACCTACGAGTACGCGGTGCGGTTGGCCGCGGCCGCCGACGTCCGGCAGGTGGCGCTCACTCACCACGATCCGGGCCACGACGACAAATTTATCGCCAGCCTGGAGCGTAAGGCGCGCGTCCTGGCCCTTCAATGCGGCACGGGGGTTGACGCCTTCTGCGCCTATGAGGGTTGCGAAGTGGTCATCGAGCCGCGCGCCCGCCTCCTCAAGCCGTTCGTCTCGACCGACGCCCTCCAGCCCTCGGTCGCGCAGCGCCGCTTCAAGATCCTGGTCGTGGACGATCAGTCGGAGTCCCTCATGCTCATCGTCCGCGCGCTGGTGGATGGCCCGTACGAAGTCGCCACGGCAATGAGCGGAGCGGAAGGACTCCGCATGATCGCCGAGGCGGCGCCGGACCTCGTGGTGCTGGACTACAAGATGACCGGCATGGACGGGCTCGCGGTGGTGAAGGCGCTGCGGGCCCGGTACGAGACCGAGCGTCTGCCTGTGCTCATGCTCACCGCCATGACCGACGAAGCGAGCACGCGCGCCGGCTTCGAGGCCGGTGTCACGGACTACGTGACCAAGCCGTTTTCAATCCCCCAGCTCGTCGCCCGCGTTCACGCCTGCCTGGCCCGCACCGGCCGCCGGTAGCCCTACGCGATCACCTCGACGCGGTCGAGGTACCTGGACAATTCGCCCACGCACGAGCGCGATGCCTCCGCGTCGCCCTTCGCCGCCGCTCGCTCGAGGGCCGCGCCGATATCCGTGATGGCGTCGAAGCCCCAGCTTCCGCCCGCGCCCTTCATGCCGTGACCCAGGCTTTCGACGATCGCGAAGTCGCCCCGGTCCAGGGCGTTGAGGATCGAGGTGACCTCCAGCCGGCGGTTCTGCAGAAAGGCGGGAATGAGGTCGGCGATCCGCGGATTCGCGCGCACCTTGATGGTTTCCTGCACGCGCCAGGCCTGGGTCGCGGTGGCGGGCGTGGCGACGCAGTGATCCTTGATGGCCTGAAGGAGCACCTCTTGCTTGATCGGCTTCGACAGATACGCGGTGCACCCGGCGGCCAGGCACTCTTCCTGATCGCCCTTCAGGGCCGATGCGGTAAGAGCGATGATCGGCGTGGGCGCCTTGTGGTTCTCCTGCTCCCAGGCCCTGATCTTCCGGGTGGCGGTCAGGCCGTCCATGACCGGCATTTGCCGATCCATGAGGACCAGGTCATAGGGCGAGGCGGTGAACTTCGCGTAGGCGATCGCCCCGTTCTCGGCGACTTCGATCCGATAGGGCGTGTCCTGCAGGTAGGCCACGGTGATGGTCCGGTTGTCGGGGGAGTCTTCCACCAGGAGGACGCGCAGTGCGGGCAGCGCCGGCTCGGGATCCGCGCCGATCGGTATGGTCGCCCGCCGCCGGCTCCCCGTCCAGATCTCGAGCGGTACCGTGAAGGAAAACACGCTGCCTTTCCCGACCCCGCTCTCCACCCGGATGCGCCCGCCCATCAATTCCACCAGCCGCTTGGAGATGGTGAGCCCCAGTCCCGAACCCCCGTACCTTCGCGTGGTGGACGAGTCGGCCTGGGTGAAACGCTCGAACACCGCGCCCAGCTTCTCGGTGGGAATCCCGATGCCGGTGTCGGAGATGGTGAAGCACAGAGCCCCCGCCGCTTGCGAGGCCGCGTCCTTGGTGACCCGCAGGATCACTTCGCCTGATTCCGTGAACTTGATGGCGTTGCCCATCAGATTGAGCATCACCTGCCGGAGCCGGGTGGGGTCGCCCACGAGATCGGTCGGCACGTCCGGCGCGATATCGCACACCAGGGCGAGGCCTTTTTCGGAGGCCCGGCCCGCCACCATCTCCCGCACTTTCTCGAGGAGATCGTGAAGCGAGAAACCGGTTCGTTCCAACTCGAGCTGCGAGGCTTCGACCTTGGACAGATCGAGGATGTCGTTGATCAGATTGAGCAGATTGTCGCCGGCGCGACGGAAGATCTGCACGTATTTGTCCTGCTCCTCGGAGAGGGGCGTCTTGGCGAGGAGGTCCGCGATGCCGACGATGGCATTCATGGGGGTGCGGATCTCGTGGCTCATGCTGGCCAGAAAGTCGGACTTGGCGAGGCTCGCGGTTTCGGCCATGGCCTTGGCCTGCTGCAGCTCCGCCTCCACCCGCTTGCGCTCGGTGACGTCGCGCGCCGCCGCGAAGACGCCCTGCAGGGTGCGGCCACGGTCGTAGAACGTCGTCGCGTTGTAGGACACCACGGTCTGCTTTCCGTCGAGGGCGCACGCGGTGAGCTCGTAGTCGGTGACCTTCTTCTCGCGCAGCACCAGCTTGATCGCGGCCTCCGCCCGCTCCGGGTCGGTGAAGTAGCTCTTGAAGGGCGCGCCGATCAGTTCGTCGCGCGTGCAGCCGGTGAGGTTCTCCATCTGCTTGTTGACGTCGGTGATGATGCCCGAGGGATCGGCCATCATGAGGGCGTCAATGTTCGATTCGATGAGGGAGCGCGTGTAGAACTGCTGATCGCGCAGGCGCTGGTCGAGCTTCTTCTGCTCCGCTTCGACGAGCTTTCGGGCGGTGTTGTCAGTGCCGATGAGCAGATAGCCGATGATCGCGTCCTGGGGGTCGCGCAGGGCGGTGACCGAGACCACGGCGGGGAACCGGCTTCCGTCCTTGCGGAAGTAGGTGAGCTCGTAGATGTCCTCGATACCCCGCGAAGCTTTGAATACCAACGCTTCGAAGCCGGGGGTGATGGGAGTGCCGAGCTCGACGGAGAGTGCTTTGGCCCGGGCGATCACCTCCTCGGGATCAGAGATGTCCGCGGGGGTGATCTTGTTCATCACCTCGGCCGCGGTGTAACCGAGCATGCGCTCGGCGCCCACGTTGAAGATCTGGATGACGCCCTTGGCGTCGGTGGCGATCGACGAGAAGTTCGCGCTGTTGAAGATCGCGCTCTGGAGGGCCCCGGCCTTGAGCAAGGCTTCTTCGGCCCGCTTGCGGGCGGTGTTGTCGGTGCCGATGAGCAAATACCCGATGATCGCGTCGCGGTCGTCGCGCAGGGCGGTGACCGAGACCACGGCGGGGAAGCGGCTGCCGTCCTTTCGGAAGTAGGTGAGCTCGTAGATGTCTTCGATGCCGCGCGAGGCCTTGAAGACGAGGGCCTCGAACCCCGGGGTGATGGGAGTGCCGAGTTCGACGGAGAGCGCCATCGCGCGCGCGATCACTTCCTGGGGATCGGAGATATCCGCGGGGGTGATCTTGTTCATCACCTCGGCCGCGGTGTAGCCGAGCATGCGCTCGGCGCCCACGTTGAAGATC
>JANLSZ010000004.1:0-11723 GCA_031362685.1 Vicinamibacteria bacterium | reverse complement strand
GGGAGTTGTCAGAGTTCGATCAAGCCTGGGACAACACGCGCGCCATCGTGCGCGCTCTCGGCAGCACGGTTCGGGCGCGGCACGCCAAGCCCGTGCTCGTCCACGTCCCGGCGCGCTTTGAAGTGAGCGAACGTGATTGGAAGCTCACGACGCGCCGTTACGGAATCGACCCGAGGGTCTGGGACCGGGCTCTGGTCCGGAAACGTCTCGAAGAGATCGCCACGTCGGAGGGGTGGGCATTTCTCGATCTCACCGAGGCGTTGAAATCAGCGGTGGGTCCTCTCAGCGGGGAACCGTACTTCCGATACGACGGACACTGGAATCAGCTGGGCCACGATGTCGCGGCTCGGGCCCTGGTCAACTTCCTGCGTGAGCGATCTCTGCTGCCATGCGGGGGACAAACGGGCTAATTTCTCCGACAACAAGTTCCACAACATCGGGCCGCCAAGGCCCCTGATGGCCGACCGTCTCCGGCGCGGGGCTATAGACTATGCCCGTGGCGAATGGTGAACTCCAGGTGGTGAAGGTGTCCCGGCAGGCGGAGGATGGCGATGCCTGGATGCGGGATCTTTCCCCATCCGCGCGGGTTCTCAGCGTCCGCGCCGCGACCGAGAACGCCTGGCTTGCCAAGGAGGGAAAACGGATTGACTCCCGACTTCGTCGCGATGTTGTCCGCGTTGTCCGCCGAGGGCGTTGAGTTCATGCTCGTGGGTGCTCATGCGCTCGCCGCGCATGGCTTCGTTCGAGCGACCCAGGACATCGATATTCTGGTGAGGCCAACGCCCCAAAACGCGAGCCGCGTTTTCGCGGCCCTGAGGACCTTCAAAGCGCCGCTGTTCGACCTCGCCGAGGCGGACCTCGTGGACCCTGACGTGATCTATCAGGTCGGGGTAGAGCCCAACCGAATCGATCTCATGAATGACATCTCGGGCGTCTCCTGGGAAGAGGCTTGGGCTGGTCGGACCGAGATCACGGTCGAAGGAATCTGCGTCCCCGTCCTCGGCCTCGAGGAATTTGTTCGCAACAAGCGCGCCTCCGGTCGGCCCAAGGATCGCGCCGATCTCATTCTGATCGGTCGCGGCTAGCTGAGTCCGGCGATCCGGGCCGAACGTAAACCGGGCGTGGGGACTCCGAGTTCACGTTCCAGGTTCGCCGGCGGCTACGGGAAACGCGATGTCTTGCTTCAGGGATGGATGGCTTCCTCGCCAAGCCCTTTACTCTCGACGCGCTGAAGGCCTCTTCGCACGTTTCGGCTGAGCGGGTTCGGGCCCCTACGACCCCGCCGCCGAGAAACCGCCGGTCGTGAGCCGGGTTTCGAGCCGCTCCCGGATCCCCGGCCATTCGCTCAGGAGAATGCTGTACATCACGGTGTCGCGGACCGAACCGTCCTTCCTGACTCCGTAGTGGCGAATGACGCCGTCCCGATTGGCGCCGAGGTTCTCGATGGCCCGCTGCGAAACCGTGTTGAGGATGTCGGTGCGCAGGCCGATCACCTTGCAGCCGAGGGTGTCGAAGCCGTGGGCAAGGAGGAGAAGCTTGCACGATGTGTTCACATGCGAGCGCTGGCAGCGTTTCGCGTACCAGGTGTAGCCGATCTCCACCCGGTCGATACTCGCCAGGATGTCGTGATAGCGCGTGCTCCCCACGATCGTTCCCGTGCCGAGATCGCGCACCCCCCACGGGAGCATGTGGCCGTCCCGTTGTCCGTCGAGCGCAGTCTGGATGTAGGCCTCCTCGTGTCCCGGCGCCGGTATCGAGGTGAAGCCCAGATCCCAGAGTTTCCCATCGAGGGCCACGGCGGCCAGCGCTTCGCGGTGGTCGAGCGCGAGCGGCTCCAGACGCAGGCCATGGCCTTCGAGAACAAGAGGTTTTGGGGCAATCATTCGGCCTGAGAGTATCGCAGCGGCAAGGCCGCCGAGCTGCCACAGTCCTGCGGGAGACCGCTAACCTGCGTCGTCCTCCTCGCGGATTGCGGCCAGTATGGCGTCGGCGGAACGATCTATGTCTTCTTCCGTGGTGGACCAGTTCGAAACCGAAATGCGAAGCGCATCGGCGCCGTGCCTGGTGGTGCCGCTGGCCCAGGTGACTCCGCCCCGCTGAACCCGCGCCACCACGGCGCGGGTGAAGGCATCGGCATCGCCGCCTCGTCTCGGGGTGAAGCGCACCAGCACCTGATTCAACACGACGTCGTTGAGGATGGTCACCCCGCCCGCGCGTAGCCGATCGGCAATGCGAAGGGCGAGCGAGCAGCAGCGGCTGACCATGTCGCTGATTCCGGATCGCCCCAGACTGCGCAACGCCGCCCAAACCGCGAATCCGCGGGCGCGTCGTGACGACTCGGGGGTGAAATCGTGATTGTCCCGCGCCCCTCCCGCGGAACGAATCAGATAGGCAGCGCTCTTGGTGATGGCCACGTTGAGGTGCGCGCCGTCCCGCACGATCACGATGCCGGAGTCGTAGGGGACGTTCAACCACTTGTGGGCGTCGGTGGCCCAGGAGTCGGCCTCGGCGACGCCGCGCAGGAGATGGCGGCGGGCCGGATCGACCGCGGCCCACAAGCCGAACGCGCCATCGACGTGGAGCCAGGCGCCTTTCGCGTGAGCGATGGTTGCAATCTCGTCGAGAGGATCGAAGGATCCGGTGCTGACGTTCCCCGCCTGCGCCGCCACCAGAATTGGTCCGTGGAGCGGAGCCAGCGCGGCCTCGAGTGCGGAGGGAATCATCCGCCCCTGGGCGTCGGCGGGGACGCGCAGCGCGCGGGCTTCGCCAAGGCCCAGGAGGCGCAGAGCCGAGAGGACGGTAGCGTGAGCTTCCTCTCCAATCGCCACATGGACTTCCGGCGCGCCTTGCAGCCCCAGCTTCTCGACGTCCCATCCCGCTCGTGCCAGCACGGCGTGACGCCCCGCGAGAAGCCCGGAGAAGTTCGCCATCTGGCAGCCACTCACGAAACCGACGCCCCCTTCTTTCGGGAGACCGAGCAGCTCCTTCACCCACTCCGCCGCCACCGCCTCGACCGCGGCGGCCGCGGGCGAAGTCGCGTTCAAGCCCGCGTTTTGATCCCAGGCAGCGGTGAGCCAGTCGGCCGCGAGGGCGGCGGGAACGCTGCCACCAATCACGAAGCCGAAATAACGAGGGCCGGCGGAAGCGATGAGTCCCGGCTCCACCGCGCTGGCGAGGGCTTCCACCACCCGCTCCGGGCTCTCGCGATTTTCAGGAACCGGGCCGCCAAGAGATCGCACGAGGTCCTCGAAGGAAGCAAGCGCGCCCACCGGGCGGTCGGGCAGCGATTTCAGGAAGGCGTGGGCGATTTCATGGGCGCGATCCAGCGCTCGGTCTCGATCGTGATCTGTCCTGGTTGAGTCCATGGCACGAATCTAACTGTTTCCGGCATCCCTGCCCCGCCCCGGGGACCAGGCGGATCGGTCACAACCGGTCGGCCCACGGCCGCAACGCCGTCACCGGGCTCCTAGAAACTCCAACGTGACGCGAATTTCTGCGGCGTGAAGCGGGGGATCGGCAGTGGAAGGAGCGTTTCGCCGCCTCGCTTCAGCAGGGAGCGGACATCCTTCTTCTCGCCCGTCTTATAGAAATGAAGCAGGTACTCGAAGTCGGCCCGCCACCACTCGGATGCCCACAGATCCATGTCGGTGATCCCGGCCTCGTGCAACAAGCTCACTCCCATGCGGGTGGCGCCCTGCTCGTATTCAGTGATGGCGGCCATCTCCTCCGGCGTCTTGCCCACGGCCACGTTCAGTCCCAGCGCGCGATATTCGTCGGAGATATTCCATTGGACGGTGTGGCCGAAGAGATGGATGAGGACGAACAGAGCCACTTCGAGATCCTGGTTGTAATCGAGCAGGATGGTCTGGCCGTCGAAGTCGCCGGTGTTGGGGTCGACCACATCCGAGATCATGACCTCGACCCCGTACTTCTTCTCGACGATGGGGATGACGAGGTTGTAGGCGGCTTGGAAATCCACGGGCGCTCCTTCTGGGTGGGACAGAATAGAGCACCGGAGGCGGACTCGGCTATTCTCCGGCCGTGACTCATCGGGGCCTCGCCTCATTTTCGCCGCCGACCGGCCCGCGCCCGGTCGCTCTGGGGCGCCTCGAAGCGCAGGTCATGGAGTGTCTCTGGCAGAGTGATGCCCCGAAGAGTGTCCGTGAGGTGGCCCTTCGATTGAATGGACCCTGGGCCTACACCACCCTGATGACCACGCTCGATCGTCTCTTCAAGAAACGCCTGGCCACTCGCGAATCGCTCGGCCGCGCCTTTGTCTATCGCGCCCGGCTTTCGCGGACCGATCTGGGTGTCCAGGCGCTCAAGACCGCGGTCTCGGACATCGATGCCGCAACGGACACTCGCGAGCTTGCTCTCGCCGCCCTGGTCGATGCGCTCGAGTCTCATGATCCAGGGTGGCTGGATTCGCTCGACCGCCTGGTACGGGAGAAGAAGCGCGCGCTGCGTCAGTCCCGCAAAGCGGAGGAACGGGGATGACCTGGTACGGCGCCACCGTCCTTCTTGTCGTCTTTGGTCTGACCATGGCGGCTCTGGACGTTCTCCTTCTCGCCGCCACCCCGTCCCTGCTCGCCACTCTGGCCCGCCGGTCGCCGGGTCGGCGGACCGATGCCATCGTTCTCTGTCGTTTCCTGCCCTTGGGTTTGGCCGCCCTTCTCACCGCCGCGGTCTTCCTGCCCGCCTGGCTGCGTCACGAGCCGCTGAATACCGGCGAAGCGACGTCGGTCTGGCTTCTGGCCCTGGCCCTGCTGGCGGTTCTGCCCATTATTCAGGGCTTCCATCGCGCCGCCCGGATGTTCCTGAAGACTCGCGACCGGCTTCTTTCCTGGCGCCGTCGTGGGCGGAACACTTCGAGGCTCCAGGCGCCTTTTGATGTGGTCGAAGTGACGAGCGAGGATCTGGCCCTTTGTGTTGGCGGCTATTGGAAGCCCACGATCTACGCCTCCTCTCACGTGATGAAATCTTTGGAGCCCGAAGAGTTCTCCGCGGCCCTCGCTCACGAGGTGAGTCACGCGAACACGCGCGACCCGCTTCGACTGCTCCTCATGGGCTCCTGCCCCGATTTCCTCCAGTTGTTCCGACTTGATGGCGCGTGGAAACGAGGGTTTGCTACGGCCTGCGAGTTCGCCGCCGACGAAGGGGCGAGCCGGGGCAATCGCGACGTGGCCCTCGACCTCGCCTCGGCGCTTCTCAAAGTGGCGCGGCTCCGTACTTTCCGCCCCTTGAGTGCTGAAGCCATGATCGACGTGGCGGTGTCATCGGCCTTCTCGAGCCGGGCCGATCTGGAAGCGCGGATTCGCGCCCTGGCCGATCCGTCGCGCGCAGAAGTGTCCCGGGGCTTCGGGCTGCGACCGTGGATGCTGGCCGCCGCCGCAGTCGCGCTCTGCGGTGCGGGTGTGATTGCATCCGAGCAGGTTCATGCCGTGGCCGAAGAACTCGGCCGGCTCCTCGCGGCCCGATAGACGGCGATCCGCTCGCCGCCCGCCGCGCGGTTACGATCTCTGGTAGTAGACGCGCCGGTGCCGCTAGGGTGGCAGGATGAACAAGCGACCGATTCCTGCCGCTTTCCTTCTGAGCGCCATTTTCCAGGCCTGGCCCCCGTCCGCCGCCGCGTTGGAGTTGACGGTCGAAACCGAACAGACCACCCTCAAGGTCCAGGATGAAAAAGGAGAACCCCTGGCGGAGGTCAAAGTGCGAATCGAGTCCGCCGCAGGAACGTCGCTCGGGACCGCGACGTCCTCGGTCGATGGCGCGGCGACCGTGTCGAGGTTGCCTCGTGGCCGGCACCGGGTGATCGTCTCCGACGCCCGGGGAGAGATCGGCGTGTCCGTCCTGGTGATCGGCGAGTCCGCGGATGTCGCCATCGTGACCCTGACGCGAGCATCGTCCGCGTCGGCGCACTTCACTGAGGACGTCCTGGTGAGCGCCGAAGCCGGGTCCGCCCAGGAAGCCGCCCGCGCCCCCCAGTCCACGAACCTGATTTCGAAAGGCGACATCGATATCCGGGCCAAGGTGACTCTGGCGGAGATCGGCAACGGCGAGGCGGGCCTGTACTGGCAGCGCACGTCGCCCACCATAGGCGCGATCTTCATCCGCGGCCTGACCGGGGCGAAGGTGAACCTCTTCTTCGACGGGGTCCGCTTCTCGAACGCGGCCGCGCGCGGAGGCGTCAACACGTTCCTCAACCTGCTCGATCCCTCCCTCATCGAATCCGCCGAGGTGACCCGCGGCCCCTCCAGCGCTCAGTACGGGTCCGACGCGATGGGGGGCAGCGTCCAGCTCTTCTCCCGCGCTCCCGTCTTCGCCAGTTCCGGCTCCGAGATCTCCGGCCGCGCCTCGGTGTCGGCGGCGTCCGCGGACAAGAGCGGCGGCGGTGACGCCACTCTCGCGTGGTCTTCTCGCACCTTCTCTCTGGTGGCCGCGGGCGCCGGGCGCTCGGTCGGCAACCTGCGGACCGGCGACGGGATCGACTCCCATCACGCGGTCGCGCGCTTCTTCGGCAGCCCTTCGTCGTCAGTGCAGGGAGATCGGCTGCCGGACACCAGCTTCAACCAGTATGGGGGATCGGTGCGGGCCGCGTGGTCGGCCAAACCCAACGTCCGGATATTCGGAACGTACCTGCGCGGCCAGATCGACGGCTCGAAGCGCTACGACCAGCTTCTCGGCGGCGACGGCAATCTGATCGCCGACGTGCGCGATCTCAAGGTCGACCTCGCGACCATTCGATACGAGCATCTGAATCCCGGCTTCGCCGACCTGCTGAGCGTGTCCTATTCCTGGAACGCCCAGTATGAGGACCGGGTCAATCAGGGCGGTAACGGCAACCCCGCCGCGGCCATCAACCACGAGCCCGAGCGCACCGCCACGAACGCGATCCAGGTTCGCGCCCAGAAAGGATACGGCTCCCACACCGTCTCCCTCGGCGGCGATCTGTCGTTCGAACAAGTGACCGGGGTTTCGCTCGCGGAGAGTGCCATCACGGGCGCGACCACCTTGCGCCGCGGCCGCGTCCCGGACGGAGCGAAGTATCGGGCCGGCGGCCTTTACGTTCAGGATTCATTCGACCCCTCGCCGGAGGCGCACGTGGTGGGTGCTCTGCGCGCCTCCTTCGCGAACTACGAATCGTCCGCGGCGAACGCTCCGGTGGTGAACGGCAAGCCCCTCTGGCCCGACGACAAGCTCGACGCCTCGGCGGTGACCTTCCGCCTGGGCGCCACCTATGAGCTGGCCCAGGGGTTTCGCGCCATCGGCCACATCGCCCGCGGATTCCGCGCCCCCCACATCACCGACCTCGCTACCCTCGGCCTCACCGGCTCAGGTTTCGAGGCGTCCTACGACTCGATGGCGCCCCTTGCCGCCTCGATAGGCACCACCGCGGATGCTTCAGCGCTCTCGACCGGCCGCAGCGTGGCCGTCCTCGAGCCCGAGACCAGTCTCACCTGGGAATTCGGCTTCAACCTCAATCGAGGGCCAATCGAGACGCGCAACACCGTCTTCTGGAACGACATCAAGGGCAACATCGAGAAGTACTCGGCCATCCTGCCCCAGGGGTCGGTGGGCAAGTTCATCGGCAGCGAAGTGATCACCTCCCAGTTGCCGAACGGCGTTGTGTTCGCGAACCTCTCGCCGAACCCGGTTCTGATCCGCGCGAACCAGGAGAACTCCCGCATCTTCGGGATCGAGCATGCGGCGAAGGTGAGGCTCTCGAACTCGTTCTCCCTGCGGACCTCCGCCACGTACCTTCACGCGGAACTGACCGCGACGGGCGCGCCTCCCAACATCGAGGGCGGCACCCCAAACCCCGACGCCTGGATCGCGGTGCGGTGGACGTCGAAGTCGAAGGCTCTCTACGTCGAACCGTACGCGCACCTCGCCGCCGAGCAGAAGCGCCTGTCGACCCTCGATCTCTCAGACCGCCGCACCGGGGCCTCGCGCTCGAGGAACAGCATCACCGCCTTCTTCAACAACGGAGCGAGGGCTCGCGGCTACACCTCGGCCGGCCCCGACGGCCGGTTCGGAACGGCGGACGACACTCTCATCGCGACCGGCGAAACGCTGGCCCAGATCATCACCCGCGTGCTCGGACCTTCAGGGGCCACGAACTCGCTCTACCCGACGGTGCACGGCTATCAGGTCTTCGGCGTCCGCGCCGGATGGACCATCGCGAAGCGCCACCAGATCACCATCGACTTCGAGAATCTCACCGACCAGAATTACCGCGGACCGAGCTGGGGCATGGACGCGGCCGGCCGCAACCTGTTCGCGCGGTACTCGGTGAAGTTCTAAGCGCGCGCAAATTCCGGGGCGCGGTCGGGATCGGTTTCTACGCCGCCCGGGCGACCAGCGGGAAGGCGACGGTGAACGTAACTCCCGGAACGTCACGACGGTTCGAGGCGCCCACCGTGGCGTCGTGAAAGTCGGCGATGGCGCGGACGATGGTGAGGCCGAGGCCAAGGTGGACCTTGCCCGAGCCGTCGCTCGGGCGTGATGAGACCATGGAATCGAAGATCTTGCCGGCCACGTCGTCGGGCAGTGAAGGTCCTTCGTTGCTGACCGCGAGAAAGCCGATGCCGAGGCCCCGCATCAGCTTCATTTCGATGGGCGTTCCTTCGCGCGCGAAGTCCACAGCGTTCTCCACCAGTTTGTCGAGGAGTTGCGCGACCAGATCAGGGGCCCCATCGACCATCATCGGGCGAAGGCCGTCCTCGGCCCTGAAGTCGATCCGCTTCGACGGGTTCGCGAGGCGATAGCCCTCCACACATCCCGAAACCACGCGGGCGAGATCGAAATTCTCACGTTCGCTCGTGGCGAGGGTCTGCTCCAGGCGCGAAGCTTCGGTCATCCGCTGAAGAATGGTGACCAGCCGCGACAGCCCTTCATCGGCGCGGTCCAGATAGACCCCGGCGGATTGCGGCACCTGGTGAAGACGCAGATTGTCGAGCGATGATCGAACCACCGCCACCGGTGTGCGGATCTCGTGGGAGAGCCGGCCACGGAGGCTTTCAAGATACGCGGTGTACTGCTGCTGACGCTCCAGGATCGATCCGAAACTGCGAGACAAATCGCCGACTTCGTCCCGCGCGCCCGACGTCGGGATCTCGCCCCGCACCCGGCCCTGGCGGTCGATGGCCCGCTCCACCGCGTTTCGGAGTCCGCGAATCCGGAACGACAAACGGGTGGCGAAGACGAGCAGGGTGAGGGCGCCGAAGAGCACCACGAGGGCGATGGAGAAGAACAAACGCTCGAACGCCCGATTGCGCGCAGCCAGGGTTTCGTTCGTGGTTTCCTCGGCGAGAACCGCGCCCACCACCTTGCCTTCGCTCCAAACCGGCTCCGCGGCGGAGAGAACCACCGCGCGCCCATCTGAGGTGCGGCGGCGCCAGTGCCCGCTCACTCCGGCGAGAGCCTGGGTGATCTCCGCGCCTTCCAGTTGAACCGCATCCGGTCCCTGGTCGGTGAAGTCCTCGGTCGGTTCGACGAGGATGGAGCCATAGATCGGCCGGAGAGTCATCACCAACTGTTGGCGCCAGGTGGGCGGCGGTTGAGGAAGGCGCCCCCCTTGCAGAGTTCCCGCCCGAGCAAGGACGCGCCCGCGATGATCGAGAACCCACAGTCGCGACCTCGCCCGGCCGAGGCCCTGCGTCAGCAGCGCGAGTTCGGGCGAGGGAACGAAAACGCGACCGAGGCCCTCGCGCCGCTCGGTTCCACTCGTGGCTACCCGCGCTACCACCGCGCGGGTGGTGGGATCGTCCACATCCGTGACTCCGAGGGCCAGGCGCGAACCGACGAGGGTCCGCGGAAGGCGGGCCTCGACCCGGTATCCATCGTCGGTCTCGGTGATGGCGGCTTCGATTCGCGTGTCCGGAACCGCCGAGCCGTCCTCTCGGACGAGCGAAACCCGAGGAGAGCCATCGCCCGACTGCTCGATGGCGAATCGAAGGAACTCGTCGTCCGCCGAGACCATCGCCAACTCGACGTGGTCGCTGGCGTCGACCTTGGGAAACTCGGAGTCGTGGCGGACGACCGCGTCGTCCAGAATGTCGAAGAGAGCGAAGACGTTTCTCTCATACCGGCCGAGGCGGTATCGAACCCGCAGGGGCGCTCCCGTAATCGCGGCGGCGGGAAGGGCGCGCAGTTCCCGAACTTCTCCACCCTGCCCCGCCCAGTCTTCCCCGGAGCCGTCGATGGCGATCGCGGAAGTCAGGGTCTGTATCCGAAGGAGTGGGGCTTCCGCACTTTCTGAGGTCGTGGGCGCCGTGGCGGCCTCCGTGAGGAAGATGCCCGGCCGTTCGTTCAGAGCCGTGGCCACCGCGCGCGCGGTCGAGGCAAGGCCCTGCTCCTGGGTCTCCACCAGGAACGCCTCGATTTCGCGCGCGGACCGAAGCCCGAGAAAGGGGAGCGCGAGGAGAAGACTCGAGACGATCAGAAGCTGGGCGCGGAGTCCGAAGCGCATTGTGACTTACGGCCCTGAGCTCTCGGGGTTCCAGCGGTACCCCATGCCGTAGACTGTTTCGATTCGATCGAAGGTGGCGTCCATGGCCTCGAACTTCCGACGCACGCGCTTGATGTGCGACGTGATCGTGCTGTCGTCCACCAGCAGCTTCGCGGCATTCATCAAAGCCTCACGGTCCTTCACGTGGCCCGGATGCTTCGCCAGCGCGTGCACCAGCCAGAATTCGGTGAGAGTGAGATCGGCCCTTCGCCCCTGCCAGGCTGCGGATACGCGCGCTACGTCGAGGCTCAGCGCGCCGCGGACCAGCGTCTCTTCAGCGTTCTCCGCCTCGCCCGCGGCCTCGATCCGGCGGAACAGGGCGCCGATGCGCGCAAAGAGATGGGGCAGGCTCACGTCCTTGGTGACGTAGTCGTCGGCGCCCGTCCGCAGCCCCGACACGACGTCGAAGTCGGAATCGCGCGCGGTGAGGAAGATGATGGGCAGGGCGGGAGAGAGCGAGCGCAACTCGCGGCACAAGGCGAAACCGCCATCGACATCGGCGCCGAGGCCGATGTCGAGGAGGGCCAGGTCAGGCAGATGGGTGCGGAAAGTCTCGAGCGCCCGTTTTCTGTCCGCGAACACCGCCACCTCGTAGCCCTGCGAGACAAGGGCGTCGCGATAGTTCTGGCGAATGGCGGGGTCGTCCTCGACGATGGCGATTCTGCGGGGCATGGGTTTCCCAGGGGACTATACGGGCGGCTCGCGACAAGGCTTCGCGCTCCCTCCTGACATCCGCGCGCCTTCGCCGTAACCTTCGCCTGGTGAGCGACAAGGAAAGCCATGGCTGAGCCCCTGAATTTCGGCCGTCCCTGGTTGGAACGACCCGAGTGGGCGTCGCGACGTATTGTCTATCGCTACGGTGGTCGGAAGCATGGGTGCGTCTGGGCATCGGCCGTCCTCTTTTTCACATTCGTCGGCCCTCCCCTCGGCCTCACCGTCGGAATGACCCTGGATCGCGAAGACTCTGGACTGTCGTTACTCCTCGTCGGCGTTTCCTTGACGGCCGCGGCGGCGATCACCGTCTGGTGGGCGGTCCTGGCCGTGCTGCAAAACTCCCAGGCGGCGCGAGGCCTGAACTCCTGGACGAGCCCTCGCCAGCCGTTCGAGATGGTCTGTCACCTGAGGACGTTCCCCGGGGTGATCGGGGGCTGGTTCAAGGCCGAGATCGAGGCCCCGCTGCCGGAGACGCCGACGGAGTTCCACCTATCCCTGG
>JANLSZ010000059.1:0-14727 GCA_031362685.1 Vicinamibacteria bacterium | reverse complement strand
ACCTGCGCGGGATTTCCAGCGCCTATCGAGTCGGCCAGGGAAAGGCGGGAAATGCCGAAAGCGGCCACCGCGCGGGCCACCCGTTCCACCTGTTCTTCGCTGACCGAACCCTCGATCGGGCATCCGAATGAGCATCCGATGACGACCTCGAGAGGGCGCTTGGCTTTCCGGGCGGCGGCCGCGATGTTCCGGCAGGCCGCGATCGACTGGTCGACGGAGAGGCGCACGTTCTTCCGGTTGTAGCTTTCGGAGGCGACGATAACCAGCTCCAGAACCTCCGCTCCGCTCTCGATGGCCGCGACCGCACCCTCCAGGTTGGGGACGAGAGCCTTGTAACTCGTGCCCGGCCGGCGCGTGATCCGCTTCATGACTTCCGCCGCGTCCGCCATTTGGGGGATCACCTTCGGATTCACAAACGAGGTGGCTTCGATGGAGCGAAGCCCCGATTCCGAGAGGAGATCGATGACCTTCACCTTGAGATCGGTGGGGATGAACGTCTTCTCCATCTGGAATCCGTCCCGCGGTCCCACTTCGACGATCGTCACGTGTGGTGTGGGCATCCTTGTCCTATCTTTATAACAATGGATCTTTGATCCGCAAGAGGGTGATTGTCAAGTAGGTAAACTCCCGGTATGACTGAGACTATCTTCAGCAGGATTCTCCGTGGGGAGATTCCCTGCCATCGGGTCTATGAGGACGAGGCTGTCCTGGCCTTTCTCGACGTCAACCCCCTGGCGCCCGGGCACACTCTCGTGATTCCCAAAGAGGCGGTGGCCACCCTTGACCGGCTGTCGGATGAGTCTTCGGCCGCGCTTGGCCGGGTGTTGCCGAGGATCGCGCGGGCGGTTCTCGCCGCCACCGGAGCTACCGCCTTCAATGTTCTCCAAAACAACGGAGCCCTGGCGCACCAGGCCGTCTTTCACGTCCACTTCCACATCATTCCCAGGTTCGAAGGGCGAGGCCTCGGGATTGGGTGGGAGCCCGTTCCCGTCGCCGCGTCGGATCTAAAGGCCCTGGGGGAGAAGGTCGCCCTGTACCTAGCCACCACGACTCAGAAGAACGAAGGCCTATAATTGCCACTTCCACCATGAGCGAGGCTCTGCGCGCCAAGAAGATCCGTGTCGTCGTGGCCAAGCCAGGGCTGGATGGCCATGACCGGGGCGCCAAGGTGGTGGCTCGCGCTCTGCGCGATGCCGGCATGGAAGTGGTCTACACCGGTCTCCGTCAGACCCCCGAGCAGATCGTGAGTGCCGCCGCTCAGGAAGACGCCGACATCATTGGCCTCTCCATTCTGTCGGGGGCTCATCTCCCCATCTGCGAGAAGATCGTGGCCCTCCTGAAGCAGAAGGGGATGGAAAGCACCCGGCTTTTTGTGGGCGGCATCATCCCGACCCAGGACATCGAGCCGCTCCGGAAGATGGGTGTTTCCGAGGTGTTTCTGCCCGGCTCGTCCCTCAAGGACATTGTGGAAAGGGTCGAGCGGACGCTCGCGAAGAATTGAGGCGGCTTTGAAACTGACCCGACATCGTCTTGCCGTCCTGTTTGTCGGCCTGGCCGTCCCTCAGGCGGCTCTTGCCCAGTGGGAGACCGTGGTCCCCGGGGGCGACACGATTTGCTCCGACGGATCTCCTTACCGGTTCTTCGTGCACCGTGGCGACCCTGCGAAGCTTCTGATTGAGTTTGAAGGCGGGGGCGCTTGCTGGAGCGGCTCGACCTGCGAGGCCGATGTCTACAACCGAAGCGTGATCAGCGACCCGGAGGTTGCACGGCAGACCGGCCAGTTGCAGGGGATTTACGATCGAACCAATCCGGCGAATCCGCTCAAGGACTTCACTCACGTCTACATTCCCTATTGCACGGGTGACCTGCATTGGGGGAACTCCGCGACCCGCTACAGCGGCCTCGCCGGCAACACCTACGTCATTCAGCACAAAGGCGCTACGAATGCCAGCGCCGCCCTCAATTGGGCGGGGGCCAACGTGGCCGCGCCTTCGCAGCTGGTGGTGGCCGGCTGTAGTGCGGGTGGCTATGGTGCGGCGCTGTGGTCCGCGAAGATTGCCCGGGCCTACCCGGGCGCCCGGATGGTGGAACTCGCGGATTCCGCCGCGGGGGTGGTGCCCGAGGGCTTCTTCGCCACGCCCTTCCAGAGCTGGAATGTCGCCGATGCCTGGCCGGATTTCATTCCCGGCCTTGCCCTCGATGGGATTGATCCCGCGGCGCTTTCGCTTCCGAAGCTCTACACCTCCATTGCCGGCTTCTACCCGACCGCATCGTTCTCGCAGTTCAACGTGCGCGCCGACTCGGTGCAGATCTTCTTCTACGCCCTCTCCAAGGGAACGATCTCCGCTACGGACGCCATCGACTGGTCGGCGAAGATGGTCTCAAATGTCGAACAGATCTCAGCGGAAAACCCGAACTTCCGCGCTTACCTCGCGGGGGGAAGCGAGCACTGCGTGATCAATCGGCCGTCCTTCTATACCCAGGCCGTGGGGGGGAAGAAGTTCTCCGACTGGGTGACCACGCTGTTGTCGGGAGCCGATCCCGGACAGGTTCGCTAGATGAATCAGCGTCTAGAATCGTAGCCCCAGACAAGAAAGGGTCCGCTTTGGCATCTCACATCACCTCCAAGTTGTTCGTCGTCGACCACCGCGAGCTCGCCTTCCTGCAGAAGATCTCCTGCGCCGAGTATCAGTTCATCACCGACGACGAGCAGGTCGCCCGTCAGTTGCTTCGCGACAAACTGAACGAGGTTGTTCTGAGCCCTCGTGAGAACCGCATCGCGGTCAACCTGACTACCGCAGAGTTGGTTTTCCTGGCCCTCATTGTTCACGAGAACTTCTCGTTCGTGACCGGCCAGGAGAAGGCGGCGCGGGATGTCCTCCAGGCGAGGCTGGACGCCGCGGCCAAAGCGGGAGGGGTCTAGTCCCGGTTGCCCGTCAGCTGCTCTCGGTCTTGCCGAGGATCCGGTCCGCGTAGTCGATGACCTGGCGGACGTACTGCCGCTTCTCCAGATAAGTGCCGGGGAAGAAGCTGCGCTTGAAGCCGTAGATGATTGAGTCGCGGACCTCACGCGGGGTCAGGTTGAACGCTTCGACCGCGCGTCCGATCTCGCGCGAGACCGTGGTATTCGAGACCAGGCGGTTGTCGGTGCAGAACGTGGTCGAGAGCTTCCTCTTCCGCATTTCCGCGAAGGGGTGTTTCGAGAGATCGGCGGCCAGCTCGGGGACGGTCTGCTGGTTGGAAGTGAGGCAGACCTCCAGGGTGATCCGTTTGTCGGCCACGAACTGCACCAGCGACTCGACGTAGGCCTTCTTGTTGGGTATGCGGGCCTGAATCTTTTCCTCGCTGAAGAGCCAGGTGCCATGGCCGATCCGGTCGGCGTGAAGGTCGCCGATCGCCTGGAAGATCGACTCCGGACCATAGTCCTCGCCGGCGTGAACGGTCTTCCCCAGAAAAGCCTCGTGGGCGATCTGATAGGCGTGCTTGTGGTCGCCCGCCGGATAACCCTTCTCCTGGCCCGCGAGGTCGATGCCCACGACCAGACATCCTTCGTCCTTGAGTCGGGCCGCGGCTCGCGCCACTTCGACGCTCGCCGTCGAGTACAGCTCAAAGCGATCGGCCTCGGGCATGGCGTCGAAGAATCTTCCGAAGCCCTGGGACCACGTGCCCTCGAAATAGCGCATGGCGCAGAGAATGATTCCGGCCACGAACGCCGGTTCGGAGCCGTCCTTCACCTCGGGGCGGGCGTTGAACTCCTTGGCGGCGCGGCGCAGGCCCCGGTCGACCGCGTTCACCACATCGGAAATCGTAAAGCCATCGCGCACCGAAAGCTGGGGCGCGAACCGGACCTCGACGTACCGAACACCTTCTTCCTGATTGTCGAGACAGAACTCGTAGGCGATCCGCTCGATGGCCTCTCCGTCGTTCATGACCGCGGTGGTGTAGAGGAATCCTTCGAGATACTCGGGAAGATTCTTATAGGTGTCCTTGAAGACCAGTTCCCGCAGCCCTCCGACGGTGTACGAGGGCAACTTTACCTTGCGCTCTTTGGCGAGCTCGATCAGGGTGGGGATGCGGAGCGAGCCGTCCAGGTGAACGTGGAGGTCGGTCTTGGGAAGTCGGTGGATGAGGTCGGGTGTGAGTTCGGTCATGGTCTCTTTTCGTGGACGCTTCAAGCGGTCCGGAGCCTCTGGTTTCGAAGGCGGGGCTGATCAGCGTCAACGAAAAGTATAGTGGCCGCTCCCATGATCCGCCGCTTCGGTCCCGCTGCGCTGGCCCTCGCTCTGCTTGCGGCTGACCTCATCAGGCCCTCCCTGCCGCCCGGTATTCCGATTTTCCAGGTGACGTTGACCCTTCTGGCCGTCGCCCTGGCCTGGCGCGTGTTTCTGTGCGATCGGGAGAGGGGAGGCGAGAAGTGGGCGTTGCTGACGCTTCTTATCCTGTGCGCCTTCCTCTACTTGCGACATCCGCGTTCTCTGGACGCCGACGGAATCCACTACTTCACATATGCGCGTTCGCTGATCGCCGATCGCGATCTCGACCTCACCAACGACTACGCCCTTCTCGGCCAGGAAATGCACGCGAAGAACGTGCTCCCGATTGGCGCGCCTCTGTTCTGGGGCGTCTTGCTGGTTCCTCTCTATCTGCTGGGTTCGCTGCTCGGGGCGCTGTTCGGTTTCAATGTCACGGGCGCGGAGCCAGTGTTCATCGCCGCCGCCTGCCTCGTCTCCATCGTCCTTGGCTGTGCCGGTCTCTTTCTGCTCTACCGGGAACTTCGCAGTTTCTGTGATCCGCTTGCGTCTCTGCTCGCCGTGGTGCTGGTCTGGTTCGGTTCTCCGCTGCGTTTCTACATGCGTATTCTTCCCAGCTTCGCCCACGCCATCGAGTTCTTTGCCGGCGTTCTGGTGCTCGTGGCCTCTCGACGTTTTCGGGAGACCGGTTCATCGGCCTCCGCGGTAAGAGCCGGCCTGGCCTGTGGTCTCGTCTATCTGGTGCGATCCCAGGACGGCCTGCTGCTTCTGGTTCCGGCGATCTTTGCCTTCGACGCCTGGCTGAGCCATCGGAAATTCGACCGAATGATCAAGGAAGGGGCGCTGGTACTCGCCGGCTTCGTGAGTCTGGCCTGGATTCAGAGTGCTATCTGGTGGTCGATGTTCGGAACCCCGTTTCTGGTGCCCCACAAGATCCTCCATGGCGAGGCCTTCGCGACGCCCTCGGCCCCGAAGATGCTCGAGACCCTGCTCTCCGACCGCGGCGGTCTCTTCTCCACCTATCCCGTGACCCTGCTCGCGGTACTGGGGCTGCCGTTGGCCTTTCGGAAGTGCCGGCCATGGGCGATGGCCGCGATGATTGTCCTGCTTCTGCAATGGCGACTGAACGCGTCGATCTTCGACTGGTACCAGGTCAGACGATTCACCGGAACCATCCCGCTCATTGCCCTCGGTCTGGTCGTGGTCACGCCGGCGCTGGCCCGCGCGGGACTCCTCGCCGGGGCCCTGGTGTTGTTGATGGTCCACCAGTACGATGTGGCCATCGACTCCCTGCGCCCTCTGCCGGGAACGCCGGTGCCGGTTCAGGCCGCACTTCGCGAGACCGCGGACTCAATCGTGGCCCCGGTCTACCAGGGACTGGAGGCCCTCTCCCCGAGGGTCGCGGTCGCCTTTCTCGAGGGCTACACCGGCTCGACGCTTCTTCGCGAGGGCCGGTCAGACCTGGACCTCGGTCGGAGCGGCTGGTGGCTTCGCCTGCCTCGACCGGCGCGTCGCTTTTCGGAGATCGAAACCGAGGACGGTTCGCTTTCCCGGTTCGTGGAGGGGCGTGAGGCCCGGCTCTGGCTGCCTCTGCGCGGTCAAGGTGAACTGCGGATCTCCTTCGAAATACGGGCGATGGAGACAGAAACACCCCAGAAGTTCGAAGTGGAGGTGAACGGCCACTCCATGGGTCAGCAGGAGATTGCTCCGACCTGGCAGACCGTGCGTTTTGAGCTTCCGGTGGGCGTCTGGCGAGAGGGGACGAACGAGATTGTTCTGAAATTTGACCAAGCGCCGCTCTTCTTCAAACTCCGCGGCTATGGCGCCCGGGCCTATCGGGCCGCCGCCATCAGGATGATCACGTTTCACGGAGGAAACTGATCCGGAGAGGGCCGTCACATTTTCTTTGGGAACTTCGCAGGGGTCCCCATCGTCTTTGTAGACAGACGCCTTCCCCTCTCATTCAGGAGACCTCCCCATGCGAACTGCCTCCGTAGTCCTTGCTTCTCTGGTTCTGGCCGGAACGGTCGCTTCGGCGGACGTCACCCGCAGCTTGAAAGCCGAGTTGTCGGCCGATCCCGCCCGTCCCTTCCGAGTCGAAAACCTGGCCGGGCACATGGTGGTCCGTGAGGGGACGGGTCCAAGGGTGGTGGTGACGGCCACGGTTCACGGGGAAGACCAGAAGACCGCGGATCTGCTGCGCCTTGAGGAGGTCCATGACGCGAAGACCGGCCTGCCCACGCTCCGGATGCAGTATCCATTGAACGACTACACGACGTACCGCTATGGCCGCGACAACGGGGGCGCCGGTTTCTTCGATCGTATGTTCTCGGGCACGAACAATGTCACCTATGCCGGCGCCCGGGTTTCAGTCAGCAGTGGCCGAGGTCTCGCTCTTTACGCGGACCTGGTGGTTGAGATACCGCGAGGAGCCTCGGGCACGTTCAGGAACGCAGTGGGCAACATCGAGGGCGCCAACGTGGACGGAGCCTTGACGTTCGATTCCGGCTCGGGCGACATCTCCCTCCACGACTTCAGTGGCGATGTCGTGGCCGACACCGGCTCCGGCGACGTCAATGCCACTTCAGGCCACGGCTCTTTCAAGTGCAACACCGGGAGCGGGGACTGCACATTGAAGGCGTTTTCGGGAGAGCGCATCGACCTGGACACGGGTTCAGGCGACATCAACGTCACCGAGTCGAGTGCACAGGTGGTCAAGGCCGACACGGGCTCGGGGGACGTTCTCCTGGATGTGGCCGACAGCGAAGAGATCGACGCCGACACCGGGAGCGGTGATGTTTCGGTCGCGGCCAGCGGTTCGAAGCTGTCCCGCATCAATGCCGACACCGGCAGCGGCGACGTCTCCCTCAAGCTCCCCCGCAGCGTTGGCTTCGAGTTGAGGGCGGACGTGGGCAGCGGCGACGTGACCAGCGACTTCGATGACGCAACCGCAATGATGGAGCGCAAGAAGGTCAAGGGCTACCGTCGCGGCGATCTCAAAGTGAAGATCGACGTGGATACCGGAAGCGGCGACGTAAGCGTCGGCCCCGGCCGATCGTAGTTGAGGTTAAGGGGGCCAGGCACGGACCCGGCCCCCTTAACAAACCCCAGGCCGATGCTCGGCGATTCTTCGTGACGCCCGTATCGCCCGAGTAGATCGGGCGATACGGAAGCGGAGTCGCCGAGCGTCGGCCTAGTCTGGTCGTGGGGACCCGGGCAGACGTCGCCTCCAGGCCAGCTTTTTCGCTGCTTCCAGAATGCCGCAGGCCGTGAATATCAAGAGCAGTGGCTCGATCAGAAAGCGGTGGCGGCCCTGCACGTAGAAGGCGCTCTGCAGGATGCTGATCGCGAGCATCACGGCGAGGGCGAAACCCGCGGCCATCCGGTCTGGCCGGGGCGTGGTGTCCCGAGGCGAGCGGAATAGAACGAAGGCTCCGAGCAAGGCGAGGGCCACTTCCATCCGAAAGATGACCTCGTAGACCCGCGAAGCGACGGGAGAGTAATCCCGGGTGTCCGATTCGATCCTCCACCAGAACGTCCGCATCTTTCGCAGGAACAACGAGGCGGCCGACCCGGGCCTTTCGCGAATGAAGCTCAGGGCCTCGTTCATGAAGATGTCCTGCCGGTCGAGTTCCGTTCCGCTCAGAAGCACGCTGCGAACCGCAGAAGGAAGGGCTTCGTTCGCCGGTACGAGAGTGGTGATCTCGCCGCCATTCTCATCGAGGACACCTCCGGTGGCGCCTTCGTGGTTTCCCCTCCAGAAGTTCTCTCCGGCGGTGGTGGTGATGAGGGCTCGCCCCAGAAGCCGGTTGTTTCGAATCAGCCAAGGCGCGAGGCCAAGGGCCAGGGTGCTCACCATCACGATGATGGGAATCGCGGCCTGGCCCCCCCACCGAACCACCAGGCAGACCGCCACCACAAGGAGAGCGACGATTGGGGTCCCTCGCGACAGAACGCCCACCGCCAGGAGCAGGCCGAAGCCGGCCGCTCGCCCCGGTTGGGGCTTGAGGGCGAGGTCGGCGCCCGCCGCTGCGATGAGGCCGAGCAGCAGCACATTCAACGGCAGAGGGTCGCTCTTGACTACTGAGTAGTAGAGGAGCGAGGGCTGAAGAGCCACCAGCAATCCGGTGAGAAGGCCGGTATTGGCGTTGCCGGAAATCCTTCGGGCCAGGGCCGCGTAGGCGATCGAAGATCCGAAACAGAGAAGTGCTTGAAGGGCTTGGATGTTGGCTCCGGCGCTTCCCGGGAGTTTGAGCAGGAAGGCCAGGACATAGGGCCAGATCGGCGGGGAGTAGGCCACGTAAACAAATCCTGAGCGGTTGTAGACGTGTCCGGAGCCGCTCACCATGTTCGCGGCGATGACGTCGTGTTCCCATGTTTCGGGCTGTCCTCCCACGCCGAGGTAGAGCGCCAGCGTGATTCGTGAGGCCAGCGTGATGAAGCCAAGGACGATCAGCTGCCGTGCGGAGAGGGAGGCCAAGGCTCGGGATGTTACCCTCCCGTTTTCAGTGCGCGACAACCTTCCAACCAGGATCCTCAAGCGGATTGCTCTCGCCGCTTTTGAAGTGGACATCGCCTTCGAAAGGACGTGGCGACCGGGCCGGGAGAAGCCGATGTTCGAGCTCGGCGGGTCCTGTCAGAAGTGCGCGCGATGCTGCGAAGCGCCGGCGGTCTCGGTCTTCTGGCCGGTGCGGAGGTTTCGCTCGCTGCGCGCTCTCTTCCTCGCCTGGCACAAGCAAGTGAACCGATTTCACCTCGTGCGCGAGGACAAACTCCTGCAGGCGTTCGTTTTTCGATGCGAGCACTTCGACCGTTCGACCCGCCGGTGCGATAGCTACGACACCCGGCCCGGAATGTGCCGCGACTACCCGCGCCGGCTCATGTACCAGCCGGACCCGGAGATGCTCGATGGCTGCGGTTATCGCCCGGTGGCCTTCGGCGCCTCCCGCATGATGAGCGCCCTCAAGAAGCAGAGATTGACCGAAGAGCAGATGGTGAAGCTCAAGAAGGGGCTGTTTCTCGACTAGCCGAAGGCCGGCTCGTATACTCACCGCGCGCGTGTTTTTGCTGGGCCAAAATGTCGGGAAATATCAGATCCTCCAGAATCTCGGCTCTGGCGGATTTGGCACGGTCTTTCTTGCCCGCGACACCTGGATCGACAAAAAGGTGGCGATCAAGGTCCCGCACCGGCAGACGGGGAAGGAAGACGACCTGCTTCAGGAGTCGCGCCTTCTCGCCGCCCTCAATCACCCGAACATCGTTTCGATTCTGACCGCCGAGAAGATCGAGGGCACGTTCTTCATCGTCATGGAGTACGTGAAGGGTGAGAGTCTCGAAGCGCTGATCGATCGCGAGAAGGTACTCGACCAGTTCAAGGCGGTGGAGCTGACGGTTCAGATCCTGAAGGGCGTCGAGCACGCGCACAAGGCTCAGATCCTCCATCGCGACCTTCGGCCGGCCAACGTTCTCGTTTCCGAAGGCGGCATTCTCAAGGTGGCCGATTTCGGAACCTCGCGGATTCTCGATCGGGCTCACGCCAACACCGTCATCGGGTCGCCGCCCTACATGGCGCCCGAGCAGTTCGCCGGCAAAGCTCAATTGCCGGCCGATATCTATTCGGTCGGCGTGATGTTGTATCAGATGTTGACGGGGATGCTTCCGTATTTCAGCCCGAATCCGGCGGAGATCGAACGCATGGTGTCCCAGGGACGGTGCACCGCGCCCCGAGTTCGAAACTCCCGCATCTCCAAGGAGCTTTCGGACATCGTGATGAAAGCCATGGCGCCCGACCTCACCGTGCGATACCTGTCCGCTTCCGAGCTGCTCGAAGACCTTCAGACCGCCGCCGATATCGATCATCGGGAGACCGAGATGGAGGAGATCCGCAAGCGCCTGCGTGCCCGCGAGGCGCCGAAGCGCGGCCTGTGCTGGAACTGCGGGAGGCCGCAGCCCCAGCGTTCGACCAAGTGTCCCTTTTGTGGAGAGACCCTGTAGGGGGCGCCTGCCCTGCGACCGGAGCTACCTGAACCGGTCGCCCAGAATGGCGAGCGCGGCCAGGCAGGCGGTTTCGGAGCGCAGGGTGTGCAGAGTGAAACGCTCGGGGGAGAAACCCGCGGCGTCGAAAAGGTCGAGATCGCCCGGGGTCAGACCGCCCGCGGGGCCAACCGCCACCACCACCAACAGAATTCCCGCGGTCGCGTGCCGGTTCTGTCCACTTTGAACGAGCGATGGTTCCGTGGCCACGATGCGCAGTTCGCCACTAACCGACGGGCCGAGCGCTTCGGCTGCCTGCTTCAGGGTCACCAGGTTATCGACCCTCGGCACCATGGCGCGTCCCGACTGCTCGGCGGCGCTGGTGGCCACCCGATGCCATCGCTCGAGCCGGGCTTCGTTCGGATCTCGCCGCGCCACCGTGTCCGTCCTCTCGAAGATCGCCGGGGATATCCGGTCGACTCCCAGCTCGGTCGCTTTCTGGATGACGAGCTCGGTCAGATCGCTCTTGAGCGGGCTCATGATGAGGTGCAAACGAACCGCGCGTTCGGGGGCGGCGAGAACCGAAAGACCGACCTCCACCTGGACGCGTTGCTTCTCGATCGCCGAAATCGTGGCCGCGAACTCGGCGCCCGCGTCGAACACGTGCAGAGGGGCGCCCACGTTCATGCGCAGAACGCGGGTGGCGTGGATTCGCGCTGCTTCAGGAAGGTCCATGACCCCGGGCCGCACCGAGGGCAGGTGGAATCGATGAACCGTCATGGCCGATGGTAGAGCAGGCAGGCCCACTCGCCCTGATACGACGACGACACCTTCCAGTCCTGAGGCCACGCGGCCCTGACCGCCGACTCTTCTTCCCGCAGCAGGCCGGCGAGAATGAACCGGCACCCGGGCGCTCCCATGACAGTGATCTCCGCCGCTCTCGAGATGAGAAAGGGCGCCATCAGGTTCGCGAGGACCAGGTCGAAGTGCCCGGGCCGCAGGCTCCGGCAGCCGTCCATCAGCAGTATCTCCAGCTTCACATCGTTCAGGCGGGCGTGCTTCCGGGCGACCGGGGCGGCCAAAGGGTCGAGGTCGCAGGCCACGACGCGGGCGTGGCTCCGGCGGATGGCGGCGATGCCGAGAATCCCCGTGCCGCAGCCGAGATCCAGAGTCCTCGGGGCCTGTCCCAGAGTGGGCGCGATCGCACCCAGGGTCTGCAGGCACAGCCGGGTCGACTCGTGAGCGCCGGTGCCGAAGGCGCGCCCAGGATCGACGCGGATGGTGAAGGGGCTCTTTTCCCGTCCTGCGGCGGGCGGCGGGTGGATCCACTCCGGCACAATTCGGAACGGAGGCACGTCGAAGGTGATGAATGTTTCCTTGAACTTCAAGACCCAGTCTGGATTCGGCACCTGGACCCGCGTGGCCGTGGTTCCGAGGGAGCGAGCCGCATTCTCAATCTCCTCGGCCTGCGCTTCAGGGTCGTCATAGAAGCATATGAGGCGGAGGGTGTCCGCGGAGGCCCGTTCGATGGTGACCCCGGCGCAGCCAGCGGTCCACACCAGACCGGACGCCTCGTCCTCGAGGGCCTCCGAAACGGTGAGAGCCCAGGCGGTGATGGAGGCCTCGGGTGGGGAGGCCGGGGGGGTGAGCATGGGGATCATCAAGGTCGTTTACGCTCCCCGACTCAACCCAGAATGTCGCGCACTTTCTCGAAGAACGACTTCCCCTTCGAAGAGAGGTCGACGTTCATGGTCTTGCCGAGTTTTTCCAGCAGCTTCTTCTCCTCGCCGCCGACCCGCTTCGGAATCACCACCTTGATTTGAACGTAGAGATCTCCCCGGCCACGCCCGCCGAGCTCGGGAGCGCCCTGCCCTCGCAGCCGGAGGACGGAGCCTGGCTGCGCGCCTTCCGGAACCGTGACCTTGGCTCGAGAGCCGTCGGGCATGGGGATCTCGACCTGGTCCCCGAGAATCGCCTGAACGAAGCTGATCGGTATCTCGCAGACCAGCGCCGTGCCGTCGCGCTTGAAGAAACCATCCTTGTGGTCGCGCACGCGCAGGACCACGTAGAGGTCCCCCGGGGGCGCCGAACTCATTCCGGCTTCGCCTTCGCCCGAAACTCTGAGTTGCGATCCGGTGTCGACCCCGGCCGGGATCTTGATCTGAATCTCTCGCTCTTTGGGCACGAGGCCTTCGCCGCGGCAGTCGCGGCAGGGGGAGGCGATGATCTTCCCGGAACCGCGGCAGCGTCCGCACGTCCTCGCCACCGTGAAGAAGCCCTGCTGGAACGCGATCTGGCCCGTGCCATTGCACGTCCCGCAGGTGGTGGGCTTGCTCCCGGCCGAGGCGCCCGAGCCGCTGCACGTCGCACAGCGCTCGTGCCGGGGCACCCGGATGGTCTTGGTGGCCCCGAAGAGGCCCTCTTCGAAGTCGATCTCGATGGTGTAGCGAAGGTCGGCGCCACGCCGCGCCCCTCCGCCTCCTCGCCTTCTCGCCTGATCCCCGAGGCCGAAAAAGTCGCCAAGGATGTCGGAGAAGTCCGAGAACGTCGAAGGATCGAAGCCCGAGGCGCCCGCAGGTCCGGAGACCCCCGCGTGGCCATAGGCGTCGTAGCGCCTCCTCTTGTCTTCGTCGGAGAGAACGCCGTAGGCCTCCGCCGCTTCCTTGAACTTGTCCTCCGCGCCCTGGTCCCCGGGGTTCCGGTCCGGGTGGTACTTCATGGCAATCTTCCGGTAGGCGGACTTGATCTCCTGGTCGGTGCTCGATCTCGAGACCTCGAGAATTTCGTAGTAGTCGCGAGCCATGTTTTAGGAGGATGAGATAGAAGTCTTCAAGAAAGAGCGAGGGAAGTCCGTGAAAGGGGGAGGGGAGGCGAAAACGGCCCGGCCCCTTTGTTTGCCGGAGGGCTAGGCGCGAAGCATGGCGGAAGAAAGAATCTGGGCGATCTCTTCCATTTCGCGCAGACTGTGCTGGAGGGTTGAAACGGTGTCCTCTACTTTCAGTCGCTGGGTGTCCATGATCGCGGTCTGAATCTTGGCCTTCTCTTCCGCGGAAAGCTTTCGTTCAAGCAGGGTCAGGGTGCGCTGAGAGTTGGCCACCAGGCCGCTCACCTGCTGGAGGAGCTTTTCCTTCTCCTTCGTTTCCTTTTCGCTGACCTGCCGAGTCTTGGTTTCCCCGACCAGGCGTTCGAGCTCGTGCTCGTTGATGCCGCTCGCCGGGTGAATCACCAGAGACTGCGAACGGCCGGTGGCCTGGTCGAGGGCCGACACCGAGACGATCCCGTCGGAGTCGATCTCGAAACCCACTTCGATCTGGGGGAGGCCGCGGGGCGAAGGCGGAATATTGGTCAGGTCGAAACGCGCAAGCGACCGGTTGTAGGCGGACATGTCGCTTTCACCCTGCAAAACGTGCAGTTCGACGCTGGTCTGATTGTCGGCCACGGTGGTGAAGATGCGGGCCCGCCTCGTGGGGATGGCGGAGTTGCGGTCGATGATCGGGGTGAAAGTGCCGTTCATGGTTTCGATGCCGAGGGTGTAGGGGGTGACGTCGAGCAGGACCAGGCTCTTCACCTCGCCCTCCATGATGCCGGTCTGGATGGCCGCGCCCATGGCCACGCATTCGTCGGGGTTGATCGAACGGTTGGGCTTGCGGCCGAAGACCCTTTGCACGATCTCCACCACCTGCGGCGCCCGGGTCTGGCCGCCCACCAGAATGACATCGTCGATCTGATCGGCCTTGAGGCCGGCGTCCACCAGGCAGCGTTTGCAGGGCTCTTCGGTGCGCGACAGCAGGTCCTGGGTCATGGCTTCGTACTGGGCACGAGTCAGGGTGACTGAAAGATGCTTGGGCCCGGCCGCGTCGGCCGAGATAAAGGGCAGAACGACCTCGGTTGAATCGGAGGTGGAGAGGTCGCACTTGGCCTTTTCCGCCGCCTCTTTCAAGCGCTGTCGGGCCATCCGGTCCTGGCTCAGGTCGATGGAGGTGGACTTGGCGAAGTCGTCGACCAGATAGTCGATGATCCGCTGGTCGAAGTCCTCCCCGCCGAGGAACGTGTCCCCGCCGGTGGAGCGGACCTGGAAGAGCCCTTCCGCGAGCTCGAGGATCGAGATGTCGAACGTGCCGCCGCCGAGGTCGTACACCGCCACGAACTGCCCGCGCGCGTTCTTGAGGCCGTAGGCGAGGGCAGCCGCGGTCGGCTCGTTGATGATGCGCGAGACCTTCAGCCCGGCGATGAGGCCGGCGTCGCGCGTGGCCTGGCGCTGCGGGTCGTTGAAGTAGGCGGGCACGGTGATGATGGCGTCGTCGACCGCCTCGCCGAGGTAATCCTCCGCCGCCGCCTTCAGCTTCTGCAGCACGAACGCGGAGATCTCGGGCGGGGAATAGATCTTGTCGTCGACCTGGATGTGGACGTCGCCGTTGGGCGACTCCATGAGCGTGTAGGGGATGTTGCGCTTCGACTTCGTGACCTCGTCCGACTCGAACTTCCGCCCGATGAGGCGCTTCAC
>JANLSZ010000055.1:0-4696 GCA_031362685.1 Vicinamibacteria bacterium | reverse complement strand
CCCGTGCTGTCGAGGGTGGCGGTGGTGGCGATCGTGCAGGCGGTGTTCGAGCAGTGGGCCACCTTCAGGTCGATGTTCGTGTTGTCGTAATAGCTGATGAGGCCGAGGCCATCCGTCCCGATCGTGATCGAGCTCTCGCGGCCGACGTCGCCCGCGCTGGCGAGGGTGGCGGTGGTGGCGGTCGAGCAGGCGGCGGTCGAGCAGTGGGCCACCTTCAGGTCCTGGTTCGTGACGTCCCAGTAGCTGATGAGGCCGAGGCCGTCCGTCCCGATCGTGATCGAGGTTTGCGCACCGACGTCACCCGTGCTGTCGAGGGTGGCGGTGGTGGCGATCGTGCAGGCGGTGTTCGAGCAGTGGGCCACCTTCAGGTCGCCGTTCGTGATGTCGTAGTAGCTGATGAGACCGAGGCCGTCCGTCCCGACCGTGATCGAGGTGTACTGACCGACGAAGCCCGTGCTGTCGAGGGTCGTTCTGGCGAAGCCGGACTGCGACTCAGCGGCCTGGCACACGACCGTTCCGTCCGGATTGATCGTCTGGATCATGGCGCCCGCGGGGCAGGAGTTCACGCTCGCTGGCAGGTAGGTGCCTGTGTGGTCATGGTCGCTGCGGGCGGCGGTCGCGGCGGCACCCGTTCCGGAGAAACTCACGTCGATCGTTCCGGAGGTGTTGATCGTCCCACCCGAAAGACCGGTCCCAGCCACGATGCTCGTCACCGTGCCCCCGCTGTTCGTATCTGCCTGGCAGGTCACGGTTCCGTCTGCGTTCACGACACGAATACTCAACCCGACACCACAGGTGCTGCTGACGCGTGCCTGCACCTGCGTCTGGTCTATGTGCGCGCTGCCCACCGCGCCGTTCGCGATCATCGTTGAATCGATGCCACCCGCAGCCACCGCCACCGTGCCTGCGGTGGTGATCGTCCCGCCCGACAGCCCCGTCCCCGCGGTCACGCTCGTCACCGTCCCCGGGTTGACGGGCGCCGTGTTCGCGATGGTCAAGGTGCCACCGGAGGGCGTCACCGAAATGTTGGAGCCGGCGGCAATCGTCACCGGGCCCGTGATCGAGTTCACCGACGTGACCAGCCCGGTGGCCGGACCGAAGTAGCCCACCACGTCGCCCAGGATGTTGGTCGCCGAAGTGTCCGCCTGCAGGCGCAAATCACCGAGCGCGCACGACGTCGCCGTCGGGTCGCACAACGGCACCGCTACGCCGTTCGCAATCGCGGGCAGTCCCGCGACCGTGCCGTAGTTCAGCACCGCCGCGAGCGGCGCCGGAGGCTGCGGACTCGCCACCGCCCACGCCCGGATGTCCCCGGCGCCTGCGGGTGAGACCGCCACGAAGTTGATGATCGCCGAGGTCGCTCCCACCGGAACGCCGCAACCGCCGGCAAAGCCTCCCTGCGCCGGAAAGCCCACCGTGCCCGCCACGAACACGTTCCGTTGCGTGTTGGCTGGAATCGGCCCCGGCCCGCCCGCGGAGACGCGGCTGTCGAAAACGCGGCACGGTGTCACCGGCGTGTAGACCAGATCGCTCGTCACCGAGCCCAGCGCCAGCGGAAGGTTCGCGGAGTCGCCCTGCTGCGCCAGGGCGTTCAACTGCTCGACAGACAACACTTCCAGCCGGCCTTTCAGAGAAGCGCGGACCTTCGCGTCGAAGGGCTCGCCGAGGGCTCGTTCCTTCGCGGCCAGGATCGATTCGGCCAGCTCGCCACGCTGCACCGCCAGCGACGGGGCCGACGCATCCTGCGCGCCTGCCCACCCCGGCCTTGCGGCCGCCAGCACCACGGTCAACACTATTCCCAGACTCTTCGCTCGAACGTTCATGATGTCCCCTCGATCCGACGTAATCACCGCGGCTGCAGCCTGAGCCGCTCAGAATCCACGCCGATTCGAGGCTTCACAGCGACAAGATGAACATCACCGCGAAAGGGACCCGTTCAGGGGGCGAATGCTCGCAGCGTACGCCCGGTGGGGCGGAACGGCAACTCACTTGCGTTTAACACTCACTTGCGTTTAACACTCGCGAAACGAACACTCGCGAAACGAGCGCATGAACCCGGCGGTCGTGATAACGACCGGAGCACCACCCGCGAGGTCGACCCGCTCGATCCTTGAACCAGCCGAGTTCTCCCGGCGGAACCCGAGCGATCGACTGTCGGGCGCCCAGAAGGGGAATATCGCTCCCTCCGTCCCCGCCAGGGCGCGCGCCTCGATGGCATCGAGCGGCCGCACGTACAGCCGCGTGATGCCGTCGGCGGCCCGCGCCGCGAAGGCCACCATGGTTCCGTCCGGCGAAAGGGCGGGCGGACCGGCGTTGTCGAAGTTGAACTCGGCGTTCTCGGGCTGCGCGATCATCGTGCGGATGACCGCGGGCGGCCGCGTCGAACCGCGGTTCGCATTGAGTCCAACCCCCGCCGCGATCAGCGTGGCCAGCGCGGCCACGGCCCAAGGCAGAGCGGCCATCCACTTCGGCCAGCGAGGTGTGGCCGTGAGCGGCAGCGCAGCGGTGTTCGCCTCGGTTCCGATGTCATCGAGATCGAGCCGCGCGTCGCCCATCGCACTCAGCCGTTTCCGAGGATCCCGTTCGAGACACCGGCGCAGCAGGCGGCGAACCGACGCGGGAACATCGGGCGGCAGCCTCTCCCAATCCACCGGGTCCTTGAGAACGCTGGCCAGGGTGTCGCTCAGCGTCTCACCCGCGAACAGCCGCCGTCCGCTCAGCATCTCGAAGAGCACGACACCGAAGGCCCATATGTCGGCCCGCCGATCTACGGGTCTCCCTTTCGCCTGCTCGGGGCTCATGTACGCGGCCGTGCCCATGATCATCCCGGCCTCCGTCATGTGCCGGGACATCGTGGGCGAGTGCGACGCTTCGGCAAGCTCAGCGCGGCGCGCTTCGGCAAGCTCAGCGCGAGGAGGCGCGCCCGAGTCACTGTGGCTGCGGTCAAGCGCCCTGGCGAGGCCGAAGTCGAGGATCTTGACCTTGCCGCCGGGGTGACCTTGATGTTGGCGGGCTTGAGGTCACGATGGATGACGCCGTGCTCGTGCGCTTCTTCGAGCCCCTCCGCGATCTGCCTCGCGACGGCGATGGCCTCGTCAACCGGAAGCGGACCGCGGGCGAGGCGCTGCGCGAGGTCTTCGCCAAGGACGAGTTCCATCACCAGCGCGATGGTGGGTCCTGTAGGGGCGGGCCCCTGTGCCCGCCCGCCCGCGGAGTCCCCAAGGGCGCCCACGAGGGGCGTCCCTACGTTCTCCAATCCGTAAATCGCCGCGATGTTCGGATGGTTCAGGGACGCGAGGGTCTGTGCTTCGCGCCTGAACCGTGCGACTCGTTCGTGATCATCCGCGAACGCCGCGGGTAACACCTTGATCGCCACGTCGCGGTTGAGCTTGGTGTCGCGCGCGCGGAACACCTCGCCCATACCACCCGCGCCGATGGCGCTGATGATTTCATGCGGTCCAAGCCGTGTCCCCCGGGACGGGGTCACGGGGCCACGCTCCGCTCGATCAGACCGGAGATCCTGGGCTGCCGGGTTACATGCCGGTTCAGGCCGCGATTATCCTGCCGTTCCACAACCGTCCGAGGAACTCCCGCCACGGAAGCAGCTCGATTCCGTCCACCACGCGGGGGGAGGTTTCGTTGCAGACCACCAGGGCTTTTCGGGGCCGGTTGTCTTCCATGAAAGCGCGGAGCGAGCGAAGATCGGACGAATCGACGCGAGCGGTTCCCTTCACTTCAATCGCCACTTCACAATCCCCGAGCACGAAGTCGACCTCCAGTCCGGTCTTCGTTCGCCAGAAGTGGAGTCCGTACCCGAGTTCACGGTAGGAGCGGTGGGCCAGGATTTCCATGAGAACGAAGTGTTCGAGCGCGCGGCCAAATAACTCGCCCCGCGGTTCCAGGATGCGACGCCTGGTGAGCGCGCCGGCCACCCCCACGTCGAACAGGTAGAACTTCGGGGCCTTCCCGATGACCTGCCGCTCCTGCCGCTTCTTGAAGGGCAGCACGAAAGTGCCGAGCAGCGTGTCGACCAGGATCTGGTAGTACTCCTTGACCGTCTTGGCGTCCACTCCGCAATCGCGGGCGATGTTCGCGTAGCTCGTGAGTTCGCCGTGGGAGTAGCCCACGGCCTCGAAGAATCGCGAGAAGGCGGCGACGTTCCGAGTCAGCCCCTCGTCGAACACCTGCTGCTTCAGATAGTCCACTACGTAAGCCTGGAGGGAACGATCGGGCCTCTCCGCCAGATAGTGCCCGGGAACCAGCCCATGGTTCAGGGCGCGCATCAGGTCGAAGTCCGCCACCTCCGTGGACACGAGCGGATGCATCTCAAACCGCCAGGCTCTCCCACCGAGCAGGTTGACCCCGCCTCGCTTCAACTTTCGCGCGCTCGACCCGCACAGCACGAAGCTCAGTCCTCGGTTCTCGATAAGCCAGTGAACCTCGTCGAGCAAGTGGGGAACCTTCTGAACCTCGTCGAGAATCACCGGACGCTTGAGCCGCGTCGGGTCTTCGGCCGAAAGGCGCTCGCGGAGCAGGGCCGGTCGTTTGGCGAACTCGAACATCAAGTCGGTCCGCAGGAGGTCGAAGGTCAGACTCTGCGGGAACTGAGATCGTAGGAATGTGCTCTTTCCGGTCTTCCTCGGTCCCCACAAGAACGCGGATTGACCCGCGGGGAGATTCATCTTGAGGAGTCGGG
>JANLSZ010000030.1:0-10099 GCA_031362685.1 Vicinamibacteria bacterium | reverse complement strand
CGTCATGAACTCCGCGACAAAGCCGGCCGTAGCTGGCAACCCCAGCGACGACAGGCCGCCAATGGTGAACGCCGCCGCGATGCCGGGCATCATCGTGGCGAACCCGCCCATCTTGAAGATCTCGCGCGAGTGCGCCTTTTCGTAGACGAGGCCGACCAGCGCGAAGAAGAGTCCGGTCATGATGCCGTGCGCGAACATCTGGAACACGGCGCCGTTGAGCCCGCTCTCGGTGAGCGTGGCAGCGCCAAGCATCACGATGCCCATGTGCGAGACCGACGAGTATGCGACCACGTACTTGAGGTCCTTCTGCGACATCGCGGAAAGCGCGCCGTAGACGATGTTGATGCAGGCGATGCCGCCCACGAGCCAGGCCCACTGCAGCGCGCCGTCGGGGGTGAGGCCGAAGCCCAAGCGTAGGACACCATACGCGCCGAGTTTCATCAGGACGCCGGCGTGCAACATCGACACCGCGGTGGGCGCCGAGGCGTGGCCGTCGGGCGACCAGGTGTGCAGCGGGAAGATGCCGGCGAGTACCCCGAAGCCGATGTAGAAGAAGAGGAACACCCACGACTGCAACGCGGGATCGAACTTCACCTGCTGCAGGTCGAGAAGCGAGAACGAGTGGGAGCCTGCGGCGGCGTAGAGGGCGAGGATGCCCACGAGGATGAAGGCCGAACCCAGCAACAGGTACAGCGTCAGCTTCATGGCCGCGTATTCCTTGGTGCCCACACCCGTGCGCTTGAAGGCCCAGCCGAAGATGCCCTGAGGCAACACTTCCCCGCTCGATCCCCAGATGGCGATGAGCAGGTACATGGGCAGGACCGCGATCTCGTAGAAGAGGAAGAGTACGAAGAGGTCGAGGGACACGAACACGCCGAAGACGCCGGTCACCAGGAGCAGCAGCAGCGCGTAGAACTCCTGGCCGCGCGTCTTCACCGTCCACGACGCGAACGATCCCGCGAACAGGATGATTGCGGTGAGCATCACGAGGACGAGGCCCCACCCATCCACCGCGAGTTGGTAGTGAATGCCAAACGACGGCACCAGGGGGAACCACTCGAAGAACTGGTAGCCCGCCTTCGCGTGATCGTACGCGAAGTAGAGCCACGTCGAACCCACCAGGGTGATGCTGCTGCCGATTACGCCCACCAGCCGCACCAGCAGCGGACGATGGCGTGCGAACGCCATGATGATCAGCGCGCTGATGAAAGGCGTCCAGGTGATGACGGAGAGGATCGGGAACTCCATCAGAAGCCCCCTCCCATCCACAGCATCAGGACAACCAGGCCCGCGGCGAGCGCGAAGATGTAGTCGCCCACCCGGCCGGTCTGGATGCGCCGGAGGACATCACCGCCATCGAGCGTCCAGGCGCTGATCAAGTTCAGGACGCCGTCGACGATATAGCGGTCGGTCCAGCCGATGATTCGCGCGAGACCGAGGAGGATGCTGCGGTAGATGGCTTCGAAGATGTCGTCGATCCAGAACTTCGCAAGCGCGGCGCGGCGAATAGGGCCGAAGGTCGAGGCGAGCGAGTCGGCGCTGATGGTCTGGCGCTGATACGTGAGCCAGGCCATGAGGATGCCGGAGAGAGCGGCGGTGATCGCGAGCGGAGTCAGCCAGCTGGGAGAGGTGAACTCGGCCTCGGCATGATGCAGCGTGAAGTAGCCGCCGATCGCGAGGGCGGACAGGGCCAGGACCCAGAGCGGGCCGGCCATGGTGACGCCGGGATCGCCGCCGGCCCCGTGCGCGTGATCGTCAGCAGGACCGTGGGCACCATGCGCGCCGTGCGCCTTCGCGGGACCGAAGAACACCACGAACACCACGCGGAACATGTAGAACGCGGTCAGGAACGCCGCGGTGAGCAGCATCAGGAACGGGCCCATGAATCCACCCGCGAGGGTCGCGCCGAGCACTTCTTCCTTCGAGGCGAAACCGGCGAAGAGCGGGACGCCGGCGAGGGACAGCGTGCCGATGATGAACACGATCGCCACCTGCGGCATACGCTTGAAGAGCCTGCCCATGTCCGACATCTCGTTGCTGTGCACGGCGTGGATCACGGCACCCGCGCCGAGGAAGAGCAGCGCCTTGAAGATTCCATGGGTCAGCAGGTGGAGGAACCCGGCACTCGCGAAGCCCGCGCCGATCGCGGTCATCATGTAGCCGAGCTGCGACACCGTCGAATACGCGAGAACGCGCTTGATATCGGTCTGCACGCAGGCGAGGATGGCGGCCATCAGCGCGGTGATCCCGCCGATCCAGGCGACGAGGGCGAGCACGTCCGGGGTCTGGTGGAACAGGAACTCGGTGCGGACGAGGAGGTACACGCCCGCGGTCACCATGGTGGCCGCGTGGATCAAGGCGGAAACCGGCGTCGGGCCTTCCATCGCGTCGGGCAGCCACACGTGCAGGGGGAACTGCGCCGACTTCCCCATGGCGCCCAGGTACAGGCAGAACGTGATGATGCCGAGGGCGCCAGCGGCGACCGTGCCGCCCTCGACCATGTGGCGCAACTCGAGCAGATCCCAGGTGCCGGTCAGGCGATAGAGCAGAACGATGCCGATGAGCAGGCCGACATCACCCGCCTTAGTGGTCCAGAAGGCTTTCAGCGCGGCGCGCGCAGCCTCGGGCTTTCGGTACCAGAAGCCGATCAGCAGGTACGAACACACACCGACGAGTTCCCAGCAGATGAAGAGCTGGAGGAGATTCGGGGCGATGACCACGCCCATCATCGAGAATACGAACAGCGACTGGTACGCGTAGTACCGTCCGAGCGACCCGGGCGGCTCCGAGTGGAGATACTCCAGCGAGTAGATCTGCACGAGCGACGCGACCAGCGTAACGAGGATCAGCATCAGCGTCGACTGGTGGTCGATGAGCACGCCCATGGTGGCGAGCGGGCCCTTCTGCGCGGGCAGCCAGTCCCACACGGCGCGGACGGGCGCCGCAGCCTCGCCCGAAAGCTGCCAGTTGCGGATGGCTGAGGCGAGCGACGTGAGCACCGCGACGATCGACACGAAAGCGGCCGGACGTCCGGCTCGTCGGAGCGGGGGCAGGGCGGCGATCAGCAGGAACGACACCACCGGCGCGAGCAGCGCCAGGAGGATCAGAGTGACGGGATCGGCCATCATCCTTTGAGCCAGTCGATCTGGTCGGCGATCGCGGTCCGGCGCATGCGGAAGAGCAGGATGACGAGCGAGAGGCCGAGGGCCACTTCCGCGACGGTGATGCAGATCGCGAAGAGCGAGAACACCATGCCCACTTCGGTGCCGTGGAATCGGCTAAAGGCCACGAGGTTGATGTTGACCGCGTTCAGCATCAGCTCGACGCCGAGCAGGATCCCGACCGTGTTCCTTCGCGTGATCACGCCGAAGAGGCCGATCGAGAAGAGGATCGCGGAGAGGGTGAGGTAGGCGGAGAGAGGCATCGCTTATTCCTCGGGCCTCGCGAAGTAGCTCGCCGCGATCAGGCCGGCGAGCAGAAGCACGCCCAGGAGCTCGAAGGGCAACAGGAACTTCGTGAGCAGCGACATCCCGATCAGGCGCGTGGGGTCACCGGTCACCACCGGTCGCGCGACATCCATGCCCGCGCGCTGGATGGCGCTCGCCAGCATCCCGAAGATGCCCGCGGCCACGATGGTCCCGCCCGCGAGCCGCTTGCTGGAGTGCGAGATCTTTTCGCCCACTAGCTTTTCGGTGACCACGATTGCGAAGACCACGACGGTGATGACACCGCCGGCGTACAGCAGGACCTGGACCGCGGCGATGAACTCCGCGTCGAGGAGCAGGAAAACGCCCGCGGTGCTGACCAAGGAGAGAGCGAGCCACAGCACGGAGTGAAAGAGATTCCTGGTCAGGACGACCGCCAGTGCCGAGCCGACCAGCGTGATCGCGAGGACCCAGAAACCGATGACTTCAGGCGTCATGCCTGGTCACCCTCCGGCTTGTCGATGGGTTTGGGGACCGGCGGATCGGCTGGTTTCTCTGCCGCCGCGTCGGTGACCTTTGCGGGCGGCTTGGGCGGTTCCTGCATGTCGCGCAGCAGATTCCCAGTAGCCCAGGAGGCCTGGTGCTGCAGGCCGATCGCGTGCAACCGGTCCTTGTCGAGGAGCATCTCGCGCCGATCGGTGGTGGCGAGGTCGAACGACTTCATCATGACGATCGCATCGGTGGGGCAGACCTGGACGCACAGCTCACAAAACTCGCAGGCGTAGAGCTCGAGGGTGAAGCTCTTGGCGAAGTTGCGCGGTTTGGACTTCAGCATCTCGACTTTGATGACCGCGGGCGGGCAGATGAACTCGCACAGGCGGCAGCCGATGCAGTTCTCTTCGCCGGTCTTCGGGTCGTAGGTGAGGGCCAGCAGGCCGCGATACCGGTCGGGATAGGTGCGCGGCTTCTCCGGGTAATGCACGGTGACCGGCTTGCGCATGAAGTTCAGCGCGGTCATACGCATGGCGCGAATCACCGCGCCGGCGAGGGCGAGGGTTTCGTTGAAGAAGCCGCGGGAGACGGGGTTAGGCAACGGGCCCTCTCATTACGATGACAACCGCGGTTGCGATCAAGAGGCTGAGGGTCAGAGGGAGCATGAGCTTCCACGACACCGCGAGGATCTGATCGACCTTGATACGGAGAAAGCTCCACCGCACCCAGGTGAAGAGGAGGAACATCAACATCGCCTTGGCGAAAAACCACAGCGGCCCGAGCCAGGCGGGACCAGGACCCGCCCAGGCGCCCAGGAAGAGCAACGCACCCAGGAACGAGGTGCCGATCACGTGCGCGTACTCGCCGAGCTGGATGAGGCCGAACTTCATGCCCGAGTACTCGACGCGGAAACCGGCCACCAGCTCCGACTCGGCTTCGAGGATGTCGAAGGGCGTCCGGTTTTCCGCGGCCACTCCGGCGATCATGAACGCGAGGAAACCGAGCTGGCCGAGTACGGGATAGAAGATGAACCAGAAGCCGCCCGCCTGGGCCGCCGCGATGTCCGACATCTTCAGCGATCCCGTGAGCATCACCGGAATCAGCGCCGCCATCAGCAGGGGCAGATCGTAGGAAATGATCTGGTTCACCGCGCGCATGACCGAGATCAGTGCGTACTTGTTGTTCGAGCCCCAGCCGGCCATGAACAGGCCGACGATCTCCATCGACGACACCGCGAGGAAGAAGAGAACGCCGATGTTCAGGTCGGCCACCCCGATTCCGGGCGCAAACGGAATCGACGCGAAGATCAGCAGGCACGGCACGAGGAACACGATGGGCGCGAGATTGAAAACGGTGCGATCCGCGGCGGCCGGGATCAGGTCTTCCTTCATCAGGAGCTTGATGCCGTCGGCGATGGGCTGGAACAGTCCGTGTGGTCCCACCCGATAGGGGCCGATACGCGACTGCATGCGGGCCGCGAACTTGCGCTCGAGCAGGGTGACGTAGGCCACGAGGCCGACCACGAAACCAAGCACCACGGCGCCCATGATGAGGCTCATGACCATGGGGGGCAGCGCGGTCATCGATCGACCTCGCCGAAGACCGGATCGACCGAGCCCATGATCGCGACCACGTCGGCCACGGTCACGCCGGGAAGGATGTACGGCAGCACGGCCAGGTTCGAGAACGAGGCGCCGCGCCACTTCATGCGGTAGGGCTTCTGGCTGCCATCGGCGACGAGGTAGCAGCCCACTTCCCCGCGCGGCCCTTCGACGCGCGCGTAGGCCTCGCCCTTGGGTACTCTCACCTGACCGAGCGACTTGACCCCCGGCCGCGATGAGATCGGACCTTCGGGCAGCGAGTCGAGGACCTGGCGGACGATCTTGATCGACTCCCGGAACTCGACCATGCGCACGCGGTACCTCGCGTGGCAGTCGCCCTCGGTCGCAACCGGCACCTTGAACTTGAAATCCTCGTACGACGAATAGGGGTGATCACGACGGAGATCGAAATCAACCCCGGAGGCGCGCAGCAGCGGACCGCAGACGCCCACGTCCTGAGCCAGTTCCGAGGAGATGACACCCACGCCGCGAGTGCGCATTTCGAAGAATGCGTTGTCGAAGAGCATCTGCTCGTATTCATGGAGCCGCTGCTCGATAAGGTTCATGGTGGCGCGGCACTGCTCGGCCCATCCCGAGGGCACGTCGTAGCGCACGCCACCCACCTGGTGGAAGCCATAGAGCAGGCGCGCGCCGACCAGCGACTCGAAGAGGTCGAGAACCAGCTCGCGCTCCCGGATGCAGTAGAGAAAAATCGACGTGCCGCCGCCCAAGGCGCCCCCCATGTCGAGGCACCAGGTGCCGAGCCACAGGCAGTGGGAGGCGATCCGCTGCAGTTCGTTCACCATCACGCGGAGGTATTGCGCGCGCTTCGGCACTTCGAACTGCGCGATTTTCTCCGCGGCCATCACGTACGCGAGTTCGCTCGACATCGCGGCCACGTAGTCGGTCTTCGAGGCGATCGAGGGATACTGAACGTAGGCGAGGGTCTCGGCCAGTTTTTCGTGGCAGCGATGGAGATAGCCGATGACCGCCTCGACGCCGACGATCTTCTCGCCCTCGAGAGTGAGGATGGCTCGAAAGACGCCATGGGCCGAGGGGTGCTGCGGCCCCATGTTCATGGTCAGCCGTTCAGAGCCGGTGTAGTCGATTGCGCGAACTTCAGCCATGAATCAGGGAGTTCTCTAACGGTACGGCGGGTACGGTGTGTCGATGGCGTAGGACTTCAGCAGCGGATGGCCCACCCAATCCTCGGGGAGCAGCATGCGCCGCAGATCAGGGTGACCATCGAAGACGATGCCGAACATGTCGAAGCACTCGCGCTCCATCCAGTTGGCGCCGCGATACACGGCGAAGAGCGATGGGCAATGTGTGTTGCCCGCTCCCAGCTTGGTCCGCAGCATCACGCAGACTTTCGAGTCGAGGTTGTCGAGGCGAGCCACCACTTCGAGCCCGGCCTCCTTGTGGTCGATCGCGGTCAGGAAGGCGAAGAACAGGCAGCCGAGTTTCTCTTTCAAGATCCCGCCCACCGCCGCGAACTGATCGCCGGGCACTTCCACGGTGACGATCGGCCCCCCCTCGGCCACCACGACGCCGGGGATGTCTTCGAGCAGCATCCGGGCGCGCGCGAGGTTCATCTCGGCGGCGTTCAAATCAGAGGTCACGTCAATCCACCTTCGGTGTCGGATCGGCGCGCTGGCCGGTCTTGCGGAAGTGGGAGATCTTTTCCTGGAGCAGGAGCAGCCCGTTAAGCAGCGACTCGGGCGGAGGAGGGCATCCCGGGACGTAGACATCGACGGGGATGATGCGATCGACGCCTTTCACCACGTGATATCCGTGTCGAAACGGCCCGCCGGAGTTGGCGCACGAGCCCATGGAGAGCGCCCACTTCGGATCGGGCATCTGGTTGTAGATGCGCTCCAGCATCGGCGCCATCTTGATGGTTACGGTGCCCGACACGATCATGAGGTCGGAATGCCGCGGCGAGGCCCACGGGACCATGCCCAGGCGCTCCACGTCGAAACGCGAAGCGAACGTCGCCATCATCTCTATGGCGCAGCAGGCGAGGCCGAAGCTGACCGGCCACACCGACGACTTGCGCGCCCAGTTCAGGAAGTCATCGGCGACGCTCGTGACCACGAAGCCGCCCGGAAAGGCATGGATGCCGTCGGTGACCTGCTCGAAAAGAGCCGAGTGCTTGTCGCCCGTCTCGGGACGGACCTTGTGAAGCTGCTTCCACTCCTGGAGGTCCTTGAACTCCTCCCAGTTCGCGGGAGGAATCTGCGGGACCGGCGTCTTTATTTCCACTCGAGCAAACCCTCACGGTAGGCGTACACCCAGCCGAGCCCGAGGATGACGATGAAGCCGAGCATGGCCGCGAGTCCGGGCCCTCCGAGTTCGCGAATCGTCAGCACCCACGGGAACAGGAACACCGCGAGGGTGTCGAACACGAGGAAGAGCAGGGCCACGAGGTAGAAGCCCACGGGAAACTGCACCCAGGCTTCGCCGATCGGCTGCGCGCCGCACTCGTAGTTCTCCGCTTTCGAAGCGTACCCGCGAGCCGGCCGAATGAACCAGGCGGCGATCAACGATGACACCGCGAAGGCGAGAATGAGGGCCAGGAAAATGACTACAGGAAGGTAACCGGTCAACTCAGAATCTCCGCCGACGCAAAAGCCTGCGGAGGATAACATTTGGACTCACGCCTTCGCGCGATCATCCGAAGACATTCGCCCTCGGCAGGTCGATGTCCCTTGCCGCCGATCCGGCCGGCGTGCGGATCAGGAATTGGCCTACCCCGGCGAGTCGTCGAGCAGGACTTCCAACACCCGCAGTTCCCGTATCACGAACAGTCGTTCGGCCAGGGCGATGAGAACCGCGTAGGTCGCCAGCGCGCCGAGGCAGGACAGGACCAGGAGCCAGGGTCCGTACGCGCCGCCAAGACGTGAGCTGAGCCACGAAAGAAACAGGAAGGGTGACGCGATGAGCGCGGTCGCGAGGGTGGCCAGAAGGCTGAGCACGCCGTTGCCGCTTTGTCTTGCGTCGACGCGCTGGGCGAAGGGATTGAACCGGTCGCGGGGAAGGGCGAACGGCCGGAGTATCGAGACAAAGTGCTGAACCCCCATGCCGATCGGAATCAGAGCCAGGGCGAGGGCGGCCATCGACAGAGCCGAATCGGCTCCCGCTCTCCAGGCCGTCACCGCGATGATCGCGAGCAGAGGGGGAATGCGGAACATGAACCCGGAGATGTCGCTTGCGACCAGCATCGAGGCCCGTGACACCGGTGTACCCAGGATCAGGGCGATCCCGCGGCCGATGATGAGAAAAGCGTTGCCGCCGATCAGGCTCAAGAAAACCACCATCGCGAAAGGGCTGACCATGGCCCCGGGCCGCGACAATGAGAAGGCGAAGAAGCCCATCATCAGAGTGGGCATGAGAAGGGCCATGCGCGCGGCGGGCGTGCGCAGCTGGGTTCGCAGTTGGGTCTCGATGAGGGCCCCCAAAGCACCTGGCAGCAGAACCCGCGCGGGCCGCGCCCTCCTCGTCTGCTTTTCCACTCGGTCCTCGCCTTCGCCGGCCAGGATCCGGTTCAGGAGCGTCATGGAAAGGAAAGCGATGCCAAGCAGCAGCAGGAGAGCGGGTGCGGCGAACCACAGGCTCTGCTTCAGGTCTCCGGCTCCCGCGTACACGGTGGCGCGGGCGGCCCAGCCCAGCGGTGAGAGCTGAGCCATCGGCCCAATCAGGGGGCGAAGGAAATCTCGCGACCCCTGGTAGTTGAGAAGGGAGGGGAGGAAGAAGATCGCGAAAGCGAACACTCGAGCCAGATCCGCAATCCACGTCCGTCGGGCAATCAGCACCGAGAAGAGGGACATGGCATGCGCGCCGGCCAGCAGGGTGAGGTGAGAGAGAAGGGCGAGGGGCAGGGTGAGAAGGAGCAGAGCGGGATGCGAAGCGACGCCGAGTCCCGCCCCGATGAGCACCGGCGACTCGAGCAGCAGGGGGGTGACCACGCCCGTGAGAAGCGAATACACCAGGAGTTCGCTGCGGCGAATGGGCAGATGAAGCAGGTTCTGCAGCGAGCTGCCTGAGAGATTGGTGAGAATCAGAGGGCGGGTCAGGAAGAAGACGCCGAACATCGACACCACCAGCGCGGCAATGTCGGCGAACCGCTCCACCCGGCCCCCCCGGCTTTGCGACAGGACAAAGTAGGCGCCCGCCCCCATGGCGCAGGTGAGGGCCAGATAGAACAGGCCGCCCAGGACCAGAAAGATCGACGAGGCGCCCGCCGATGCGAAACCGCGCAGGCGGGTTCGCCAGGAAAGACCGAGGAGCAGGAACAGCCGGCTCACGGCTTTGGGAGCGCAGAGTCAATGACCGGATCGTGGGCGGCTCCACTCAGAAACGAGGGAGGGGTCTTGGGCTTCTCCGCGCCCACCACCTGCAGGAAAACGTCTTCGAGCCGAGCGTCCGCTCCCATCTGCCGCAAACGCTTGATCTCGTCGATGGTGCCTGAGGCCACGAGCTTGCCTTCGTGGATCACCCCGATCTCGTCGCAAAGCCGCTCGGCCATGTCGAGGACGTGGGTGGTGAAGAAGATGGTGAGACCCCTGGCCACGAGCGAGC
>JANLSZ010000003.1:0-10008 GCA_031362685.1 Vicinamibacteria bacterium | reverse complement strand
GCGTCCCGGAGTTCGGGAAGTGCCTGGGCGACGGGAAGCGCTTCGCTCAAACCACGGCCACCCGTCCGACTTCGTAACCGTGATCGAGAGCGTCGGTGATACGCCCGCGATCGAGATCGTTGAAGGTCACCGGCATCGGCCGCGTGGGATGAATCAACTGCACCCGGCCGCGCAGCGCCTCCGGGATGGTGTGCGCGCGGTCCCGCACATCCTTGAAGATCGAACCATTTTCGTTGTTGGCAATGAGAATCACCTTCTCGCAGCCCTCGTCGAGCACCGCTTCGTACGGCGCATTGTTGGTGAAACCACCGTCGACATAGAGCCGTCCGTCGATACGCGCCGGCCACGGGTAGATTGGAGGCAGGGTGTTGGTGGCCAGGGTCAGGGCGAAAGGGTCGAGGTCAGAGTGATCGCGATTGGTGAAGATCACCGGTCGAAAACCTCGCACCCGGGTGAGGCTCACCATCCACAGCACCGGCGACTGTCGGATCGCCCCAAAGTCCACGGCATGGCGGGTGAAGTGATGGTGCATGTAGAGGTAGTTGAAGGGCGTGCGGTTGAAGGCGAAGTTCCGCAGGCTGTAGACCGGATACTTCGTTGCGCCGAGCCACAACTCGCGCAGCCGATGGATCGAGCCCGCCGCGACCGCGGCGGTGTTCCATGCTCCCGAAGAGACGCCCGACACCACGGAGAAACGAATGCCGCGCTCATCGAGCGCCTGCAGCACTCCGGCCTGGAAGGCGCAGCGGCAGGAACCGCCGGTCAGGGTCAGGCCGAGACGGCCGGCTCGGGCGGTCAATGTTCGGTCGGTCGAGCCGGGAAGTCCAGGAACTTCGCTCGCGTCGCCGGGCGGGGAAGCGGGCAGGCGTCGAAGCGGCCGAAGATCCGGTAACGCCAGCGGGCGATCAGGTTGTAAACCGCATCGCGCAGGAACCGAGGGACGATGAGGACCGCGCGGGCGGCCGCGTAGATCCCCCCGGTCGAGGCGATGACGAAGACGGCGGCGTCGCTGCGATACAGCAGTCGCGGCGAGGGCGACTGATAGTCGGCCACCACGATCACCGTGGAGAGAGGGTCGGTGGCGCGCCCGGCCTGCTTCAGGATGCCCGTTCCTATCGGCCCTTGAAGGGCGGCAAAACGGAGCTGATCGTGGGCGTCGATCCGCAGGAGAAACTGCACGAAGTGATCGCACAGGCCGCAGACGCCGTCGTAGAGGACAAGATGAGTCACCGGAACCAAAGGTTAGCAAGGCCGGCCCGAGCGACCCCGGGGATTCGTATACTGGCTCGATGCGGAAAGGGCGGAACTGAACGAGCGTGCCCGGATCCGGCACGGCCACCGAAGCCTCTGATCAGGGGAGCGCCGTCTGTCGTGAACAGCTGCGGGCGCACCTCGCCAGTCTGGGGTCGGCCGTTTTTGGAAGCGCGGTCCTGGGTGGAGCCCTGGCCGCGGTGCTGTGGAGGCACGTATCGCCCGCAGCCACCGCCACCTGGATCAGCCTCCTGGCGGGCGCGATCACCATCCGGGTCGCCCTGGGGTTGGCCTGTCGCCGGGCCCTGGAGGGCGCGTCCGCCGAGGTCCTTCGTCGCTGGCGCTCCCGCTTTCGCGCCGCCTTCGCGGTGCACGGAGCGGCCTGGGGCCTGGCCGCCTGGCTTCTGTATCCCGCCGTCGACGGAGCGCATCAGGTGGTTCTGGCCTTTGCGGTCACGGCGGTGTCGGTGGCATCTCTCACCATGGGGGCTTCCGATCTGGTGGCGGCCTCACTCTTCGCCGCGGTTGCCCTCGGGTCCCTGGTGGCGCGCCTCCTCGTCGCGGGTGGCGAGGTCAACGCGTTCATCATCGCCCTGATCGTTCTGTTCGTCAGTTACATACGGTTGGGCGTGGTTCGTGCCCAAGGGAGCCTGCGCGATAACGAGCGCTTCCGCGCTGCCGAGGGGGCTTCGGCCCGAGTTCTCCTGCGCCAGAAGGAGTTCCTCGAGGCCCTGCACCAGACCACTCTCGACCTTCTGGCTCGCCACGATCTTGACGATCTTCTCCAGGCCGTGGTCGAACGCGCGACCGCTCTCCTTGACGCGCCCTTTGGCGAACTCGTCCTCAAGGAGGAAGACGCCTTTGTGATCCGTGCGATCACACCCAATCACCCTTACCCCAGGGGCTTCCGGCTGAGCCGAGCCGAGGCTCCGATCTCATTCCAGGTTTGCGACACCGGTCGTCCGGTGGTGGTCGAGGACTATTCTTCCTGGCCTCACCGCTCTGCCGCCTATGACGCGCATGCGCTGCGCGCGGTGGCCGAGTTTCCGATCCTTTTGGGAACGCGGTGTCTGGGCGTGCTCTCTCTCGGACGCGCCGAGCCGGGCCGGATCTTCGGTGCGGAGGAGGTTTCCCGCGGCGAGATGCTGGCTCGGCACGCCGCCCTGGTCGTTCACAACGCCGGCATCTACGCGGACGCGTTGCGAGAGGCCGAGACGCGCACGGTAGCGCTTAGGGAGAGCGAGGAGCGCTTCCGCCGGATCTTCGAACACTCTCCCATCACCATCGCGGTCGCTTCTGTTCCCGAGGGCCGGCTCATCGCCGCCAACGAAGCGGCGGCGAAGATGTTCGGCTACGACCTCGCCGCGGATGCGGGCCGAACCACCGAGGAGTTGCAGCTGTGGGCCGATCCGGAGGATCGGCGGCGGTGCCTCGATATCCTGCGCCGCGATGGCCGGGTGGACAGCTTCGAGACCAGGATGCGCAAGAGCAACGGCGAAATCATGAATGTGCTTTTCTCCAGCGCGTTGATGACTGGCGGGGGTGAAGCGCCCACCTCGCTGGTCACCGTCCTCGACATCACGGAACGGAGGAGGGCCGAACAAGCGACCCGGCGATCCGAGGAGGCGATGCGGGAAAGCGAGGAACGCTTCCACGCGGTGTTCGACCACAGTCCGGTGAGCATGGCTCTGGTGAGTGTGGCTGAGGGTCACATCGTCGAACTCAATGCGGCGAGCCTCTCCGCCTTTGGGTATTCCCGCGAGGATGCCATCGGTCGGACCACCACGGAGCTGGGGATCTGGGTTTCCGAGGATGATCGCGCTCTGTATCTTGAACGCCTCCGGACCGAGGGCACGGTGTCCGGCTACGAGGCGCCGATGCGGCGGAAAGACCAGTCGACCTTTGCAGCCCTCCACTCCGGCGCCCTTATGCAGATTGGCGGCCGGGCCTTCAGTCTTACCAACACTCAAGACATCACCCGGAGAAAGCGAGCAGAGGCGAGCCTGTCCCGGCTCAACCTCGAGCTTGAAGACAAGGTCAAGGAGCGCACGGCCGAGTTGGACCAGGCGCGTCGCCTGGCCGAACAGGCGAGCGAGGCCAAGTCGCAGTTCCTGGCCAACATGAGTCACGAGATCCGCACTCCGCTGAACGGCGTCCTGGGCATGATCGACGTGCTGCGTCAGACCAGCCTCAACAGCCAGCAGGACCAGATGGCGGATGTGGCTCACGAGTCGGCCACCTCGCTCCTCGCCATCATTGAGGGCATCCTTGACTTCTCCAAGATCGAAGCGGGGATGGTGGAGGTCGAGCGGGCGCCCTTGTCGATTTCCGCGGTGGTCGAGAAAGTTTGCGAGTTGCTCGATCAGATGGCGGCCAAGAACGCGGTCGAACTGACTCTGTTCACCGATCCGAGGCTCCCCGATCAGGTCCTGGGTGATGCCGTTCGCCTCCGTCAGGTGCTGCACAACATCGTTGGCAACGCCATCAAGTTCTCGAGCGGGCAGGCTCTGCCCCGGCGAGTCAGTGTGCGCGTCGTGCTGATCGACCACGAGCAAGACCATGCGGTGGTCGAGTTCCAGGTGACCGACAATGGCATCGGGATGGACAAGAACGCGCTCTCGCGTCTCTTCACCTCCTTTACCCAGGCGGACGCGTCCATCACCAGGCGCTTTGGCGGCACCGGGCTCGGACTCAATATCTCCCGCAATCTCGCCCGACTCATGGGAGGCGAGATCCAGGTCCGAAGCGAACCCGGGAAGGGATCGACCTTCACCGTGCACCTGCCCTTCACCCCGGTCGCGGGTTGGCCCATTGAAACCAGGCCGGACGTGGCCGGCCTTGCGTGCCTCATGGTGGGTGGACCCACCAGCCTCGCCTGGGATCTCACCGCCCATCTTGTCGCCGCCGGAGCCCTGGTCGAGCGCGCGGTTGATCTGAGGAGCGCGCGGATGTTCGCGGCCCAGTGTCCAAAGGGGCCCTGGGTCTGGATCGTGGATACGAGCGATGGACCGATTTCGCCCGACGAGGTGCGGGCGACCGCGTCTCGTCGCGCGGATGAGGAGACCTGTTTTGTGATCATCGGCCGTGGCCGCCGTCGCCGGCCTCGAAAGAGGCAGGCCGACACCGTGGAACTGGATGGCAACATCCTCAACCAGCGGACTTTCCTCGAAGCGGTGGCGATGGCCGGAGGCCGGGGGGCCGAGGGAGGCACGCCCCCGTCGGCCGGAACTCCGAGGGAAAACTTCTCCCCCCCTCGCGATCAGGCCGTTTGGAAGTCGCAACTCATCCTCGTCGCCGAGGACAACAGAATCAACCAGATCGTCATCCAGCAGCAGCTCCGGAGCCTGGGTTACACCGCCGACGTGGTGCCCGATGGGCGCGAGGCGTTCAAACGCTGGGAGAGCGGCGATTATGCGCTGGTGGTCACCGATCTGCAGATGCCGGAGATGGACGGCTACGAGCTCAGCGCGGCCATCCGAGCCCTCGAACGGAAGAAGGGGCGGGAGCCCATCCCCATCGTCGCTCTGACTGCGAACGCTCTTAAAGACGAAGCCCTTCGGTGTGAGGCCGCGGGAATGAACGATTATCTGACCAAACCCGCGGGCCTCGCCGAGTTGAAGGCGGTCATCGAGAAGTGGCTTCCGGCGGAAGGCGCGGCCTGACGAGGTTAGGGTGTCTGTACTTCAAGGAGCGGGACCAAAGTGAGACAGTCAATGTACCGGACCTTCATGGCTCTTTCCGTCATAACCGCGGTTGGGTTTTCCGCTTCGGCGCGTGCCGCGTCGGGAGACGAGTCCGAAGCCCAGCGCACCCTCTTCAACTACGACCGCTCGATTCCCCTGGGGGTGGTCGAGATGAAGGTCGAGATGCGTGAAGGCGCTTTGGTTCATGACGTGATGTTCAACGCGCTGACCGGTAAGGATGTGGCCGCCTATGTCGTGACGCCTCAAGGCCAGGGCCCGTTCGCGGCGGTGCTCTTTGTGCACTGGCTCGGTGACCCGGAGACCACGAATCGCACCCAGTTCCTGACCGAGGCGGTGAAGCTCGCGTCCCAGGGTGTGGTGTCCGTCTTGGTCGACGCGATGTGGTCCACCTCGGTCAATCCGGACTGGTTCGGCAAGCGCGTGCTCGAAGAGGACTACGGCAACTCGATCCGGCAGGTGATCGCGCTGCGCCGGGGGATGGACCTGCTGCTCTCGCAGCCGGGCGTGGACAAGTCCCGGGTGGGCCTGGTGGGCCATGACTACGGAGGCATGTATTCGATGATGATGGCGGGCGTCGACCCGCGCGCCAAAGCGTATGTCTACGTCGCGGTGGCCCCGAGCCTCAATGACTGGGCCTTCCTCGGCCCCCAGCCGAAGTCGAAAGCGGAATATCTTAGACAGAACGCCATGCTCGAGCTCACCGACTATCTGCGTCAGATGAAGAACGCGAGTACGTTCCTCCAGTTCGGAACCAAGGACATCTACGTGTCGCGGGTGGACACCGGAATCATCGCGAGTGCCGCGGGAACGAAGAATCGGAAGTTCTACGAGACCGACCACGCCATGAACCTCCCCGAAATCGTGGCCGACCGGGACGCCTTCCTGCTCAAGGAGCTGGCGCCCCCGTCCGCCCCGTCGCCCCGGGACTTTTAGTTCAGAGCGTCCCCTGATCGACGGCCTCGATGAACTTGATCAGACCGTCGAAGTAGGTCTTCTGGTCGTCGTACATCGACATGTGGGAGCCGTTCGGGCAGTAGAGATAGCGCCCCTTCCCAAGCAGGGTTGACATCTTCTCCATGTGCCGGGGATCCATGGTGTCGTACTGGCCGCCGATGGTGAGGGTCGGCACGGTGATCTTCCCGAGGTCGGCCATGCGGTCCCACTTCTCGAGCTTGCCGGAAGCACTCATCTCGCTCGGCCCCTGCATGGGGATGTAGACATCTTTGTTGAGGCGGGCGAACGCGCGATTGACGGGGTCGGGCCACTGATCGGGCGGCATCCTCAGGATATGGAAGGCGTAGTAGTTCGGAACCAGCAGTTCCATGTACCGCGGATTGTCGTAGTCCTTCTTCGCCTCGAGTTTTCGGATCTCCGCGACCACCTTCGGATCCATGGTGGGAATGAGCACCTTCTCGGCATATTCGGCGTAGGCGGGGATGCTGGCCATCATGTTGGAGATGACCAGGCCTTTGAGGTTCTGCTGATACTTGAGTGCGTATTCGATGGCCAGGATGCCGCCCCACGAATGACCGAGCAGATAGAAGTCGCTCGAATCGAGATGAAGCGCCTGTCGGACCTGCTCGACTTCCTCGACGAAACGGGGAAGATCCCAAAGGCCCGGATCCTTCGGCTGATCGCTGAATGCCGAGCCGAGCTGGTCGTAGTAGTAGTACTCGATGCTCGCTTGCGGAAAATAGCTGTCGAAGGCTTCGAAGTATTCGTGGGTGGCGCCGGGACCGCCGTGGAGGAGGAGCACTTTGATCTTCGGGTTGTTGCCCACCCGCTTGGTCCACACCTTGAACGTGCCCTTGGGCGTGGTGATGGGAATCAGTTTCACGCCGCCGGTGAGCACGTCGTCGCGGCCGGACGAGTCCAGGTACGTGGAGGCGGCGGCCCGGGTGGTCATGGCGGCGGGAGGCCGTGCTGAAGGCGCCGCGCATGCGGTGAGACTCAGGCCGGCGGCCAGATACACAACGGGCTTCATGAACCTTCCTGGGCAGGGGAATACGACTCAACTCTTGATACGCTCCGGCCGACGCGCAGGTCGGAGTCGTGTTTGCACGGCCGGCCGTGGGGCCGGAAGCGGTCGCGGTCTCGCCGCGCGAACCAGGGTGCGCGAGACATCTCGCCCATCCTACCCGCCCCCCATGCTCCTCGGATCTCGTACGACCCGAGGCAGGCGCCGGGAACCAGTGTCATCGTGGGGGCAGTCTAGAGCAGCCGCGGACGCGCCGGGTGCCCGGCCCTCCATCCGAACCGGAGCCGACTACTTCGTCTGCAGCGCCTTGAGATGTTCCACGAGCGCAAATACGCGCCGGTTCGCGGTGTCCGGGCTGTCGAGCGACTTGAACACGTCGCCCCACATCGGCATGTCGCGCGTGCCGTGCGACTCCACCTCGTCCCGCCCTTCGATGTAGCGCCCGACCTTGACCTCGGGGAAGGCGCCGCCATTCCGGGTGCTGATCTTGGTGAGGTCCGAGGGCGCCTTCTTCAGCGCCGAGGCGGCCGGCCCGCTGCCCTTTGCGTCTTTGCCGTGACACACGGCGCAGTATTGGTCGAACATGGCCTTGCCCTCGACGGGCGCTCGCTGGGCTGGTACCTGTTTGACCTTCGGCGGGGTCTGGGTATGGGCCACACTCGCCGAAAGAGCGAGGGCGGTTGTTGCAACAAGGAATTGTCGAATCATCTGGAGCCTCCTGTGGCTGCGGTCAGGCCGACACCGACACCGGCATCAACCTCACTCGACCAAGGAGACGTCTTCCCGACCTTCCGCGCAATGGGCCAAATGGATCACTTTGGAGGGTGTGAAGGATCCCCTCGGGAGAAGAGCTCTCCCACCTGAAGGTCCGGTGATCGCTATCGGGTGAGCGGTCCGATCGAGCATAATTTGATCATGACCCATCCCTTGCTCATCGTGGCGCTGCTGTTCGCCGTTTCCGCTATCCAGGCGCCACCGGCGACGTCCCCACCATCTCCGACCCCCCTGCCGTCCCAAGCGCCTCCCATCGAGGGGGTGCGCAACTACACCAAAGTGGATGCCACGATCGGGTGCGCCGGAGCGACCGAGGTCAAGGCTCTGCCCGGCATCGCGACGCTCGGCTACAAAGCGGTGCTGAACCTGCGGGAGGAGACCGAGGCAGGAGCCAGGATTGATGAATCGCGCGCGGCGGCCGCGGCGGCTGGCCTCAAGTACATCCACCTGCCGTTCAAAAGCGCAGCCCCGGACGTGAAGGTGGCCGATGAGTTCCTGAAGGTCGTGGCCGAGCCTGCGAACCAGCCGCTCTTCATTCACTGCGGCTCCGGCAATCGTGCCGCCACCCTCTGGCTGATCAAACGGATGGTGATCGACAAGTGGACAGAGGAGCGCTCCTTGGCGGAGGCCAAGGCTATTGGGCTCTCGAGCGAGGCGTTGCAGAAATTCGCCCTCGACTACGTCGCCAGCCGCAAGTCGTGACCCAGGGCTTGGCCCGCCCTTCGCCCGGAGTAGCGCCTTCGAATTAGACCCCGGGCAGGCAGAGGCAGGCCGACTTGATTTTCATGTCGGCCTTCGCCCAGGCCTTCGCGAACTGCTTTTCGATGACCGCGGCCTCGACGCCTCTCTTTTGAAGCCGGAGTGACCGTGCGAGGCCAAAGAGGCTCCAGCCGTTTCCGGGCAGTTTCAAGAGGTCGGATCGAAAGACCGCTTCAGCTTCGCCCAGGCGGCCGCTCTGCAGGAGCGCCGCCCCGAGCGGATGCCTCACGGGCTGGAGCCAGTCCGGAGGTTCGTCGTAGCGGAGCCTGTCTTCGCGGACGACCGCCTCGCGCATGGCGGTAACGCCCTCATCGACTTTTCCGGAGCGGAAAAGGATCTCGCCCTTCATCAGATGCTCGGCGACGTCAAGCAGGTCGGCGCCCGAGTTATTCCCCAACGTCGCCTCCTTCGCGACCTTCGCCCGCGCTTCCATGAACGCCGCCTGCTCTTTCTGCGCGTTGGCCAGATCGTCCTTCGCGACGTAGGACACCGCTCGCGCGTAATGCTGGAGCGAGCGCGAGAGCGGGACGTATTCGGGAAACTCGGGAGTGGCCAGGATCTCGTCCCACTTGCCGAAGCGCATCAGGACCTCGAGAGGCGAGGCCAGGAGGCCATCGGCCCACGGGTTCTCCTTGAAGAAGGGGAGCGGGATGTCCGCCACCATCTCGCGGATCGTCTTCAGCGCGAGGGCGCTTTGCCCCGTCATCATCGCCGCGTAGGTCAGCATGTGGTGGTTGTGGGACATGTAGAGCCGATAGAAGCCCTGCTCCGGGGCCTTGGCGGTGTAGGCCCGATCCGCTTCGATGGCCTTGGCGTTCGCGACGATCCCTTCCTGCCAGCGTCCGCGGCGGATGTCGATGTGCGACGGCATGTGAACCATGTGCCCCAGGCCGGGCTGAAGATCGCGCAGGACGTTCGCGGCTTCGTCGGCGCGCTCGGGGTGAGGCGAGGCCTCCACCGCGTGGATCATCAGGTGATTGGCGAATGGGTGCTTTGGATCGATGACGAGGACGGCCTCGACCGCGGCCACCAGCTCCTCCGTTCCTGGCTGCGGCCGGCCGTTCGGCAGCCAGAGATCCCAAGGCCTGAGGTTCGCGAGCGACTCCGCAAAGAGAGCGCCGACGTCGGCGTCTTTGGGGTAACTCTTCCAGGCCGCGCGCATGGCCGTCGCGTACGCTTGATTGAGCGCGGTTCGATCCTTGGGTTGAGGATCGGCATAGCGGGTCGAAAGAGCGCCGACCATGACCTTCTCCACCGGGCTCGACTCAAGGGCGCGGGCTTTGGCGAGGGCGTCGAAGGCCGCCTTCTCCCTCTCCGGTGGCACCGTCATGTTGTTGATGTGAGGTCCGTTTGCCAGGGCGAGGCCCCACAGAGCCATCGCGCACTTCGAGTCGAGCTCGCTCGCCCGACCGAAGGCGCGGAGCGCCTCGTCGTGGTTGAACGCGTAAAGGAAAGCCAGGCCCTGGTCGAAGTAGGCCTGCGCCTCCGGGGATGTGGTCGTGACCTTGCGGGTGAAGCCGCCCAGGCCTTCGTAACGGGGAA
>JANLSZ010000379.1:0-1837 GCA_031362685.1 Vicinamibacteria bacterium | reverse complement strand
CGAAGTGGTGATCGCCACCGACGACGACCGGGTAATGAAGGCCGTAGCCGCCTTCGGCGGCCGGGCGCTTATGACCTCACCCACCTGCCCTACGGGCACCGACCGCCTGGCCGAAGCCTCGAAGCAGATTGACGCGGACATCTATGTGAACGTCCAGGGCGACGAGCCGATGATCGATCCGGCCATGATCGACACCGCCGTGAACGCCTTGAAGGCTGATCCCGATGCCGCCCTGTCGACCCTTTCCCTGCCCCTGCGGCACTTCGACGAGATGATGTCGGACGCGGTGGTGAAGGTGGTCACGGACGCGCGAAAGCACGCTCTCTACTTCTCGCGCAGTCCCATTCCTCATGTTCGGACCACGGAGCGGACTCTCGAGGCCGCGGCAAGAGCCGCTATCGCCGCGGGGATCACGCGGAAACATGTCGGCCTCTACGTCTTCCGCCGCGAGACTCTCGCCGCCTTCGCCGCCCTGACGCCTTCCCCGCTCGAACCGCTGGAGCAGCTCGAACAGCTTCGCGCGCTCCACCACGGCCTGAAGATCCTGGTCGAGCCGGTGGATGGAGAAGGCACGGTTGCCGTCGACACCCCGGAAGATCTCGAGCGCGTCCGGGCCCTGATTTCCCTCGACTCAATGTCCACCACCCACTAAGCAGAGGCTCCTGAAACCAAATGCCAAAACCTACCAAGTACATCTTTGTGACCGGTGGCGTGGTCTCGTCACTCGGCAAGGGTATCGCCGCGGCGTCGATCGGTTGTCTGCTCGAAGGCCACGGCTTCCGGGTGGGCCTGATGAAGTGCGATCCGTACCTCAACGTCGACCCCGGCACCATGAGCCCCTATCAGCATGGCGAGGTCTTCGTCACCGAGGACGGCGCGGAAACCGACCTCGACCTTGGCCACTATGAACGCTTCACTCATGTGACGACGTCGAAGAAGTCGAACATCACCACCGGTCAGATCTATGGCCAGGTGATCCAGAAGGAACGTCGGGGCGACTACCTCGGGCGCACGGTTCAAGTGATCCCGCATATCACCGACGAGATCAAGGCGGCGATCCGCGAGTGCGGAGACGGCGTGGATGTTCTGATCGTGGAGATCGGAGGCACGGTCGGCGACATCGAGAGCCTTCCTTTCCTGGAAGCGATCCGCCAGTTCCGTCGCGATGTGGGCCGGGACAACGCGATGTTCGTTCACCTCGCTTTGGTGCCCTTCATCAAGACCGCGCAGGAGCTGAAGACAAAGCCCACCCAGCACTCGGTTCATGAACTCCGGGGCATCGGTATTCAACCTCAGGCCCTGCTTTGTCGCACCGAAGTGGATCTGCCCCCGGACATCAAGGCCAAGCTCGCCCTCTTCTGCGACGTGCCTGAAGAAGCAGTGATCTCGGCGCTCGATGTCCCCACGATCTACGAGGTCCCGCTCCATCTCAAGTCTCAGGGACTCGACACCTTCATTCTGAGGAGCCTCGGCCTGACCTCGGCCGGTTGCGATCTCGCCCATTGGGAGAGGATCGTGAGCACGATCAAGAATCCCAAGGACGAAGTCGAGATCACCATCATCGGGAAGTACGTCTCCTACGAGGACTCATACAAGAGTCTCAACGAAGCCCTCACCCACGGCGCGCTGGCCAACGGCGTGAAGCTGATCCGTCGCTGGGTCGAGTCGGAGGAGCTCGAGGCCAAGGGGCCGTCCCTGCTTGCGGGCTCCTCGGGAATTCTCGTACCCGGAGGATTCGGCGCGCGGGGCACCGCGGGGATGGTGATGGCGGCCCAGTACGCGCGTGAGTCGGGCACGCCCTTCTTCGGTATTTGTTACGGGTTCCAGTGGGCGGTGG
>JANLSZ010000346.1:0-3422 GCA_031362685.1 Vicinamibacteria bacterium | reverse complement strand
CGAAGTTCCGGGATCGAGTGAAGCAATCTCTCGGGAGATTGCTTCAGGCCAACCAGACCGATCTGGCCTTCGCAATGACGGTGTGGGGTTTCTCCCAATAGTCACGTCCGACGGACGTCCACGGCTCGCAATGACGTAGGGGGGCAATACCCCTTCACGCTGTAAACCTTGCTTCGGGGACCTACTCGCGTGCCCGCCGGTCGGCTTCGCGGAAGCGGTCGGCCAGCGCCTTGACGAACTCGCCGGTCCAGGTCTGAAGGCCCAGGGTCTGCGAGAGCGTCTCGCCCGTCACTACTCTGACCACCATCGTCTGCGTGGCCTCGACGGTGGCGCTTCGAGGCTCATCCGAGAACACCGCGGTCTCGCCGAAGACATCGCCCGGCCCCAGCTCGCGAAGCACCACCCGCCTTCCCTCGCTCGTGGCCGTGACCACGCATCGTCCGCTGACGATCACGAACGCCTCGTCGCCCGGCTCGCCTTCGCGAATGACCACACTGCCCGTCTCATAGGTTCGACGCGGAGCGCGCTCTTCGCCGCGCTGGAAGGCCACCACGTCGCGCTGCAGATCGAGCACGCTTCCGTAGCGATCCTCGGGGCGGGTGGCCACGGCTTTCATGGCAATGACGGCCAGGGCGGGGGGGATCGAACGATTAGGCGCACGCTCGGCGGGGGGCGTGATCGCTCCCCGGATGGCGGCGGTGAGGACCGCGACCAGGGTCTGGCCGCCGTGGGGCCGGTGCCCGGTCAGGATTTCGTACAGCATTCCTCCGAGCAGAAAGACGTCGGTCAATTCGCTGATATGGGGCTCCAGGCGCAGGGCCTGCTCCGGGCTCATGTAGGCCGGGGTTCCCGTCGAGGCGCTTCTGGGTGACGAGGTCTGAAGCAGGACGGGCTGTTCAGGACCCGGCCGATAGCGCGCGATTCCCCAATCGACCACGTAGACCTGACCGAACGGCCCCAGCATGACGTTGTCGGGCTTCAAATCCAGGTGGATGACACCGCGACTGTGCGCGAAGGCCACCGCATCGCACACCTTCACGAAGATGGAGAGCACCGTGTCGAGAACGCTCGGCGGCCAGGGCGGAGGTGGGAGTCCACCCAGGTAAGCGCCGAGGGTCTGGCCCTCGATCAGCTTCATCACCAGGGAGAGAGAGCCGTCGGGCGCCTTGGCCAGGCGATACACGGGGGCGATGTTCGGGTGATCGATCAAGGCGGTGATCCGCGCCTCGTCTATGAAACGCTGGGTGACCGCATCCTTCTTTCTGAGCGAGGGAAGCATGACCTTGATCGCGACCAGCCGCTGCAGGTCGTCATCGAAGGCGCGCCGGACCGCGCCCATGCCGCCCCGCCCGATCTCGCCGCGATCCGCATAAGGCGCGGGGAGGCTGAGGGTGGACGAGAGTCCGTCGGCATCCCCTTCGTTCCTGTCCTCGATGAAGATCTGAGTCTTCGCCTTCTCGGCGTCTTCGTGCTCGGCCGCGAGGGTGCGGGCCAGAACCTCGATCTCCGGCCTATTGGTGGTCAGGGTGGGATCTGCAGGGGGCACCGGTGAAGTGTATTCCGAGGCCGGCCTTGTGATCTACTTCCACCCTCATGCGCGCCACCGACCTTCGCGGCATCCTGCGGTACGTCCCGCAGTTCAGGGAGAAGACTTTCGTCGTCGCCATCGACGGGGCCATCGTCGAGGACGAGAATTTTCCCAATCTGCTGATGGACGTGGCCGTCTTGTGGTCGCTCAACGTCCGCATCGTTCTGGTTCACGGCGCGGCCGCCCAGATTCAGGCCCTCGCGCAGAAGAACGATGCCGCGGCCTCCGATCTCGAAGGGTCGGGAATAACGGATGCGGAGACCCTGCAATTGGCCCTCACCGCCGCGAACCGCCTCACTCATGAACTGCTCGAGGGATTGAGCGCGGCCGATCTGCGCGGAGCCAGCAGCAATGCGGTCATCGCGCATCCCCTGGGAATTCTCCGAGGCATCGACCATCTCTTCACCGGGCGGGTCGAACGGATCGACGTGGAGTTCATCCAGAAGCTCATCGCCAGCGGCATCATTCCAGTGATCCCGCCTCTCGGCATGGATGGCGACGGCCACAGCTATCGCGTTAACTCGGACTCGGTGGCGCTTGAAGTGGCGAAGGCCCTCGGGGCGGTGAAACTTGTCTTCGTCACCACCGCTGAAGGCCTGATGGTGAATGGGGCCGTGGCCCGGCAAGTGGCGGTGGCTGAGCTCGAGAAGGCTCTTCATGACGGCACGGTGGCCCCCGCCCAGACTTCCAAGGCGCGACATGCGGTGGCCGCCTGCCAGGCGGGGGTGCCGCGCGTGCATGTGATCAGCGGCCAGGTCGATGAGGGCCTGCTGGCTGAGGTCTTCTCCAACGAGGGCATCGGCACCCTCGTCTATGCGAACGACTACCGACAGATCCGGCGCGCGAAGAAGCGAGACGTCCGCAGCATTCAACAGTTGATCAAGGCCTCGGTGGAGAGCCAGGAACTGTTGCCCCGCACCCGCGCGGCCATCGAGAAGCAGCTCGACGACTACTACATCCTGGAAGTCGACAAGAATCCGGTCGCGTGCGTGGCCCTCCATCCCTATCCCGACACCCAGCAGGGCGAACTGGCGTGCCTGTGTGTCCGCAACACCCACGAGAATCAGGGCGTAGGCCGAAGGATGGTTCAGTACGTCGAGGATCGGGCCCGCGAGTTGGGGCTCAAGTCGCTGATGGCGCTTTCCACCCAGGCCTTCAACTTCTTCCAGTCGAAAGCGGGTTTCAGCGAGGGTACGCCCGGCGATTTGCCGCCCGCCCGCCGCGAACGCTACGAACAGAGCGGCCGCCGGTCGAAGGTGCTGGTGAAGTCGCTCGGCCCCGAAGCCGCCGCCGCGAACGCCCGCGCGTAGGGAGACGGCACCGTCATTGCGAGTCGGTCCACGGACTACGTGCCCCGAGGGCAGGCTTCGCGCTCCGTGACTTTGGGAAGGAACCCCATGACCGTCATTGCGAAGGCCACTGTCCGTCCGTCATGGCCTGAAGCAATCTCTCGAGGGATTGCTTGGCCCAAGGCCAGGCTGCGCGCTCGGTCCACTCCAAAACGGCGGGTCCCTCGCAATGACGAAAAGGGGCTGAAATGGGCCTTACTCGCACGGGTTTCTCAGCAGGAGCCGTCGAAACACGGGCGACCAAGCAACCCCCTCCCACCACTACCAAGCCTGCGCTGCCGCGGTGCTGCGCGGTTGGTGGTGGTGGGAAGGGATTGCTTCGGGCAATCGACGAAACGACTGGGCCCTGCTGAGAAACCCGTGCGAGTTCGCCCCATTTCAGCCCCTTTCCGTCATTGCGAATGAGCCGAAGTTCCGGGATCGAGTGAAGCAATCTCTCGGGAGATTGCTTCAGGCCAACCAGACCGATCTGGCCTTCGCAATGA
>JANLSZ010000142.1:0-4214 GCA_031362685.1 Vicinamibacteria bacterium | reverse complement strand
CACGCGAAAAGCTCAGGCCCGGATCGACGAAGCCGGGCGGATGCAGAGCGAACTCGCGGATCTGGACCGGCGGTCGCAGAAGTCCACGGTCGGAATCGACTTCGCGGCCACGGAACGCCGGACCAAGCAGCTCATCGTGGCGAAGAACCTGACCAAGAGTTACGGCGGGCGTCCCATCGTCACCAAACTCGACCTCACTCTCTCGCCCGGCCTGCGTCTCGGCCTCCTCGGCGGCAACGGCAGTGGCAAAACCACGCTGATGCGGATGCTCGCGGCCACCGAGAAGCCGGACAGCGGCACCTTGACCCACGCCGAGGGTCTGAAGATCGTCATGTTCGATCAGCATCGGTCACGTCTCGATCCCACCCAGTCCCTCCGTCAAACCCTCGGGGCCACTGGCGATGCGGTGATCTTCAACGGCCGCTCGATTCATCTCGTCGGCTGGGCCAAGCGCTTCATGTTCCGCCCCGAACAGCTCGACACACCGGTGAGCCGTCTCTCCGGCGGCGAGCAGGCGCGCGTGGTCATCGCCAAGTTGATGCTCGAGCCCGCGGATGTCCTGCTTCTCGACGAGCCCACCAACGACCTCGACATCCCGACCCTCGAGGTTCTCGAAGAGAGCCTGCTCGAGTTCCCCGGCGCTCTCGTTCTGGTGACCCACGACCGCTACCTGCTCGATCGCGTGTCCACGCAGATCCTCGCCCTTGATGGCCGGGGAGGACTCACGCCCTTTGCCGACTGCGCTCAGTGGGAAGAGGCGCAGGGACGCGAATATGTCCCGCCTCCCACCGCCACCGCTCCCGCGCCGGTCGCGACCGCTCGACCCTCGCAGACTCCGGCCGCGGCGCCGAAAGCGTCGAGCGCTCCGGCCGCGAGGGCGAAGAAGCTCAGTTACAAGGACCAGCGCGAGTGGGACCAGATGGAAGCGAAGATCCTCGAAGCGGAACAGACCCTCGAAGCCTCCCAAGCGAGAGTCGCCGATCCCGCCATCGCCTCTGACTATCAGGCCTTGATCGACGCGAACGAGGCACTCACCAGTGCCCAGGGTGAGGTCGACAAGCTCTACGCCCGCTGGGCCGAGCTCGAAGCCGCCGGAGCCGTGCGCGCGTAGCAGAACGCTGCTGCCCTACCAGACGAGAACTTCCAGTCCTTCCACTACCTTGAAGTGTTTGTCCCGGGTGACCAGCGGCAGGTCGTGCTCGATGGCGGTGGCGGCGATCCAAACATCGTTCTCCGGAATGGGGGTTCCCGCCACGCGGAGCTGATGGCGGACCCGCGCATAAGCCGCAGTGGTGCGAGCGGTCGTTTCGAGAACGCGGATTTCACCCAGCAACTCGTCCAGCCATTCCTCGAGCCGGGCCTTTTTTCTTGAGCCAAGCAGTCCGTAGCGATACTCACCCAGCACGGTGACGGGAAGGGCGAGTCCTCGAAACGGCATGAGGACCGCGCCCAGCGCGTCGTTTCCGTCCGCGAAGGCCGACAGAGCGTTGGTGTCGAGAGCTACTTCCAAGTATCGGTCTCGATTCGCGAGAACTCGCGGTCCACGACCCGCTGGACCTCGCGAGTAGCGGCTTTGATGTCCCTGAGCTTGCCGAACGACTGCTTCCAGCCCGGGACGGCCACCGGCGCATCCTCGCGCCGCAGCTGAGCGGCGACCGCTCGTTCGAAAAAGACCCTCAGGGACAGCCCTTCCTGCGCGGCGTGGGCCTTCGCCGATCGAAACAGGGCGTCGGGGAGTTCAACCGTGGTCTTCACAACCGCTGTCTACCATATTTATGGTTTTATGGGCAATCGGTCGTATGGGGGGCGACCGCGGCCAACTTAGAATCCGCTCATGCGCATCGAGGTCAATGACGCGGTCTCGTCCCTCATCCGGGTGCGCAACCTCGCCAAGACCTACGTCCGCGGCAGCGAAGAGATCCGCGTCCTCCAGGGACTGAACCTGGACATCGACGCCTCGGACTACGTGGCCTTCATGGGACCGTCGGGGTCCGGCAAGACGACGCTCCTGAACCTGCTCGGCGGCCTCGATACTCCGACCGAGGGTTCGATCACGGTGGCGGGCGATGCGCTCTCCGCGATGTCGCGCGCGCGGCTGACCCAGTGGCGGGCCCGGCACGTGGGCTTCATCTTCCAGATGTACAACCTCATCCCGGTCCTGACCGCGTTCCGCAATGTCGAGCTGCCGCTGCTCCTCACCCCACTCAAGAAGGCCGAGCGCAAGGCTCACGTCGAAACTGCGCTGCGGATCGTTGGTCTTTCCGACCGCGTCCAGCACTACCCCCGCCAGCTCTCCGGCGGCCAGCAGCAGCGCGTGGCCATCGCCCGCGCCATCGTGGCCGATCCCACCTTCCTGCTCTGCGATGAACCCACCGGCGACCTCGACCGCAAGACCGCCTCCGAGATTCTCGATCTCCTGGACGTTCTGGTGAACGAGTACAAGAAGACGATTCTCATGGTCACCCATGACCCCAAGGCCGCGGAGCGCGCCCATCAGATCCTGCATCTGGACAAGGGCGTCCTCGCCGAGGCGGAAGGCGGGCGCTCCCCCGGACCCGCGTGATGAAGTTCCTGCCCCTGCTTCTCTCCGGCCTCGGACGGAAGAAGACGCGCACCGCGCTGACCATCGGATCCTTCGCGGTCGCTCTGTTCCTCTACGCGATTCTCACCGCGGTGCAGGCGAGTTTCGATTCCGCGATCGCGGCCGGAGGCGCGGATCGGCTGGTGGTGATGAACCGGACCTCCTTCATCGTGCCTCTTCCCTATGCTTACCGCGATCGCATTGCCCGGGTGCCGGGGATCGTCACCAACGGTCTGGGGGTCTGGTTCGGCGGGGTCTATCAGGATCCGAAGAACTTCTTCGCGCAATTCGCCATCGACGCCGCCACCTGGAGAGACCTGTATCCGGAGTTCGTGGTGCCGAAGGATCAGTGGGAAGCGTTCCTCAGGACCAAGACCGGGGCGGTGGTGGGTCAGTCCACCGCGCGACGCTTCGGCTGGAAGGTCGGAGATCGCGTGCCCATTCAGGGAGCGATCTTTCCGGGCCTGTGGGAGTTCGACATCGTCGGCATCTACACGGGCACCCGCGAGTTCGACGACCTCACCCAGTTCTGGTTCCGTTACGACTACCTGAAGGACAAGGCCAAGGGCGACATCGCAAACATGGTCGGGTGGTACATCGTGAAGATCGCCAACATCGACGACACCGTGAAGATCTCGAAGGAAATCGACGCGATGTTCGCGAACTCGCCCTACGAAACCCGAACCATGACCGAGCGGGCCTTGAACCAGTCCTTCATCAAGGCCATGGGCAACGTGAAGTTTCTGCTCGTCACCATCGGGGCGGTGGTCTTCTTCACTCTGCTCCTGGTCACCGGCAACACCGTGGCCGCCAGCGTGCGCGAACGCACGGGCGAACTCGCGGTCTTGAAGGCGGTGGGGTTCTCCGACAATTTCGTCCTTCGGCTCGTCTTCCTGGAAAGCGTTCTGGTCGCCTCCCTCGGCGGGTCGGCCGGCCTCGTCCTGGGCCACCTCTTCACCCTGCGGGGCGATCCGACCGGCTTCTTCCCCGCCTTCTACATCCCCGCACCCGGGTTCGTGCTCGGCGCGCTGCTGATCGTGGCTACGGGCCTCCTCGCGGCGGTGATCCCCGCCGTCGGCGCGCGACGCCTGGGCGTCATCGAGGCTCTGAGGCGCCTGTGATTCCCTTCGCCTACAACCTCGAGAGCCTCCGCGAGAGGTGGACGGGGGCGCTGGTCGCCGTCCTGGGCATCGCCGGGACGGTGGCCGTTTTCGTGGCGACGCTCTCGCTCGCCCACGGCTTCCGCGCCACCTTGATCGCCTCCGGCCTCGAGGACAACGCGATCGTGAGGCGCGCGGGCGCCACCGCGGAGATGGACAGTGTGGTCTCCATCGCGCAGACCCGAGTGATCGAGGACAGTCCTCTGGTGGTCCACGACGACCGCGGTTCCCTGGTCAGCCCCGAGGTGGTCGCCCTCGCGGTCTTCCCGGCCCGCGCCGACGGGAACGACAGCAACGTCCAGGTCAGGGGCGTCGGGTCACGCGTCCTGGACGTTCGTCGGGGGGTGCGGATAGTCGAGGGTCGATTCCTCACCCTCGGCACCAACGAGGTGGTGGTCGGCAAGAATGCGGCGAACGCCTACCAGGGCCTCGAGATCGGCCGCTCCCTCCAGATCGGCGGACGGAGCTGGACA
>JANLSZ010000248.1:0-23798 GCA_031362685.1 Vicinamibacteria bacterium | reverse complement strand
GTCCCGCTCGCCGCCGACCGGATGGCCTTCCCCCTTGATCTTGCGGTGTTCGCGTTCGTCAATGGCAGCGGGCAAGTCCACATGGTGCTGGACGTGACCGGCTACTTCATGTAAAGCCCGAAACGGCTTCGTATCGGGCCGACGCCATCGTGTGCAACCCCTCTGGGCGAGGCTGGCAGTCGAGTTGCGTCTGACGAGCGAGAGATCGATTCAGAATGACTTTGTATCTTGAAGAATGTGGGTCCTCGCCGCTTTCGGAAGTCCTGAAGCCCATCCAGGACCGGATCGTGGCGCGCACGACCTACTTCGGCGTGCGGACCCAGAAGAATCCCATGGATTTCTGGGTCTACCAGGAAATCATCCACGAGCTCAAGCCCACGGTGATCGTCGAAATCGGCAACCGTTTCGGCGGGAGCGCTTTGGCCCTTGCCCACCTGCTCGACCTGATCGGCGCAGGCAGGATCATCGGGGTGGACATCCATCACGCCGACCTCCATCCGGACGCACGCGCCCATCCGAGAATCACTTTTCTGGAAGGCGACGCCACCGCCCTGGCGGACACGGTCAAGGGCATGATCGGGCCCGAGGACTCAGTGCTGGTCATCGAAGACAGCTCTCATACCTACGAGAACACTCTGAATGTGTTGAACAGCTATTCGAGCCTGGTCAAGCCCGGGGGATATTTCATCGTCGAGGACTCGATCTGCCACCATGGCCTGGAGGTGGGTCCGACGCCTGGGCCCTACGAGGCCATTGAAACCTTCCTTGCCGCAAACAAGGATTTCATCACCGACCGGGACCGGGAATCGTTCGTGATCACCTGGAACCCCCTCGGCTTCCTGAAGCGCCGGTGAAGCCTTTGGACGCGCGCGCATCCGAAGGAAGAACGGGCGGCTAGCGCATGCACAAGAGTTCCTACGAGCACATGCGGGACCTGGTCTCCCGCTATCTCCATCCGCAGCTGCCGTTGACGGTCATGGACATAGGCTCCTACGACGTCAACGGCTCGTACCGCACGCTTTTCGGCAATCCAAACTGGAGGTACACCGGGATCGACCTGGAGGCGGGCCCCGGCGTGGACGTCGTGCTGAAATCGCCGTATCGCCTGCCCTTCCCCTCGGGGAGCTTCGACCTGGTGATCTCGGGTCAGGCGTTCGAGCATGTCGAGTACTTCTGGATGTCCTGGCTCGAAATGCTGCGCGTCCTCAGGCCGGGCGGGCGAATCTTCCTGATCGCCCCGTCGCGCGGCCCCGAGCACCGCTATCCGCAGGATTGCTGGCGCTTCTATCCGGACGGCTATCGAGCGCTCGCCCGCTTCGCCTCCTGCGAACTGGTCGAGGTCACCACCGACTGGGAACCGCACCCGGATCCGGGAAGCCAGGCCTGGGGTGACACCGTCGGGGTGTTCCGCAAGCTGCCGCTGGGCCTGAGGGCCCGCGTATTCCAGGCGATGATGCTCATCGCCAATCGACTCCAGACGAGCTAGGCCGAACCTCGGGGCTTGAACGCGCCCTTTCGGCCCTCTTTCCGCCCGTGCTCCTGGTAGTGGAGCCACGGATCGATTCCGGCGGTGAGCACGTCCGGATTCATCAACAGATAGTGGATGGGATCGAAGGATTCGTCGGTACGCTGCAATGCGGCCGCGTAGGCCAGTAGCCGGTCGTGCGTCGCGAGGCTGCCCCCCTTCGCGTCGAGCATCTCCCGGAGCGCACGCAACGCCACTTCAACCTCGGCCGCGGGCAGGCCGTGTCGATCATCGGCATCCCGCCCGTGCTCCTCGGGCGGCGGCGGCTCCTCCTCAAAGAGGATCTTCTTCACCGCGCCCATCACCGGGCCGGGAAACTGGTCGAGCTTCCGGGCGAAGCCGGCGGCGAAAGCCTGGAACTGGTCTTCACAGCTCGCGGGAAATTTCGCGCCCGTTCGATTTGGTTCGGCTTTCACAAGGTTGCGGCTGATCGCCCTGGAGACCGCGTCGTGCTGAAAGACGCGGTTGATCGCCTTCATGACCTCGAGCTCTTCGAGGCTCAGGCTGCGGTTGGCAACGGAGTCCGGAACCTCGGAGGCAAGGGCTTCGTTTTCGCCGATGAGTTGCAGGAAGAGGCGCAGCAGTCCTCTTCCCTGGTATCGGAACGTGATCGCGTCGACTTCGAACCGGTCCAGATTCCGGAAGTAGTAGAGGAAGTCCCCGCTGTGCGCCTCCAGCCACGCCCCGTCATAGTCCGCGGCCAGGGCATGGGCCTTGACCAGCTGCAGGTACACCGAGTAGGTCCAGGCCTTGAGCGGGCGGGCGGAGACGATCAACCTGACCGCCTTCGCGTGGGTCAGAAGGACTTCTTTCAGGCGGGCGAACTTCTCCACGTCGGCATAGCACAGATCTTCGCTCGAGATCAGCAGGTTCCGGGCCGCGCCATGGTTGGCGTTCAGCAGGTCGTCGACGTAAGACTGGAGCTGCTCCCTGGTCGTATCGGCCGGATTGGTGAAGATGATCGCCTGGGAAATTGCGCTGCCGTTGCCGGAACCGAGCTCCGGATTGGCCACCGGATAGGCGACTTGTCCGAGCCGGCCGGACCGGGACAACGCCTGCAACCCGTTCTGGATGAAGGTGGATCCGGTCTTGGGCAGACCGGCATGAACGTAGATCGTTTCAAAAAAGTCGGGCATCGGATCACAGGAACGGGTGATTCACGGCCGGGTCCGGAGTCACGAAAGGCCGCTTGATCAGGATGACCGCATCCTGATGATTGTCCCAGCCGCGCTCGAGATAAGTCACAACCCGCAGCGACTGCAGTCGCTCGAATTGCCGCAGCGTCCACACCGGCGTCGAGACCGTAAGCCCGTAACCACCGGAACCGTCATCCAAATAGCCGAACCCGGTCTGCTGGTATTGGCGCAGGAGGTGAAGCGTGGCGAGGTTGGCCGTTCCGGAGAGGGGGGCTCCGTCCACGGGCGTCCACCGCGTCGTTTCCTTCGGCGCGTGCGCGTCCTGGTAGCCGTACGTGTCGCCGCGCTGCATGCGGTACGCCACGAAGGGGCCGCATGTCGTGACGATCAGCAATCCCTCGGGAGCAAGCAAGGTCTCGAAGAGGCCCAGGAAATGCGGCCACTGTGGCGAGTCGAGGTGGGTCATCAAGGACCCCACGAATATCAGGTCGTAATTCCCCCGGTCCGGAAAGATATCGACTGGCGGCATGGGCTGCGAATGAACCGGAGTGGCGCCGAAGGCGTCCACGCAGAAGGCGACCCCTTCCCTCAAGAGATCGCCGGCGGTCAGCCGCGCGCCGGGAAATGCAGCGTGCAATGTGCGCAATACGCGCCCGTGGCCGCAGGGAAAATCGAGGATGCTCCTGACGGAATCCGGCGATTTTCCGCCGGCCAGCAATCCCAGTTTCACCAACCGCAGGGCGGATTGCCCGACACCAAAGTAATGGCGAAGATTCTGAGCGCCACCCATCTTCTCGTCGTCGGCGACGACCTGCGATACGTCGGGAATGAAGTCGACGTAGGCCTCATGGAGCCTCCCGAAGATCTGCACGGCTCGCTGCTGTGACATGAATCTGCTCCCTCCATTTCAGCACCGACCACGTTTCCATCGGAGCACCAAGGCCCCGGGTCGCAGCGAAGAATCAGCAAACGGGGGACGACCTGGTGGCGCGACCCGGGCCTACACCATCATGACGCAGAGGGACTGGCCCGGGGCGACCGTTTTCCTCACTCTTTCCGGCGGAATCAAAGGCGAGGTCCTTCCGCTGGTCTCGACCTGTTGCGAGCCCTCGATAAACTCAACTCTCGAGAAACCCGCCTCTTCCGAAAAATATCGGAGCACTCCGGGAGTCGTGAACTTCAGAAGGTCCCCGTGACCGGTGCGATGGCGGCGAGCATGCGCAAAGAAGATCTTCCTAAGGCCTGGCGAATCGAAATCCATGAAGGAAAAGAGAGCCACACCGCCGGTCCTCAGGACGCGTCTGGCCTCGAGAAGATATTCGAAGCATTCTTCGTCCAGAAGATGGGTAATGACCGAGAAGGCGATCACGATGTCAGCCGAAGAGTCTGCTTTCGGAATCCTGCAGTTCTCACCGACCGCGAATGAAAAGCGATCGTCGCCCTTCACACGTTCGATGGCTCGCTGCATGATCTCGGGAATGACGTCGATACCCAGATAGCTGTCGATGGCCTCATGGCGCATGTGCTGGGTCAGTCGGCCTATGCCACAGCCTATATCCACGATGGAAGCGCCCGCGGTCGTCCGGTACCGGCGTATGAGCTCGAGTTGAATGTACCCGTGCTCAATGGGGTCGCCGCCGCCAACAAACTCGTTCGCCGCCTCTTCCGGGGAACGACCGGCCATCAGAGCATTGTATTTGGCGCGATGGCCAAGGACGTTGTCCGCTGAGGCGCTAGGCATAGCTGCGTCCGATCATCGGCCGGTAGGATACTCTCTTCGTGCACCGGATGGGACAGGCAGGCAGGCGGGCCGGCCGGGACAGGCGGGCCGAAATCCTGCGCGTCGTTAGTCCTTCGATCCTCTCGGAGATGACGGAACAGCGCCATCGTTGAGCGTTCCCTGGATCCAGGCGGCGGTTCTGGCAATTCCTTCTCTAAGGCTCACCTTCGGTTCCCATCCCAGCACGCGGCGCGCCCGGGAATTATCCAGAATACTCACCGGGACATCGAAGGGCCGGCCGGGCCGGTATTGGCGAGCGACCTCGCGGCCCAGGACTTCCTCGATCATGCCCATCAGTTCGTTGAGGCTCGTTCCTGTGCCGGAACTGATATTGAAGACTGACTCCGGTCCCTCGTAGGTGACCGCGCACGCGAAGGCGTCGGCGACGTCGCTCACGTGGATATAGTCCCGGGTCACACTCCCGTCGCCCCAGATCTCGAGAGGTTGCCCCTGAAGCGCCCGGCTCAGGAATGCGGTCACCGCCCCTTGCCCGGTCGTCACTCGCTGGCGCTCGCCAAACGGGTTCGCGACCCGGAGGATATTCGCCTTGAGGCCATGCAGGTGTTCATGCAGCAGCAGGTATTTCTCGATCGCCAGCTTGGTGACGCCGTAGGAGACTCGTGGCTCGGTCGGGTGCTTCTCGTCGATTGGAAGGTACGTTGGGTTGCCATAGACGGTGCCTCCCGATGAAATGAACGCGATCTTTCGCACCCTCTGCTTGACCATCGCATTGAGCAATTGCAGACTGGCTACGAGGTTGGTCTCGACGTCGTAAACCATGTCCTCGTTGGAGTTCCCGGGCAAGGTGGTGGAGACGAGATGGATCACGGCATCCATGCTATCGAGGGTCTGACTCAGGTCATGGACGCTCATCAGGTCGCCGGTCACCCACTCGACTTTCTCCTTCGGAGAAAACTCGCGATAGGGCTCGACCCGCGGGCGTTCGAAGATGCGGAGCTCGTGGTGGTCTTCGAGCAGCCGGTCGGCGATCGCAGACCCGATGAATCCCCCGCCGCCGAAGACCGCGATCCTCACCGTGTACACCCGGCCACGTTGGTGGTCGCGCTGCGCAGTTGCGCCAGAGAAAGAGTCAAGGGCAGGAGCCGCTCGATCGCATGCAGCAACGTGCCGTCATAGGGCAACGGCTCCGGCGGATAGTCGTCCCAACCGAGGGCCAGACCGACCATGGGCGATAGCGCTACGGTCCTCGCCCAGAACATGGTTCCCACCGGGAAGTTCCAATGCTCGGGCAGTCGCAGGAGGCCCATCCTGAGGGCAAGGCCTTCGGCGCTCTTCCGATTGGCGCCCCAGCCCACGACGTGGGGATCGTCAGGGAAGGCCATCCCGATCGACGGATCCTCGTTCATGGCGGACAGGATACGGTCGGCCATGGCTCCCGATTCGCCGCCGATGAGGTTTTCCAGCAGGAACCGGTACCACGTGGCGCCCATGGCCGCGTCGTTCACCGCGGCCGTCTTCTTCGTGTGAATATGCCCCACGTAGTCGTAGTCGGACAGGATCCTCCGGCCAAATGCGGTGAGAAAGGGTCCGATGTCCCGGCCTCGGTTCGGCACTAACTCGACCGCGACGACCCTTCCGCCATAGTTTTCGAGTTGGCTGACCACCGCGGTGCGCGTCTGCTCGGTGGTGACGCTGACGAGCAGGTCGGGGAGAACGCGATTTCGGGAGAGACGCGTGGTTATTTCGGGCAGCAGCTCCTCGTAGTGGACGTGTAACTGGAGGACGACACGCCTCGATCCAGGCAGGTTGCGCTCTCCCCCTCCATCCCCGGCAATGACCGGACAATTCCAGGGGCCATCCGGGCGACCCGCGCGCAGGAAATCGGCCAGCGGATCAGAACCTTCGATGGTGAGGCCGTGCTGCTCCAGATAGATGCCGGGGTGAAAGCCCGGAAACGGTTTTCGTCGATCGATGCCGCTGGCCCAGGCGCGAACATGGCGCCGAACCGACTGGCCGATGGTCAGGCTTAGGAGATAGGGCTCCGTCGCAAAGTCCGGGCGAAACAGGCCGGACTCGAGGATGACGCGGGCATCTTCCTTTTCCTGTCGGACGCGATCGCAAGCGGCCTCGGCCACCGCACTGAGACCGGCGAAGTATCTGGTCGTGCTGAAGAATGAGGTCGAGGCCTCCCGGCTTCGTGCGCCGACCTCCTCGCGAAGGGTCCTCGAAGCGGCCAGGGCCGAGAGCTTTTCGGCCATGTCCGCGGAGTCGAGGAACTTCGCGACGCAGTGATTCCCCAGGCCCGCGCCATTCAGGAAATCCGCGATCCCGGTGGTCTTGTCGAAGCAGAGCACGGGCAATCCGAAGGCCATCGATTCGATGGCGACGTTGGGCAGCGGGTCCAGACGGGAGGAAAGTAGGAACAGATCCGCCTCCTCGTAGGCGGTCTCGATGGCGACCGACTCATCGATGAAGACGATGTGCCCCTCGAGCCCTGCGCGACGGACCTGGTCGGCCAGATAGACGGAATACGCGGTATCCCACAACGGATCGTATCCCGCCCCCATCCAGACGAAGCGATAGTCGACGTCGGGAGCGGTGAATACCGCTCGAGCGGCGCACTGTATGAACAGGTCGACACCCTTGCGTATGTGCACCGTTCCGGCGCCCAGTACGACCACCGCCGTGTCCTGCGCGCCCCTCGGGCGCATCAGACGGCGTATGCGTTGTTGCTCCGATTGAACTTGCTCCTCGCTCAGTCCTTCAGACGGCACGAGGCACCGGCCTTGAGGAAGCACATGCACGGAACGATCACGCAGATCGGGATGCTCGGCGCGCGCGTTGTCCCGAGTTACATTTGCCGAAAAGACGACCTCGCTGGACCAGAAGAAGGTGTCCCGGAATGCAGTGGCCGGCCGGGTGTAGGCCGCGAACTCGTGGAGAAGGGTAACCGTGGGAATGAAGTGTCGCCCCAACGAGGGCAGGACATTACGGGACTCGATGCTGTTTACGAGCGCGAAAGTGAAATTGAACCTCTGGTGCAGGCGGCCGATGACTGCCTCGGCAACGGTGGGATCGCTCCTCATGCGAGGCGACATCACCACGGCCGCGCCGGCTTTTCGAAAGGCATCGTCGAGCGGCCCCTCCCCCAACAACAGCGCGACGACGTTGTAACGATCCACGTTGGCCCGGACGAAACTCAGGCTCAGCAACGGCGCCCCGGTCCGGGAGGCTTCGTGGCTCACCACCAGAATCGTGTCTCGTCCCGATCTGAACCCGTCTTCGGCCAGCAGGTCGATCTCGGGAAGCCTGAACTGCCGTCCTTCGTACTGCCCATGCTTCAAGTAGTGAGTGGTCGCCTCCATCGCCGCTTCAGCCACGTCTGGATTCAGGCCAAGATAGAGTTCAGGGTCAAATCCCGGCGGGAGTTCTGGGTCCGGCTTGGGTCCAAAGCGGAGGCCCAGACCCTCCAGGATCTTCGTGAAGGCGGTCAAACCGCTCCTGGCCACGCCGCGCAACACCCCGAGACTCCGATTCTTCGCCTGGTGCATTGTTTGCTATCCCTGGGCCTCGGGTTGTTTTTGAGCCGGTGTCGAGAAGTAGGATGACCAGGGCGTCCTGGCCGATGTTCGAAGTAGCATTGCGAACCCTGAAAACAACGAGGATATGAGTCTGAACAGTCTAGTCGCAGCGGCATCGTTTTCGGCGAGGTCGATCGAGCCGCCAAATGCATGGATCGGCCATGTGCCCTTCGCATCATGGGTGGTCCGGGAAGCGACCCCGCGGATGCTCGTGGAACTTGGAACGCATTCGGGGAACTCGTATTTTTCGTTCTGTCAGTCGGTCGCCGAGGCCGGGCTCGCCACCAAATGCTTCGCCGTGGATACGTGGCGTGGGGACGAGCACGCGGGCCGCTATGACGAGAGCGTCTGGACCAAAGTGAATGCGCACAACCAGGACTGCTATGCGGGATTCTCCCGCCTCCTGCGCCAGACCTTCGACGACGCGGTGAGCTATTTTTCGGACGAGTCCATCGATCTGCTGCACATCGACGGACTTCATACCTATGAAGCGGTCCGTCATGACTTCGAGTCCTGGCTTCCCAAGCTCGCGCCCGGCGCGATTGTCATGTTCCACGATACGAATGTGCGGGAGCGCGGCTTTGGAGTTTGGAAGCTGTGGGAAGAACTGCGGTCGCGATATCCGAGCAACCTGGAGTTTGCGCACGCTCATGGACTCGGGGTGTTGCAGCTCGACAACCCAACGCCCCGTAACCGGCAGGAGTGGCTCCAATCGGGTGAGGTCGAGAAACAGGAACTCAGGACCTATTTTGCCGCGCTTGGCTCGAAGCTGCTCGAGCATTTCGATTTGACCAAGCATGGCAAGGACCTGAGCCTGACGCTCACCGAGCTTGGCCAGCACGCGGAAAATCTCCAGGCCCGGGTCGCCGAGCTTGGCCAGCACGCGGAAAACCTCCAGGCCCGAGTCGCCGAGCTTGGCCAGCACGCGGAAAACCTCCAGGCCCGAGTCGCGGTGCTGGAAGCGCGGCTGCAGGACAATCTGGCCACGATCTCGGCCTTGCAGGCCTCGGCATCCTGGCGGGTCACCTATCCGCTGAGGGAGCTGAAACGCCTCGCCGACGGGGTAGTGCGCCGAGGTTGACGGCGGAGAGAAATCCGCGAGACCGGGCTACCGGCCGCCCTGGAGACGAAGGCCCGACCACTTTTCGTGAGACTCATGCGGCAAGGACGCCCATATATGGGAGTGAGGTCTTGAAGATTCGCGCTACCAACCCACCCAAACTTCGAGATGCCTTCGCGGCGATCCTGCCACGACCCATAAAACGCATGTTGCGCAAGGTCATTGAGGTAGCAGAGCGAACGCAATTCGGTGAGTTGATGGTGCCCAAACTGGATGTGCTGGGCGATTTTCGCTCGATCAAGTCTGAACGCAAGACAGTGCTGGTCGTGAGCCATGAAGGGTCGCGGACCGGGGCGCCGATTCTGAGCTACAACCTGGTAGGGCGCCTGCTCGAGCGGTATAACGTGGTTGCGCTTTTTCTCGGTCCCGGACCGTTGCTGCGTGCGTGTCATGCAATCGGCGCCATAGTCGTTGGACCAACGGTGATCCGGTCGGCACTACTCTCTCGCGCCGCGGTCAAACAAATCACGAATGCGGTGCAAATCGAGTTTGCGCTGGTCAATAGCATTGAGTCGCGCAGTGTGCTTGCCGCGTTGGCGAAGCACCATGTTCCAACCGTGAGCCTGATCCATGAGTTTGCCGCCTACACCCGGCCGCACGGAGCGTTTCCAGAAACTGTGCGGTGGTCTGGACAAACAGTATTTTCGTCACCGATCACCCGCGCCAATGCGGTTAAAGCGCATCCGGACCTGGCTACCCGGGAGTACCCGGTGATTCCTCAAGGCCGCTGCATCTTGCCAGAGGGTAACGGCGGAGAGCAGCCGATGGCTGGAGAAATCTATCGTACCCAGAGGGTGATGAGACCGGCAGGGTTTGCGGCCGAGGGGATCGTCGTCCTCGGTGCCGGGTTCGTTCAGTTCCGGAAGGGACTGGAACTGTTTATTGAGTGCGCCTGTCGGGTTCGGCAAAAGGCGCCTGACTTGCCGTTTCGCTTCATATGGGTAGGCAAGGGCTATGACCCGGAAGAAGATGTCCAGTATTCAGCGTATCTGGCTGACCAGATTTGTCGTGCCGGCTTGGAAGAACACGTACATTTTGTCGGCGAAGTCGCTGCTCTTGAAGCAATCTATGCGGCGGCGGATATCTTCGTCCTGAGCTCTCGCCTGGACCCGTTGCCCAACGTGGCCATCGATGCGTTAGCGAAAGGGTTGCCGGTTGTCTGCTTCGACAAGGCGACCGGGATGGCTGACATCTTGAACGAGCATGGGCTGGGTGAAATCTGTGTGGCGGCATATTTGGACACAGAAGATATGGCGTGCAAGATACTCGCGCTGGCGCAATCGAAGGCGCTGAGAGAGAGCGTTTCCAAGCAAACCGTCCGGATTGCTGCCGCAGTGTTTGACATCGCCAAGTATGCCGCCCGGATCGAGCAATTGGCGCTGATAGAAGTTGACCGACTCAAGCAAGCGAAAAGGGATGTTGATACGATTGTAGAGTCTGGTCTTTTCAGGCCCGATTACTATTGCTCGCCCGATTGGCCGGATCAACGTCGGGATGATGCGATCCGGACCTATGTGCGGACATGGGCGGGCGGGGTGGAGCGACGCAAGCTGTTCCCGGGTTTTCATCCCGGCATCTATCTCGAGCAGGATGCCATCAGGATCGCCGGCGCGGATCCGCTGGCCGACTATGTGCGGGCAGGTCAGCCCCAGGGACCTTGGAAATTTGGATTGATCACCGCCGCGGAGGATGCAAAGCCTCGTCCGCCAGGGCTTCGCGTTGGGTTACACATTCACGCGTACTACCCGGAATTGTTCCCCGAGATAATCCAGCGGCTCAAGCGAAACAAAGTCCGTCCGGATCTGATGATCAGCGTGACAAGCGAATCTGCACGCTCGACGGTTGGCGCACACCTCGGCGCCTACGCGGGGGGGGACGTGGAGATACGGGTGGTGCCGAATCGCGGACGGGATCTTGGCCCGTTCCTGACGGAATTTGGCGAGAGGATACGTCAGAAGTATGACCTGATCGGCCATCTGCATACCAAGAAGACAACGGATGTGAAAGACAAATCGATGGGCAGGAATTGGTACCGGTTCCTGCTGGAAAACCTGCTCGGCGAGCGGGTTCCCATGGCCGATATCATCATAGGCCGGATGGCGGCTGACCCCAATGTTGGGCTGGTGTTCCCGGACGATCCCTACATTGTAGGGTGGGGAAGGAATTTGGGCTTCGCGGGGCGCCTGCTGTCTCAAACGGGAATAAGAAACTCATCGCGGGAATTGTGCTTCCCGGTGGGAACGATGTTTTGGGCAAGACCCGGTTTGTTGAAAGCGCTTTTCGACCTGAACTTGAACTGGGAAGACTATCCGGAAGAACCTTTGCCCTACGATGGGTCTATGCTTCATGCATTGGAGCGTCTGTTCGGCATAGCCGTGACACACCGCGGTGGTTCGATCTTGTTGACGAATGTGCCAGGAGTCACTCGATAGTATGAAATGTCACGGTCTCTCACCGCCGTCGCGCCTCGCGGAGCGGCCCGAAACGACCGACGCGATCCCGCGGCGCAGAACGAGCTGGTGACAATCCAAGGTAAAATTCGCCGCCGAGGGGCCTCGCGAAAAAGCATGAAGCGTAAAGGAATCATCCTGGCCGGAGGGTCGGGAACGCGGCTATATCCTGTCACCAAGGTGGTCTCCAAGCAGCTTCTGCCCATTTACGACAAGCCGATGATCTACTACCCGCTGAGCGCGCTGATGCTCGCGGGAATTCGGGACATTCTGGTCATCAGCACGCCGCAGGACACTCCCCGGTTCGAGCAGCTCCTCGGGGATGGACAGGACTGGGGTATCAACCTCCAATACGCGGTGCAGCCAAGCCCGGACGGCCTCGCCCAGGCCTTCATCATCGGGCGATCCTTCCTCGCCGGAGCCCCCTCGGCCCTCATCCTGGGTGACAACATCTTCTACGGCTCCGACTTCACCGTCCCCCTGGAACGCGCGATGGCTCAAGCCACGGGCGCCACCATCTTCGCCTATCGGGTTCAGGACCCGGAGCGCTACGGTGTCGTGGCCTTCGACGCTCACGGAGCCGCCACCTCCCTCGAGGAGAAGCCCAGGAAACCCAAGAGCAACTACGCGGTCACTGGCCTCTACTTCTACGACTGCGACGTCGCCGATATCGCCGCGAATTTGAAGCCCTCCGCGCGAGGCGAGCTGGAGATCACCGACCTCAACCGCGTGTATCTGGATCGGCAACGATTGACCGTGGAGATCCTGGGCCGGGGATTCGCGTGGCTCGATACGGGAACTCACGAGAGCCTCATCGAAGCCAGCAACTTCATCGAGACGATCGAACACCGGCAGGGCCTGAAGGTCGCCTGCCCCGAGGAGATCGCCTTTCGACGCGGCTTCATCGACGCCCACCAGCTCGAACGTCTGGCCCGACCGCTCGCGAAGAGCGGTTATGGCCAGTACCTTCTTCAGATGCTGAAGGACGGGGACTCGCCCATATGAAGGTGATCAGAACGACGATCTCCGAACGGTGCATCGCTTGGAACGATGCCGACCTCGGAATCGACTGGCCGAAGGGCGTTTCGCCATCTCTTTCCGCGAAGGATGCTCATGGTCTTCCCTTCAAGGACGCACCGGTGTTCGCGTGATGGCCGATTTGAGCCCCGGTCCGGACGTGGCGAGGCCGCAGGAGCCGGTGAGTCAGGCGTCCGTCTTCGAGTACGACTCCGCGAGGCACCGGCTGACCGTCCTGGGAGAGCTGCGCGAGCTCGTGCGCTACCGCGACCTCCTCCGCGTGCTCATCTCCAAGACGATCAAGACGCGATACAAGCGTTCGGCCATCGGCATCCTGTGGACCCTGCTGAACCCGCTCCTTACCATGCTCGTGCTAACCATCGCCTTCTCGGCGGTCATGCGAAGCGCGGTCCCAAGCTACCCGGTCTACCTGTTGATCGGCCTGGTGGTCTGGAACCTCTTCAGCGGAAGCACCGCCTGGTCGATGGGCACCTACATCCGAGCCGGAAGTCTCCTCAAACAGGCCCACATGCCGCCGACCGTCTTCGCGGTGGCGTGTGTCGGCAACTGCCTGATCAACTTCTTCTTCTCCCTGGTGCCCTTGTGCATCATGATGCTGTTCCTCGGCCATCCTTTCTACGCCACTTGGGCGTTTGTCCCCTTCGCCCTCCTGCTTGTTTCGGCCTTTTCTCTGGGGGTGGCCCTCTTCATGTCCGCCCTGGGTATCTTCTTCTCGGACGTGGTCGAGATGTACCAGATTGCCCTGCAGGCGTGGTTCTATCTGACCCCCATCATCTATCCGGCCGAATTCCTTCCCGACCGCTACGCCTGGATCATCTGGGCCAATCCGATGTACCACATGATCGAACTCGTGCGCGCACCGATCTTCCTGGGGCATCTTCCCCAGGCTTCGACCTTCATCATCTGCACCCTGTGGGCCTTGGCCGCGCTCATCGGTGGAGCCCGCTACTTCGTCCGAAAGTCCGATGAATTTGCCTACCGCCTCTGAGTCCGTGCTCTCGTCCCCGGCCGCCGAAGCCGAGCCGCTGCTCCGCGATCCGGTCATCCGGCTCGAGAACGTCAGCGTCCGCTACCACATTCCGAGGGAGCGCACCTCGTCGATCAAGGACTATGCGATAAGACGGCTCAAAGGACGGATCGAGGCGGACGAGTTCCTCGCCCTCAAGAACATCACCCTCGACGTCCGTCGCGGAGAGACGATGGGGATCGTCGGACACAATGGGGCGGGAAAGAGCACATTGCTCCGATTGATCGCCCGGGTGCTGCGCCCGAGCGAAGGCCGGGTTTGGGTGCGCGGAACCGTCGCCCCTCTGCTTGAACTCGGGGCCGGTTTCGACCCGGAGCTGACCGGCCGTGAAAACATCTACTTGAACGGCACCATGCTGGGGCAGACCCTCACGAGCATCAGTTCGCGCCTGGATCGGATCATCGACTTCGCGGGCATACGCGATTTCATCGACATGCCGCTGCGCACGTACTCAACGGGGATGGGCGCCCGACTCGGCTTCGCGGTGGCCACGGATCTTCAGCCCGACATTCTCATCATCGACGAGCTGCTCTCCGTCGGAGACGCCGAGTTCCAGCGCAAGTCAGGCGCCCGAATGGATGAGTTGCGGAAACACGGCGATGCCATCCTGATGGTGTCCCACGGCCTGGACTCCATCGTTGAAAAGTGCCATCGGGTGGCGTGGCTGCACCACGGCGAGCTCCGCGCGCTGGGTAAGCCGACAGAGGTGGTAGCCGCCTATCAGCGCTCCATCGCCGGCTAACAACTAATCCCAGCTGGCCTGGCCGCGACCGCGGTCTGATGGGGCGGCCTCGGTTGCGAGCGAGCGAACCGGGGGGGCCACCGCGACGTGAATCCGGTGCGCATCGCGAAGGGAAAGCGGGGTGAGAGGACGCGCCTCGGGGTAGACCGGCACTTGACCCGGCGTGAAGTACGGGGGGACGGGGGCTCCCAGCGACCCGTCCGGCGACCCCGATTCGGGTTCGGACGGGGCGCCCTGGGGATCGCGGCGCGCCCCGGGACGGCCTGCCGGCGCGGTTGGGGGTGTGGGCTTGACCGCGGCCGTGACGGATCGGCTCGAGACAATGAGCAGGACCACCCTGGACCCGCTGGGGTCGGTGGTGTACGCATAGTTGAGTCGCAGCCCGTCGAGCACAGTGAAGACGGCCTGCACCGGTGTGCGGCGGCTCAGGCTGACCGTCACGGCCTGGCGAGCTACCGAACCGGGCTCGATCGTCGTCTTGAAGCCCGCGCGCTCGGACAGGCATTCGAGCACGCTGCTCAAGGGGGCGTTCCTGGCTTCGATATCGAGGGTCAGGTCGGCGGCAACGCGAACGTCGACCCCGGGGACACAAACGGAAGCCACCAGGAGACTCAGCACATAGGGACTCATCATCAAGAAACCTCTCCTCGCGCAACTTTCGTGCGCGCCATAATTCGCCTGAGTTCTTCCCTCGCGAATCGATCCCCGGGTCTCAGGCTGAGGACACGTTCGAAGCAGGCGGTGGCCTGCTTCAGATCTCCCAGGGTCGCGTAGGCGATTCCCAGGTTGCCGAGGGCGTTGACGTTGTACGGATCGACGGCGGCGAATTCCTCCAACATCTCGGCCGCTTCTCTGGTCTGCCCGAGCCGGAGCATGGCCGAGGCGGTTCCAAAACGCGTACCCGCCCGACCCGGGTTCAGGCGGCGGGCGGCCAGGCCTTCGCGGACCACGGCAGGCCAGTCCCCTCGGGCCTCGGCCATCCCCATTCTCAACACATGCCGGTCGGCCTGGATCTGGGCCAGACCCCACGAGCACGCGGCCACCAGCAACGCCGACGCGCCGACGAAGCCGAGGGTCGATCCGTAGCGCCAGCCCGTTTCCTTCCGCCCCTTCTCGGCCGGTGACGCGCCCTGCGCATGGGAATGAGCCGCCAGGACAACTCCTGTGAAAGTAGCGGCCGCCGCCAGCGAAACGGGCTGATAGACGGTTGGAGACGCCGCGGCCAGGACGAGAAGCCCCAGGAGCCCCAGTCCAGTGGCCAGGTAGAAGGGCTGGTCGTGGCTGGAGGCCTCCCGAAAGGCTTTCGCCACTGCCCGAACAGTGAGGAGCGCGAGCCATCCAAGCAATCCCGCGCCCAACAGCCCCAGTTCGGCGGTCAGTTGGACGTAGTCGTTGTGGGCGCTCTCCACCCTTTCTTCGATCCGGGTGTGGTCGGGGGCGTCATTCGCGAATCGAGGGTAGTGCACCGGAAAATTGCCGATGCCCACACCCCGGAAAGGCGCGGCGCGAATCATTTCGAGCGCGTTTCGCCAGATCCCGATGCGGATTGCGACGCTTCGGTAGGCGCCCTCGACGGGAGCGAGGGGCTCCGGCGATTCCGAGCCGACGACCGGGAGTCCAGAAGTCGCTTCTTGAACGGGGCTCAACTCCGCAGGCGCCATCGCAGACAAGCACAGGAACACCACCACGCCGGCGCAGAGCGCGCGCCATTTCGTGCGCGGCCATCGCGACACGAGGTCGCGCACCGGGAGGAATGAAAGAGCCAGCACCAGCTGCGCTCCCAAAGCGAGCCCGGCCGCCCGGCAGCCCGCATGCACAACAAACGCGAGCGCCGTCGCCACCGATATCGCGAGGAAAGACGCCCCCGTGGTTGCCGCCGCAAACGCGGCGACGCCCAGGGGCGCCATCACGGCAACGAAGCCAGCGGCGACGTTCTTGTTGCCCATCGTGCCGGCAGGTGGAAAGGCCTGAGGAAGGCCGTTCCAGCCGCCAAGGTGCTGCGCGAGGCCGATGCCAGACACCACAACGGAGGCCCAGAACAAGGCCAGGAGCAGCCGTCGAGCATGGGCCGACGACTCGATCGTATTCGCGATGAGGAATGCCAGACCCACCGCCGCGACCCAGAGAAAGAGGACGCGCTCGGAGGCAAAGAAGTCCGTGGCCCACAGGGTCGAAAGGGCTGACCAGGCCAGGAAGGCGACCACGGGCCCGAAGAACCGGGAGATGCGATGCGGGCCGGGAGATCGCTTCATAGCGAATCGCGCGATCCACAAAAGCGGCACTGCGACCTGCAACCAGATGGTCTGCGGCAGACTCGCGGGATCGTCGTTGCCCACCGCCACGATCAGGGGGAGAGTGAACAGGAACACCGCGATGAGAGTCGCCACTGCAGCAATTCTAGCCCTGGCCCCCGGGCCTAGTAACATGGCCCTCACCGATGAAGACTTTCGACCTCGGTCGGCGTCGTTGGGCCCAGACGCTGTCCCGCGACCCCTGCCTGGCCCCGATCCTCCGGATGATCTGCGTCGGAAAAACCGCGTTCGCCGCGGTCCGACGCCCGTGATGAGTCGATCGAACCAGGCCGCGCCAGCCGATCCGATTGCCATCGCGCCCGGTCGCCTGAGCCGGCTTGGCGGGCCGCCGCGCTACGCGATGATTCTCGCCTACGATGCGGCGGCGATTGCCACGTCCTTGTTCCTGGCCTTCCTGGTGCGGTTTGAAGGCAACATACCCCACGAGCGAATGGCTCAGTTCCTCCGCTGCCTGCCGCTGCTGCTTGCCATCCGTCTCTCCCTCCACCTGGGCTTCGGCCTCCATCGGTGGTCGTTCCGGCTTTCCGGTCTTCACGAGGGTCTGCGGGTGGTCTACGCGACCCTCATGGGCACGGCTCTGTTCGCGACATCGTTCTACTTCGTTCAGCGTGCGGCCGAGGACGTCTCTCTCGGGCCGCCGCGTTCGGTCATCGTCCTCGAGTTTCTGCTCACGAGTTCTCTGATCGGAGCGGCTCGGTTCTCCTTCCGCGTGGTCGGCAGATGGGGCGTTGGCGCCTTCCGACCAAGGTCGGGGAGCTGGGTGCGAACCATCATCGTGGGAGCCGGGAGTGCGGGCGACCTCCTGCTCCGGGATCTTCAACGGTCGGACGAACACAACTACAAGGTGATCGGATTCGTCGACGACGAACGCGTGAAGCAGGGCGCCACCATCGGCGGCCAGATGGTGCTCGGTTCGCCGGACGATCTTCCCGCCCTGGTCCAACGCTGGCGAGTGGAGCAGTTGCTCTTCGCAATTCCCCGCCTCAGTCCCGACCGCCTGCGCCGCATCCTCGACTCTTGTTCCGATCTCAAACTGAGCTACAAGACCCTGCCCGTGTCGTTTGCCTACCTCAACGACCGCATCGGCGTCTCCATGATGGAGGATCTGGCTCCCGAACATCTCCTTCCACGCACCCCCATCCCGTTCGACGTCGAGGAGACGCGAAGGCACGTGAGTGGCCGGCGTTTTATGGTGACCGGAGCCGCGGGGTCCATCGGCAGCGAGATGGCGCGGCAGATCGCGAGTCTGGAACCCGCGAGCCTGGTCCTGGCCGACATTAACGAGAACGGGCTCTACTTTCTGATCAGGCACCTGCAGCGGATTCATCCCACTCTGGAGGTGGTTCCGGAAGTGGTCGACATTCGCGACTCCGCCCGCGTGACCCAGCTCGGGCTGGAGCATCGTCCGCACGTGGTCTTCCATGCGGCAGCGCACAAGCACGTCCCCCTGATGGAGCGGAATCCTGAGGAGGCGATCAAGAACAACGTTCTGGGCTGTCGCAACGTGATCGAGATGGCGGAATCGGCCGGAGCGGAGCGCTTCGTTCTCATTTCCACGGACAAGGCGGTGAGCCCCTCGAGCGTCATGGGAGCGACGAAGCGAATAGCGGAGATGCTCGTGCGGCAGCGCCTGGCCGTCGGGTCGAGCACGTCGATGAGGGTGGTTCGATTCGGCAACGTCCTGGGCAGCGCGGGCAGTGTGGTTCCCCTGTTCAAGTCCCAGATCGCAAGAGGCGGGCCGGTCACCGTCACCGACCCCGACTGTCGACGCTTCCTCATGACCATCCGCGAGGCCGTGGGACTGACCCTCGTGGCCGGACTGGGCGAGGAAGGGGATCTGCTGGTGCTGCAGATGGGCGAGCAGATCCGGATTCTCGATATCGCCCGGGCCATGATCTCGCTGGCCGGATACGTGCCGGAGCGGGAAATCGACATCGTCTACACCGGACTCCGGCCAGGAGAAAAACTGAGCGAGAGGCTGATGAGCGAGAACGAGGAGCAACGCAGCCGCACGGTGAGGGACGGAATCGTCGCGGTGAAAAGCGCCCCGCCCCCCGGGGACCTCGAAGAGCGCGTGGCCGAACTCGCCAGCCTCGCCGCTAAAGCCGATCGCGCGGGAATCATCGCGTGCATCGGCCGATTGATTCCCGATTACGCGCCGCCCACCGACGCCTCGACCGTGATTGCTCGCGACGAGCAGGGGAACTCTCCCGAAGCCGACCTCGTGGCCGCGGCCGCGGAAGCCTAAGTCGCGGTCTCAGTCCTTTCGACCGATTCCCAGCGAGGAAATTCCGCGAACCATGGCGTCGCGTAGCTGGGCCGCGGTCGCACGACGCAGTCCCTGCCCGCGCCGGCGTTCACGCAGGATCCCAGGGAGTCCGCGCAGTGCCGCCCACTTGGCGCGAAGCGCGGTGACCCCCTGACCCCGGACGGCGAGAACTCCAATGCTCGCGAGGTTCATCAGCGCGTGGTGCGGCAGGTACAGCAGAAGCAGGCCCATGGGCATGTCCTTGAAGAACGTCCACACCATGTTGCGTTGCCCGTGGAACACCGCGAAGTCGCTCCGATACCCGCTGAGCGCGGAGCCCACATGGTGGACCACGGCGTCAGCCACGTAGAGGCTTCGATAACCGCTCAAACGGAGACGGAAGGCGAGGTCGACATCCTCGAAGTAGCAGAAGAACGTCCGGTCGAAACCGCCGACCTGCCTGAAGGCATCCCGCCGGTAGAGCCCCGCGGCCGCGCAAGGACCAAACACCTCCCCGCTTTCCAGCCCTAGCCTGGCAGCGGGCTGGCCGTGATGCCGTCGCCAGGCCAGGCCCGCCACGGAGTACAGGTCGCCGGTGCCGTCGAGGGTGGATGGCTGGTCGGCGAGAAGCTGCCGGCTCGCGAACGATGCCACCTGCGGATCCTGGCCCGCATGGGCGGTCAACGCAGCCAGCCAATGCGGCTCGGCAAAGGCATCAGGGTTGAGCAGGGCGATCCAGTCGCAGTCGTCGAGATGTTCGACCCCGAGGTTGTTGGCCTCGGCGAACCCAAGGTTGCTGGTCATGCTCAGCAGTTCGACGCCGACACGCCCGACCGCTACTCTTTGCGAACCGTCGGTGCTCGCATTGTCCACCACCAGAATCCGCGCCGGGGGCACGGTCTGCCTGGCCAGGGCGTCGAGGCAGCGGGCCAGCAGCGCCCCGGAATTCCAGTTGACGATCAAGACCCCGACGGCGTGAGCGCTCGGCGTCGTCATCGGAGATCCCAGCCCCATTTGCGGAAGTACCGGATCCCGCTCCGCACAAAGGCGAGCGCCATTCGCGGACTCTTGTAGTGAGCTCTTCCCCACAGATGCACGACCGACGCCCGCGGCAGGCAGACGGTGCGAAATCCGGCCTGTTGAACGGAGCGGCTGAGGTCGACATCCTCGAAGTAGAGAAAGTAACCGGGGTCGAAGCCTCCCACCCGTCTGAGGGCCTCAACGCGGCAGAACAGAAAGGCCCCGGATACGAACGGCACGTCGACGATGGCGTCGTAAGGAACGTCCCTCATCTCGTACCGATCGAGCCGCTTCCGAAACAGGGGCCGCGCCGCGGTCGGAAGAACCCGGCGGAGGAAGAGATCGAGCACGGTAGGAAGGCGCTTGTTCAGATGTTGCGGCGTCTGGTCTTCGTTCAGTACTTTCGGAGACAGAAGCCCGACATCGTGATGCTGATCGAGGTACTCCTCCAGGGTTCGAAGAGGGTTTCCTTTGAAGATGATGTCGGGATTGCAGATGACGTGGTACTTCGAGGTCGCATCCTGGAACGCGAGATTGTGAGCTCGCCCGTACCCGAGGTTCTCCGGCGCGACGGTCAGATCGAGCGTGATGCCGCGCGGTCTTCTTTCTCCGAAGGCCCGGACGATCGAGAGGGTGTCATCGGAGGAGCCGTTGTCGACCACGGTGAGGTGGACGGTCTGGTCGGCATCGAGAGAGTTCGCGAGAGAGTCGAGACAACGCCCGATGACCGCCGCGTTGTTGAAAGTGACGACCGAAATGCCGATCATCGCCCCGCCCTTCGCTGCGCCAAGAAGTGTTCGACGCCGAACGCGACCGCCGCCACCGCAATGCCCGCCCAGCCCAGGGGCGGCCATCGGTACACCGTCCAGCCTGCCGCGGAGAGCCCGAGCCCCGCGAACACCAGAACCGAAGCGACGGCGCGGTGAGGATCGCCCGGACCCAGGAACCTCTGATAGAGATGCTCGCGATGTGAGTGCCCCAGGGGCACGCCTCGGCGCCATCGTCGCCACAGGGTCACCACGGGATCGAGCAGGAAGAGGGTCAGGCTGATCGCCATGGCCAGGACGGCTCGGGAGCGATCCTGGGCCGGAGCCAGTAGCGGCAGCCCGGCGAGGAGAAAGCCAATGGGAAGGCTGCCCACGTCTCCCAAGAAGATCCGGGAGGGCCACCAGTTGAAGGGCAGAAAACCAAACAGCCCTCCCACCAGAAGGAGCGCAAGCAGCGACGAATCCTCGGACCACCCAGCCGCCACGACCATGACGCCCGCGGCGATCGCCTGGCCGGTGGCCAGGCCGTCGATGCCGTCCATGAAGTTGAAGAAGTTGGTCACGCCGACGAGCCACAGGAGAGGGAAGACGAAGCCGACAACTCCGAGCGGGACATCGAGGGGTCCGGGAAGGGGAAGGCTGAGAAGAGGGCCGGTCTCAAGAACCAATAGGAAGGAAACGGCGAACTGGACGGCCAGGCGAGGGCCCACCGACAAGACGCGAAGGTCGTCCCAGAGGCCAACGGCCGCGCACATCAAAACGCCCAGGAGCAGGAAGAGGGCCGCTCGGCTCAAGGGGTGCGCTCCGAGACCGATCGAAGCGCCCAGGACCAGGCCCCCGATCACGCCAACCCCGCCGCCCCGGGGCTTGGGCCGCTCGTGAGAGGACCGCTCGTTTGGAGAATCGATCAGGATCTTCCGGCCGAGGGCCGCCTGCAACACCACGAAGGTGAGAATGGTCGAAGCGGCGCCGGCCGCGAAAACGGCCGCCACCGTCGATGCCTCCATTCTCATTCTCGCTCCCGAGGTTGCAGGGCGTCCCGCCATCCGGCGGCAAGGTCGAACTTCGGCACGAAGCCCAACACTTCCCGGATGCGGTCACCCTTGACCTCAACCGTCTCGAGGTACTTGTCGACCACGTCACCCTGGCCGATGCAGCGAGCGGCCAGCCGGGCGAGAGGCTCGGGAATCCGGAGCCCGGGCTCGGGCCGCCCAAGGGCCGAACAGATGGCGGCAAGGATCTCGCGCATGGAATGGGTGGCCCCGTCAGTCACGTTGAAGATGCCATTGACCTCGTGCACGCGATCGGCAGCCTGAAGCGCGGCTCGAACCGCATCCGCTTCGTGGATCAGGGTTCGACGGTTCGATCCATCGCCCACCGCCACGAAGCGGCGGCGGCGCAAAGCCTCCACCAGTCGCGGATAGTTCCCCTTCATGCGACGACCATAAACCGCGGCGAGGCGAAGCACGCTGACTTTCAGTCCGGCGTCGAGCAGGACTTCCTCGCTGCGCCTCTTGGTCGTGGCGTAGGGCCCGGCCGGCCGGACCGGACAGAGTTCATCGACGGGCTCGCCGGCGGTCGCCCCATAAACCGCGATGGTCGAAAAATGAACGACCGACGCACCATGGTGGGCCGCGGCGCGAGCCACGTTGCGCGCGCCTCCGACGTTGACCGCCTCGTACAGCGATGTCTCCGAAGGTCCTGGCCGCGGGTTGTGAAGGAGCGCGGCAAGATGAAAGACCGTGGAGACTCCATCGAAGGCGCCCGCGACTTCATCCGCGTTCGCAATGTCACCGATACGAACATCCACGGCCTGGGGAAGGAGGTTCGCGGGTGGTGATTTCCGGCAAAAGGCTAGAACGCTCCAGCCCTGGACCAGAAGGGACCGCGCAAGCACCGGTCCCAGGACGCCCGTCGCCCCGGTCACGAGCGCACGTCGCGGCCATCGCAGGCGTCCATTGACGCGGTCAAGGTCGGTTTCGAGGGTGTTTTCCAGAGCCGAGATTGTAACGGTAGTGCCCAGTGGGGAGCCGACCGGCCGGGGAACGGCCTCCAAGCGCTCATCCTTGTGAGAATTCCCCGGCTCAAATAGAATCTCCGTTCGCCTTCCCCGTGAAGCGACGCGCCCCTAGCTCAATTGGATAGAGCAACAGACTACGAATCTGTAGGTTGGAAGTTCGAATCTTCCGGGGCGCACCACGCAGACGGCCATAATCGACGGGCCTTCTGAGCCCACCGGCCCCCGCGCGACGCTTCGGCGGATTCGGAGTTGGGAACACCCCTGGGAACACCCCGGCCGAAAGTCGGCCGGTTCGCCTCTCCCCCTTTGAACCAAGGAGAGCGAAGCCATGAAGAACGCGGCCAAGAGCCACAGGACGGGTAGGAGCATCGGCAAGGGCGAGGGGGCCACGTGGGCGCGTTCGTTCGCCCAGCTCATGGCGAAGGCGGGGCCGCATCTAGGCCCCGGCGTGGGCGAGGACATCGAACGGGACCTTAGCGGGCCGGGCTCCGCCGCAGTCGGCCGACGCATCGGGACGGCGTTCCTATCGCAGCCCTTCGCGAAGACGGCGACGGTGCTCCGATCTGACCACCGCGCGGCCGAAGCGATGGCGGAGACGCTCGCCACGGTCAGACGTTCAGCGAAGGCGCATCGCGACGTGGCAGACCTTCTGGACATGGCCGAGGCTCGCGCCGTGATCGCGCTACGGCAAGTCATGAGGGACCTTGCAGCCGTTCCGCCCTGGGTGGAAGACCAGCGCCGCGAGTGTCCGGCGTTCGCGCGCGATCTGCCCGCCTGAAGGACTACGGTCCAAGGCCCTTGGGGGCCTTTCGTCCAGCGAGGGGCGGGAGTGTGACAAGCCAGAATCGCGACGGGGCCGAAACCTAATGCCCCGCAACTGGCACGGGCGGAATGAGGTTTCAGGGTCGAAAAGGGGGATTTTTACCCCCCGTGAATAAGCGGGTGGGGCGGCTCCTGCCCCCCCCCCCCGGTTTTTGCGGAGAAAGCAGTCCCCACCACCACCCCCCGGCCGAAGGCGGCCGCGGCGCGCGCAGCGGGGGCACGGAGGCTGCGTGACAGGTACACGGAGGG
>JANLSZ010000126.1:0-3565 GCA_031362685.1 Vicinamibacteria bacterium | reverse complement strand
AAACCGCGCACCAAAGTTCGGTCGTGGCGCTCTGTTCCGGGGGCGATCAGCGTCCGAGGGAAAGGCGCTCGGCCAGAGGGGCGGGCAGGCCCGCGCTCAAGATGCTCGCCTGGGTCGTGGCGATGTCGTACCGGACCCGGTGAATTCGCAGCAGCCGGGTTTCGCTGTTGTAGGTCGCGAACGAGGAGAGAGGACACCGATCACGAGGCTGACCGACGCTGCCCGGATTGATAAGGTATCGCTTCTTCGGGTCGAGCTTCAGCCTGAACTCGGGCGGCGTCGCCATTTGCATCTCGACCTCCTTACCGTCCCACGAGAACACCACCGGGAAGTGCGAGTGTCCGATGAAGCAGATGGGAAAGTCGGTGCCTCGGAAAACACGCAGGGCATCGAGATCGCTGAAGATGTAGGCGTCCTCGTCGAGCGGGGAACCATGGGCAATGGCGAAGGCGCCATCGACCATCCGGGGCCCCTGAGCCAGGCTCGAGAGATAACGCCGGTTGGCTCGAGTGAGTTTGCGGGCCGTCCACTCCGCCGCCGTTCGCGCGAATCGTGAGAACTTGGCCAGCCTCTCCTCTCCTTCAACGCCCGAACAGACCTTGTCGTGATTGCCCCGGATCACCACCAGGGGTTTGATGGCGCGCAGACGATCAACGGTCTGGTTTACTTCCGCGGCATAGCCGACGATGTCCCCGAGGCAGACCGCTTTGTCCCAGCGCTTTCGCCGGGTCGAATTCATGACCGCGGCAAAGGCCTCGTAGTTCGAGTGAATGTCCGAGAGGATCAGATAGCGCATGGATGAAGGTCACCGGTCTTGCGGCAGGAGGCGAAGAACGTCGTCGGCCACGTCATCGGGCGAGCGATGGGTGCTGTCGACGGTTACGTGGGCGCGAGAGTACTTGTCTTTTCGCTCCGCGAAAAGTGCGCGGGCCGCCGTTTCGCCCTTCGCGACCAGCGGCCGGCCGCCCAGACCAGCCACGCGTCGGAAGGCCACTTCGAAGTCGCAACTCAGATGAACGGTGAAGGAGCGTTCCAGGAGGTCTTTGGCGCAGGCGGGCTGGGCGAAGGCGCCGCCTCCGGTGGCGATCACGCGCCCTTCTTCCTGCAGGAGGTCTCGGATAGCCCGCTGCTCCATTTCCCGAAACCACGCTTCGCCCCGGAGTTGGAAGATCTCGCTCACTTTGGCCCGCGCCCGCGATTCGATCTCCTCGTCGCTGTCGACAAAGAGGTAGCCCGCGCGCTCGGCGAGGATCCGTCCCACCGTCGATTTGCCCGAACCCATGAACCCGACAAGGGCGATCCGCGGGGGCCAGCTCAAATCCCGGCCCCCCGCTGAAGTTCGCTGAAGAATGTCGGCAGGGAGATAGAAACAACTTCGGCCCCCGCCACTTCCGTGTCGCCCCGCGCGCCCAGCGCGGCTATGGAAAGGGCCATGGCGATCCGATGGTCGCCGTGGCTCCGCACCGAAGCGCCGTGCAGGGCTCCTCCTCCTTGAACCGAGAACCCGTCCTCAAGCTCTTCGATTCGAGCGCCCATACTCTGGAGTCCTTCGACCATGGCGGCAATGCGGTCGGATTCCTTCACCCGCAACTCTCCCGCGCCACGCACGTCAAAACGTCCGCGGGAAAAAGCACCGGCCACGGCGAGAATCGGGAGTTCATCGACGATCGCCGGCACGTCTCTCGGCGACACGCTTATCCCATGCAACGGTGATGAACGAGCCACGATCCGGCCCGAGGGCTCGGAACCCGCAGTTGAAGTGATCTCCGTCTCGATGTTGGCGCCCATGTCACGGAGCACGTCCAGGTACCGGACCCGGTGAGGATTCAGGAGTACGCCCTCGATGGTGACCTCGGAGTCGGGGAGCACAAGGGCGGCGACGATGAAGGGCGCAGCGCTCGACGGGTCTCCGGGAATGATGACGTGGGCGGCCGAGAGTCTCTGAGGCCCATCAAGCTCGATCTCGGCGCCGTTGTGCCGGATCACTCCTCGGAACCACCGGATCATCCTTTCCGTGTGGTCGCGGGTCGCGACCGATTCGTGAATAGTGGTGGTCCCTTCCGCGCGGAGGGCGGCCAGCAAAATCGCGCTTTTGATCTGCGCGCTCGCGGCCTCGGGGGTCAAGGAAGCGCCTCGCAGCTTCGAGCCGGCCACCCGCACCGGAGGGCAACCGTTTGTGGTCTCGATGAGGGCGCCCATCAGGCGGAGAGGTCTGGCCACGCGTTCCATGGGCCTTCGGTTCAGCGAGTTGTCTCCCGCGAGTTCGGCCACGACGGACGCTCCGGCCAGGACGCCCATCAACAGCCGGAGGGTGGTTCCGGAGTTTCCGCAGTCAAGCGGTGCCGGAGGCGGTGTAAACGAGTCTGTCCCGTGAACCCTGATGAGGGTGCGGCCCGGGTCGGATTCAAATCGGACGCCCAGCGAAGTGAGACACCTTCTGGTCGATGTGCAGTCGTCGCCCGCGGACGCCCCTTCGATGGTTGTGAGGCCCTGGGCCAGCGCTCCGAACAGGAACGCGCGGTGAGTGATGGATTTGTCCCCCGGCATCTGGAAGGTTCCACGGAACGACCTCGCCGCTCTGATTTTCATGAAGTCGGAGATTAGCTTCGATTGCCCGACCTCCATGAGTTTGAATACCCGTCGGTTTTCTCCGCCGCCCGGATCGCAATATCCGCCCGGTGTGGCATATCCTCGTCGTAGCCATGGCGGCCCGCCCCAATACCGTCCGTATCGATTTCGAAAGCCGGATGGACATCCTCGAATCCATCCAGGCTTTCATCGATCGTTTCGCCCCGCTCGGCGGGCTTGATGAGGATGGCGTGCACGACTTGTCGGTATCGGTTCGCGAGTGCGTGGTGAACGCGCTCAAGCACGGGAACAAGCTCGATCCCGAAAAGCGCGTCATGGTCAGTTTCGGACTCTCCGAAGGCGCCGTCGAAGTGTGGATTCAGGACCAGGGCGAAGGGTTCGACCCGGACGCGATACCGGACGCCACCGCCCCGGAGAACCTTCTCAATGCCGCCGGTCGCGGTCTCTTCTTCATGCGCGCCTTCATGTCCGAGGTTGAATACACCTTCCCCAAAGAGGGCGGAACGGTGGTTCGTCTCTTGAAGAAGATCGAAAAAGCCACGGAGGCCTGAGCACCGTTCGTTCGACTCGTCCCGCCCGTACAGCGGGAAGGAGCCCTAATCTCCAGCTTCGCGATTCCTCACCATCAGGGACGAGTACGAGCACGCAACGGCGAGTACGAGTACGACAGCCGGCGGTGGTCTCGAAAGCCCCGACGCGACCGCCGATGAAACCGCTACCGTCATTGCGAGTCGGCCATCGGTTGGCTTCCGCGAAGCAATCTCTCGTCCGCGCACTCGCAACTCCCGCGGCCGATGAGTGGCGGTCACGGCGGTTGCTACGCTTCGGACGTGAGGGGGGCGGGACTCCACGCGTGGAGGCAAGCGCCGTCCCAGGGTGTGAGGACGGCGCTTAGGCCGTTCCTCTTTCAAGGAGTCCCGCATTGAATCTCACGCCCGAAGACGCAACCGCCGAGCCCACCACTCCCGTCGCGAAC
>JANLSZ010000124.1:0-14893 GCA_031362685.1 Vicinamibacteria bacterium | reverse complement strand
AGCGAGTGCCGCCCCGGAGGCAAAGGCGGCGAGCGAAGCGACCGACAGTACTTTGAACAGTTTCATGAGCGAACTCCCTTCGAGTTTCAGAGGATTCAAGGAAAGTGAGACGAAGCGGAATTATGGGCCAACCGCGGGTCGGGGTCAAAGCCCGCCGGTCAGGAAAGGGGGACTATGTCAGAACCAACACTCGCAAACCCTTTAATACAGCAGCTTCTCGAAAGAAGCTGGCGGAGAGAGGGGGATTCGAACCCCCGGTGCAGGAAACCCCGCACAACAGGTTAGCAACCTGGCCCGTTCAGCCACTCCGGCATCTCTCCGCGATGAGTCGACGCGGCCTCTGAGGACCGCTTAGTATGGGCAACTTGAAGAGCGAGGAGCGTATCACGAAGGCATCGGAAGACGGTTCCAAACTGTCCGTCGGCGAGACACCCGGCAGGAGGCGTCGATTTCTCACGGTTGCGATCGGCCTCCTGGCTCTGGCCGGCGTTCTTTGGGCCGCTTACAACTATTACCTCCTTCATCGCGAAACGACCGAAGGAGAGATCGCGCACATTGAGTCCTTGATCGTCGCGGGCCAGGACGAAGAGGCGCGAGCGTTGATGGTCAGCGCCCAAACCCGATCCCGTAACGTCTCCGCGCTGCGTCTCCGCGTGGGCCGTGCCTTTCTGCACGAAGGCAAGATCGGTCCCGCCACCGCCCTCCTGTCCAAGGTTGAAGGGTCCCTGATCAAGGAGGAGCGTCTGGCCATAGCGGAGTATTTTCTTGTTGCCGGCGATGCGTTCTCCGCCACCCGCTTCTTTGAAGGCGCCATGAAGACGGGCCAGCCGAGAACGGCGTCTTTGCTTGGACGCTATGGCGAGGCTTTGTCGCTTTCGGGTAACGGCGCGGGTGCGGTTGCCGCTTTCCGAGAGGCTTTGGCGGCAGACGATTCAAGAGTCCGAGTACGCCTCAATCTGGCCGTGACCCTTGCGAACATGGGTCGCTTCGACGAAGCGAAAGTCGAGACGATGGCCCTCCTGAAGATCGAACCCAGGAACGAGAAGGCGCTCAGTCTCCTCGCGGCCATCAAAGCTCAGCCGTAGCCGCGCTCCGGGGCCCAAACGCGCATGGGTGGCAGCCTCTAACCTCGCGGCAACGATCTTCACGAACCTCCCTGAATGCCATGGAAATGAAAAAGAGATTGAGCCTGCCCACCTTGATGTGGGTTGCGGCTGCCCTCGGGGCCGGAGTTTTCCTTCGTCTCTACTTCATCCCCTCCCACGGCTCCTGGGACACTGACTACCGAAAAGCCTGGGCGAGCGAGACGGTCAGCGTGGGCATCACTCAGGCCTACGGTGGACCGGGATCCGTTCCGCGCGGGGAGTTTCTCTCCCAGCTCACGGGCCGAAAGCCACGGTTCGAGGTGTCGTTTCGGGGTAGAGACTTCGTGATCGACTATCCGCCGCTGGCTCTGGCCGCCTGGGGCCAATCGTGGAGCTTCTTCACCTCGAAACCGCGCCCGTACCGGGGCGCCGAGGCGGAGAACCTGGCGGTGAAGTTTCCGGCCGTGCTCGGCGATCTTCTGGCCTCATTCGTGCTCCTCTGGGCGTTTCGCGGATCTGTGCGCCTCGCCTGGTCGCTGGCCGCGGTCTATTGGATCTTTCCGATCACCTGGGTCTCGTCTGCCGTCCTGGGCAATTTCGATGGCTTCGTTCCGCCATTTCTCCTCGTCAGTCTCCTGGTCACCGGCGCCGCACCTTTCGCCGGAGGAGCGGTCTTTGCGGTCACGTGTCTGATCAAACCCACCGTCGCGGTAGCGCTTCCGGTGATGTTCCTGGCCTCGCCCAGAGCAGGTTGGGCGCGCGTCATGGCCGGTGGCGTCCTCGTCACCGGGGTCGTCTTTCTTCCCTTCGCTTTCGCGGGCACCCTCGACACCGCCATCGTCCACATCGGGCGATTGTTCTCCCAGGACCGGATCTCCGGCGGATACGCGAATCCCTGGTGGCTCCTCGGTCATGCGTCTTCGGTTTCTCGAGGCCATGCGGAGTGGCACGACCCGGTCGACTATGTGCGCCTCGACGATTTCGCGCTGCCCCTTGGGTTCATCGGCTTTGTCGCGGCCGGTCTGGTCGCCGGGTGGGTCTTGTTCCAGGCGCGGCGCATCACCCAGCCTCGATCGGTTGTTTATGTCGGCGCTCTTCTGCTCTTCATCTGGGGAGTCCTGACCATAGGCGTCCACGACAATCACAACCATCCGCTCTTCCTGCTGCTGGTCGCCACCGGTCTCGGAACCCCGTTCCTGCGTAGTTTCACGGCGACCGCGGCCACCTCCACCCTGCTCGGAAGCGTCTGCCTGCACGGCCTCGGCCGCTTTTATGGGACGCGCTGGAAAAGCATCTTGCCTCTTGCCGATTCCGCGGCCCGGCTTCGAATGGCGGCGGGTTTCGACCTCACTCTGGTTCTAGCGCTCGTGAATTGCGCCTTGCTCGCGGTTGCACTCCGGCGTCTGAAGCAGACGCTCCGTGAACTGGAAGACCAGGATCGCGGGGAGGCCTGACTTTCTCGGGGCGGCCTCGCTCGTTCGGCGCGGGGTTTGCGATCAGTCGATACCCGGTTCGACCAGTGCCGTTTCGGGCTTGATGAAGGTGTGCTGATCGGAGTCCTTGAGAATCTGCAGAAGCGCGTCGACGCCGATCTCCTGGGCCGCCTTCGCGCACTCGATGTTCTGATTAGTTCGCGAGACCGTGGAGTTGTCGCAGCAAATCGATACCGGGACCCCGTGCTCCAGAAGGACCCGAATGGGATGGGGCACCCCCTTCTTGACCGCGCCGGTGTGCTGGTTCGACGATATGCAGCACTCGACCAGGATTCGATCCCTGGCCAGACGCTTCAGAAGAGCGGAGTCCTGCACGGCCGAGCAAGCGTGGCCGATCCGCTGGCATCCCAGACCGTCGATGGCCTCCCAGATATAGCGCGGTGGACCGTCTTCGCCCGCGTGAGCGGTCAAACCAAGCCGACCCAGCCGCGCGATTTCGTAGGAACTTGCGAAGAGATGGGGAGGATTTCCCGTTTCCGGGCCCGCGATGTCGAAACCGACTACGCCCGTGCGGGCATGAAGATGCTGGGCTTCCGAGATCGCGGAGCGGGCCAGGATCTTGGCGATGTGGGGGCCGTGCTGCCGCATGGCAATGACGATCAGCCCCAGCTTCATCCCATGCCGCTTATTGGCATGGTTCATTCCGGACAGCACGGCGCGGATCGACTGCCGTGGGGTGAGTCCGGCGAAGGTGTGGATGATGGGCGAGTAGCGGAGCTCCAGGGTGCGCACCCCTGATTCGGCGGCCTCATCCACAATCGACTCGGTGACGGCGGCGATGTTCTCGTAGAACTGGGTGATCCAGAGCGGATAGTGCATCTTGTCGAGATAGGACATGAGCGTCCCCTCTTCATGCTCCTGGATCTCGAGACGCCGCCGCATCTCCTCGATGGTGTCCACGGGGTTGAGACCGTGGTGGCGCATCAGATTCCAGGTGACTTCCACCGGAATCGAGCCGTCGGTGTGCTGGTGCAGCTCGACTTTGGGAGCTTCGGTAATGCGCGGGTCGATGTCGAAGTCCACGTGGGGATTCTACCGGGCGGTCTAAGATCCGTTCTCCGGTGTCTACTCCAACGAAGCCGCGCGTTCTCATCGTCGACGACGACCCGACCTTTCGGAAACTGCTCGAGCGCCACTACGGCGGCGCCGGATGGGAGGCGGTGTCCGCGACCGGTATCGCCGACGGACTGGCCGCGTACGCGAAGGGGTCCTTTGACCTGGTTCTGGTGGACTACCTTCTCAAGGACGGCAACGGCCACGAATTCGTTCAGGGGGTTCGCGAAACCGACCTCGATGTCCCGATCCTGGTGGTGTCGGGGGCCTTCGATATCGAGGCTCTGACCGGCTTCGTCCGCGAAGCTATCGACGATGTGCTGCCCAAGCCCATCGACTTCGCCAAGCTCGATGCCGTCACCCTGCGCCTCTTACGACTCGGGCGGGAGCGCCGTCGGATGCGGCGGCGTGCGGTGGCGCTTTTGGAGGTCTCGAGGAACCTGAAGGTGGGCGGGGATTCAAAGGAGCTCCTGGGCCGGTTCGTGGGAGCGGTGTCGGAAGTCACGCCGTTTCGGCGGTCGGCCATCTACATCATGGAGGCGGACTCCCCGTTCTCTTTCCGCGCCGCGCTCCACGGAACCCAGAACCTCCCGGATCGCGTGCCGAGCGCGGAGCTGCTGAAAGCTTTCGAGAGAGGCTTCAAGCTCGACCTCGCTTCCTATGTGCCGGGGCCCATCGCTTCGCAAGAGGCGATGCCGCGGCCGCCCTACTCGGAGGCGCGCGCCCGGAAGCGCGCGCCCGGGATCGGGGATTACGGCCTGGTGGAGATTCGCTCACCGCATCGGCTCTGGGGCTACATTCTTTTCGAAGACCCCGACGACGGCCAACGACCATCGGAGGACAGCCTGCGCCTGCTCTCGCTCCTCTCCGGATACGTCGCCACCGTTCTGGAAAACCGCGATTCCTTCGACACCGAAGCCCGTCTCCGGTCGAGACTCGAAATGGTGCGCGATGTCGTCCATCTTGCTTTGGAGCGGGCCGACCTCGGAGGGGCGCGGTCGGTGATGACGGCGGCGGTGGTCACCCGCGCGGGCTACGCGTTCTCCGCATTTCTGGAGAGACACGGCGACGGGCTCTGGTCCATCGAAGCCGCCTGTCCGTCGTTCCAGGGCGCCAAGGCTCCCGACCTCATGCGCGACGTTCTCGAACTGCAGATGGCGAGCGCCAAACCCGGCGAGGCGCTTCATCTTCCGAGGCAGAGCTTCATTCTCGGACACGCCCCCCGATTTTCCTGCGCCATGCCCGTCTTCTCGGGCCCGGACTTCCGAGGCTACTTCGTGGTCGAAGATGACGTGCGCGAGTCGATCGAAGAGGCCGATGAGGCAGCTTTCCTCACCCTGTGCGACCAGATGGGCCTTCTGATCAGACGGCTTGACTACGAGCGGGAATTGGCCAGAAAGAGCGCGGAGGTTCAAACTTCCTACGCCGCCCTGGAGGCGATCCACGAAGAGAACGTTCGCATGCAGGCGGTTTTGAGGCGCTATATCCCGCCCTCCACCTGGGACAAGATCGACAAGGGGGTTGCGGGCGGGCCGGAGGGGATCGAAGAAGTGGTGGACCGGGCGGTCATGTTCATCGACATCTGTGGCTTCACCAACGCGTCGGAGATACTGAAACCCGCGCAGATCGTGGCCATGCTCAATTCCTACTTCACCGTGGTGGCGTCCATCTGCTACCAGCATGGCGGGGAGATCGTCAAGTACATTGGCGATGGGATCATGGGCTTCTTCCCCGACGGTCTCAGCGCCGTCGCGGCGGCCTCGGACATCCTGGAGGCCCGAGACAAGATCGCCATGCAGCTTCAGGAGCATGACGTGGACCCGATCGAGCTGCGCATCGGGGTGGCCTGGGGCCCCACCATCGTGACTTCGGTGGGACCGTTCTACCAGCAGGATCGGACCTTGCTGGGCGATACCGTCAACACCGCCTCGCGACTCGAGCATCGGGCCATGCCCGGCTCGGCGCTTCTGGACAGCGGTCTTATCGGCGATCGAAACCCCGAATCACTGGGACTCAAGTCGGTTGGAATCCTGACTCTGCGGGGAAAGAGAAAGCCGGTCACGGTGCTGACTCACGAAGCCGACGTGGACCGGTACACCACCAAAGCCACCGGCGAAATTGTTCGCAACCGACGGGCCACCGACCGGGAGCAGATGGACCAACTCGTTTGAAGAAACGGCCCCGAACCAGGGGGCCGATCGAGCGATCGACTACGCGCCCAGGGCAGTTCGAACCGCGGTCTTGAGATCCTCGAGTTTGGGGTGGTCTCCCGCGAACTGGCTCGCATAGGTATAGGGCATCGACCCGTCCGGCATCAGGAGGACGACGCCTCCGAGCTGAAAGGCATCCCCGTGCACGCCGGGTTGGGTGAAGCCTTCTTTCCGAGCCTCGGCCGCCCGCTTGAACACTTTGGGAGTGAGGAAAGAGAGAAGGGGCCGCTTGAAGTGAAAAGCCTTGTAGACCTCCCGCTTCTCATCCACAAAGACCGGGAGCTCGATACGAGTCTCGTCCACAAAGGCCCTTGCGTAGCGAAGGCTCGAATGACCGATCACCACTGCCTGCGCGCCGAGTTTCTTGAAGGCCTCCCGTTCGCGATGCACCTGCACCGCCTGCTCGCGGCAGAAGATTCAACCAAAGTGACGAACAAAGATGAAGAGGGTGGGCTTGTTTTTCGCAATGTCGGAAAGCGAAGTGTCCTTGCCCTCGAGATCCTTCACCAGGAAATCCGTCATGAAGCTCCTCCGTTCTTGATAATGCGGTCAACCATCGGCCTCGACCCCTCGATGGCGGTTCGCTGCATGTAGAAGGCCAGGCCTCGCGCGCCGCCGAGCTCCTCACCATTGCCGGCGCGTCCCGGACCGCCATGAACGAGATTGGGCAAGACGGTGCCGGGGCCCGGCGAGAGCTCAGCGATCTTCGCACTGCCCAGGAAAAGTCGTCCGTGGAAGGGCGCCAGTCCAAGAGCCGCTTCGGAGACAAACGGGGCGTCTTCGGAATAGATCGATGAGACCAAACCGCCGGCGCCGCGAGAAATGAGCTCCACCGCCTGTCTCGCCGAACCGTCATAAGGAACGATGGTGACTACCGGCCCAAAGACCTCATGAGAGTGGACGCTTGGAGCCTCGGCTCCGGGTTCGACTTCGAGAAGCGTGGGCGAAACGAAGAAGCCTTTGCCCTCCGGCACGCCCTCCGGCTGGAGGCCTGGGCGGGAGTGAACCAGACGCCCGTCGCGAGCCAGAAGGGAGAGGCCTTCAAGGACCGCGGTCTTCTGAGCGGCGGTGGCGAGCGGCCCCATGCGGACGCCTTCGGTTGCTGGATTGCCGACCACGACCGCGGCCAGCCGATCGGCCAGATCGTCGCGGAAGCGTTCGCTCAAGGCCTCGGGGACCAGAACGCGGCGTATGGCCGTGCACTTCTGGCCGGCCTTCTGGGTCATGTCGCGCAGGACATCCTTCGAGAAGAAGTCGTAGGTCTCGGAGTCCGGCGTGACGTCTGGACCGAGAACCGCGGCGTTTAACGAATCGGCTTCGACATTGATGCGGGCGCCCCGCATGACCACTCCGGAGGTGTTGCGCAACAGCGCCGCGGTGGAAGCGCCTCCGGTGAAGGCCAGGCAATCCTGCCCTTCAAGGTGTTCGACTAGATCGCCCGCACGGCCCATCAGGAGAGAGATCGAGCCCTTCGGCCAGATCCGCGCCTCCACCAGAAGTTCGAAGAGACGATGAGCCACCAGGGCCGAGCTCGTCGCGGGCTTGGTCAGCACCGGCATTCCGGCGAGAAGAGCGACCGCGGCCTTTTCCGCCAGGCCCCAGGCCGGGAAGTTGAAAGCGTTGACGTGGACGGCGACCCCGTGACGAGTGGTCAGAACGTGCTGTCCCACCAGCCGTGGCGATCGTCCGAGCTGCACTGCGTCTCCATCGACCAGGATGCGCTGGTCGCCCAGCGCCGCACCCAATTCAGCGAAAGCCTGAAGCGTCGCGATGGCGCCGTCGATGTCGAACTTCGCATCCGATCGTGTGTTCCCGCCATTGGCCATCGACAAGGCGATCAGTTCGTCACGGTGCTTTTGGAGAAGAGCCGCGGTTTTTTGAACCAGGTCGCCCCGTTGCTTGAAGGTCAGAGAGCGCAGAGCGGGGCCGCCTTCGGTCCGGGCAAACTCGAGAGCCAGCGCGCGTAGGAGGCCGTCGGAGGAGGCGTAGGCGAGAACCTCCTCGGTCGCAGGATTCAGGAGTGCTTCGCCTTCGCCTTCCCCCTCCTGCCACCTGCCGCACAGATAGCTCTTCAGTTTCGTCATGCTGCTTGAAGATCCTAGCCAGACAAGTGGGAGTCTTGCAGGTCCATGGCGCGATTCGCGAGAGCATCGGCCTCTTTGTTCTGTTCACGCCGGACATGCTTGATTTCCGCGGTTTCAAAGGCGCGCCGCTGGGTCGAAGCCTGGCGCCACAGGGTGAGCATGTCCGGGTGCTTGACCTTGTAGACCCCGTTCATCTGCTTCACCACCAGCTCCGAGTCCGATCGGATCTCGATACGCCTGGCCCCCCGCGCGGAGGCCAGTTTGAAAGCGTGGACAAGGGCCTGGTATTCGGCGACGTTGTTGGTCGCGGTGCCAATGAAGCCGAAATGCTCGGCCACCACCTCGCCCTGGCCATCCACCGCGTGGACTCCGAAGCCCGACGGTCCGGGGTTACCCCTCGAACCGCCATCGATGTGAATCACGAGTTCGGGCGGGGTCGCGGAACTCAAGTGCGGCTCAGCCCGGGAGGGGCGCTTCAATGGCTCCTTGGGGTGGCGGAGCGTTGAAGTACATGATTCGCGAACACGACGAGCAGATGATGATGGTGTCGTTCCGCTTGACGTCGACATAGACCTGAGCCCGAAGTTTCACGTGGCACATCGTGCAGGCCCCGTCCTTCGCTTCCGAGAGAGCGGTCCCCCGCCTTTGCAGGATCCGCGAATACTCGGCGAGGAGTTCGGGCTTGAGAGCGACGATCTTCTTCTCCCGGTTCCCGGCCACTTCGGTCCTGGCCTTCTGGCACTCCTGGATTCTGGCGTCGAGCGAGCGCATCTCATCGCGCCGGGTGGCCTCCACCGACTTGAACGAGGCCTCCTCAGTCTTGACCGCGGCCTGACCCCCTTCGACTCTTTCCATGGCCTCGAGGATGAGGTCTTCGCGGGAACGAATCTCACGTTCGACGTTCTCGATCTCGTGAAGAAGGGCGGTGTATTCCTTGTTGGTCTTCACCTCGCCGAGCTGGCCTTTGTACTTCGAGCGTTTGGCCTCGAAGTCCTGGACCTCGAGCTCGAGGTGTTTTCGGTCTTTGGATTGACCCTCGAGTGCGGCCTTGGCGGCGTCCAGGGCGGCCCGGTCGGCCACGATCTGGGCTTCGATGGCCGCCTTCTTCTGGGGCAGGGCGACGAGTTCGCTGTCGAAACGTCTCAACTCCACGTCGGCGTGGTGGAGATCCACAAGCGTCTCAAGATCAGGATGCATAAGCAGGCCCCGATCTTACCTTCCGCGGGGCCTGGGAGCTGGGCCTATTCCACCCAGATCTCGATGGTCTCCCCATCCTCGCCCACAATCGAGACAATCTCCCGGATATTGAGCGAGCGCAGACGCTTCCAGAAACCCTCGGCGTCGTAGCCCTTCAGCTGCAGGCCGTGTTTGGTGGCCTCCGGCAGGGATGAAAACACGAACTCCGCGAGCGAAAAGGGCACGGTTACCGATACCGTCTGCTTGCCGCCCTTGGTGATCTTGATTCTCAGAAGGCGGGCCGGACCTTCGGACTCCCGATCCGACGACACACCCTTTGGAGAACGCGGAGGCGAGGGAGTCGGACGCGCCCCTCCGGTTGGGGGAACCTCGCCCAGGCTCTTCGGTTCAAGCCGGAAGAGCTGAAGCTTCGCCCGTTCCACGATGTCGGCATCCTTCGACGACTTCACGATCTCGCGGAGCACGGCCACCGCCTTGCGCGCGTCCGCCGGATCCTTCAAGGAAGCGACCTGCAACGCCCCGAAGTAGCGCACCGCGGGCCGGTCGTCACCGAGGGAACGAAGCACGGCGGTGAGGAAGCCGGGCTTTCCGGCTCGGGTCAATTTGGTGGCGAGGCCGATGCGGGAGATCTCGGCCTCTTCGGCGAGGCGCGCATCCGCCGGGGGCAGATCGAGAAAGGCTCCATATTCACGAAAGGCCCGTTCGCCCTCGCCCAGTGATTCACTGCACCGGGCGATCCAGTAGGTCGCGGCTTCGCTCGACGGCCCTTTCGAAGACGCGATCTCCGCCCACTTGGTGCGCGACTCCTCATACTTGCGGTCGAAGAAGAGTGCCTTGGCCTCGGTGAGGTCGGTTTCGGTGGCCATGGGAATGACCCCTGCGAATGCGGAGAGAGCCACCAGGGTTCTGGCAAGGATGTTCATGGCGCGGCAAGCTCCTGCGAAACCAGATCGATCTTCATGAGCAGGTGTCTTCGGTCGACCTTCCGTGCGATCGCATCCACATCGGTGCGTCTGGTGCAGTGGGGAAGTTCGGCCACCTGCTGGAGTACACCTTCAACTTCCTCCATCACACCCTGAGCAGCGACGAGCGTCCCTCCAGAGTCCGAAACCAGAGCGGCCCGGCGTTTGAGCAGAGAACGACTGGTCTGCGCCTCCCGCTGGACATCCACGCTGTCCCGCGGCGAGTCCGGACAATCCGCCGCGGCGGTGACCTGGATCAGGACGTCCTGGGCTTCGGCCAGATACCGGACGGCATTCGCGCGCACGTGCGTCTTCTCCAGCCTCTCGTAGAACGCGATGTCGTTGAGAGAGGTTTCGCCCAGCCCTTCAAGCGAAGTTGAAACCACAAAGCCCTCCCTTGGGGGAGCCAGGACACGGGTGGCGAGAAATCCTGCGGCCAGGCCGATTCCTACCAGGCCAAGTGCGCTCATGACCGGGGTCAGACTCCAGGCCTGCTTGAAACCGGGGTGCGGCGGCGCGGCCCGGATCCGGGCCAGAACCCGGGTTCGGAGCGCGTCCGAGGAGATCGGCAAAGGACGATCGAGAGCGGCATCGGCCGCGAGGCTCGAGGCGAGCCGGGATAGTTCCCCAAACTCCGTCTGACAAGCGGCGCAATTCGTCGTGTGCTTCGTCACCCAATCCGCTTCCTGCGGCTCCAGGGCTCCGGAGGCAAGAAGGCCGAGGCGTTGGCGATACCGGAAATGAAGGAGGGTCATGCTTGCGCCTCACTCATGACCGTCTTCATTCGGGCCAGCGCCCGGTTCAGCGAACTTTTCACCGTACCCAGGCGGACGCCGAGAGTCGATGCGATCTCGTCGAGGGAAAGGTCGGAGAAGTGTCGCAGGGTCACCACCGCTCGCTGCCTTTCATTGAGGGCCTGTAATCCACGTTCGAGGTCCCGCCGGGAGTCCTCGGTATGGAGATTGTCGATCGGCCCGCGCTCTCGGCGGGCCGGCACATGCTGAAGATCTTCGGGAAGGGCGCCGACTTCATGGGCGCCCCGGCGCTTCTTCTGCCGATACCGGTCGATGGCCGCATTGATGGCCACCCGGGTAAGCCAGGCCCCCACTTCGGCGCGAGAGTCGATGCGCTGCGATTGCTGAAACAGTTTGACGAACGCGTCCTGAACGACTTCCAGTGCGTCTTCGGAATTTCGCAAATAGCCGTAGGAGATCCCGTACAGCCGGCGCTCGTGGCGGGCCATGAGCGGAGACAAGGCTTCCTCATCTCCCGCCGAAAGCCGGGCGAGCAGGTCGGTATCGGTGAGGTCATTCCACCCCTCCACAGTGAGCGATCTTCCGCGACCTCAGCGCAAATAGACAAAGACACGTTCGCCATCGTCCTCCGTCACCTCGACCAGCGGTCCGAGCGGAAGTTTCTCGAGATCTTTTCCACTGAACCTCTTCAGCCGGCGGCGGGCCTCGGAGCAGCCGTGGTGGGAGGAAGGACAGACATCGTGGTCGTCGAGGTCCCAGTCGAAGTCGGAATCCCGGGCCAACCGGGTGACCAGGCCGAGAGGAAGCTCCACCCTTATGAGCTTGTGCTCATCCGCGTCGTAGACCAGGACGCGAAGCTCCCGGGCCGGACCGTTCTGGCCGGCCACCGCCCGGGCGCTGCGCATGGCTTCTTCGAAATATCGATCAGGGTTCGAGACGTGGGTGATATTCACCAGACAGCCAAAGGAGGCGAAAGCCAGGGTGAGGGTGAGTGCAAATCGTTGAAACATGGGACTTTTCTCCTGAAACTCTGGGTTCTTGGTAGTGCTAACGCCGCGGCCAGAGGAAAGGTTCCGGGGTGGGCGATGGATAATGGAGTCATCATGGCCGAAGGGATTGGGTTTTCCGGGATCGACTTCTCGGGCAAGGACGCCTGGCGGATCTTCAAGATCATGTCGGAATTCGTGGAGGGGATCGACGAACTCCAGGGCATCGACCATGGCGTGGCCGTGTTTGGGTCGGCCCGGTCCATGCCGGGAAGCGAGGACTACGAAGAGGCGCGGGCCATGGGTTTTGCCCTGGCCAAGGCCGGTTATGACGTCATCACCGGCGGTGGCCCCGGCGACATGGAAGCGGCCAACCGAGGCGCGCGGGAGGCCGACGGCCACTCGGTGGGCCTATGCATCGAGCTGCCCCGCGAAGGGAAGCCCAATCCGTATCTCACCCATACCGTGTCCTTCAAGTACTTCTTTATCCGCAAGGTGATGTTCGTCAAACACAGTCGGGCCTTTGTGGTAATGCCGGGAGGATTCGGGACGCTCGACGAACTCTTTGAGGCCGTCACCCTGGTGCAGACCCGGAAGATCGAGCCTTTTCCAATCGTCCTCGCCGGAGACCGCGCGCACTGGCAGGGTCTGCTCGACTGGATTCAGAACTCCCTGGTCGCGCGCGGGAAAGTGGGAGCGAGTGAAGCCAGGATTCTGCAACTGGCGGAAACGCCGGAAGCGGTGTTGGAAATCCTGAAGAAGAACCACGTGGGAGGAGTGTCATGAGCGGAACGCGAACAGGGACCTTGATTGCGGGCGACGGCATCGGCCCGGAAGTGGTGGCGGCCACCGTCCGCGTCCTTGAAGCGACGGGGGTCGTCATCAAGTGGGAGTCTCAGATGGCCGGAGCCATGGCCATAGCCCTCGAAGGCACGCCGCTCCCTCAGAAGACCCTCGACTCCATTCGGAAGAACGGCCTGGCCTTGAAAGGCCCAACCACCACCCCGATCGGAGGCGGTCATGCCTCCATCAACGTGGCCCTTCGCAAGGCCCTCGATCTGTACGCGAACCTGCGTCCGATCAAGTCGCTGCCGGGAGTCAAGAGCCGGTACGACCACGTCGATCTGGTCATCGTTCGGGAGAACACCGAGGACCTCTACTCGGGCCTCGAGCACATCGTGGTTCCCGGCGTGGTCGAGTCGATCAAGGTCATCACCGAGAAGGCTTCGACCCGGATCGCCAGGTTCGCTTTCAACTACGCGCGGGACAACGGGCGCAAGCGGATCACCGCCGTGCACAAGGCCAACATCATGAAGCTCTCGGACGGGCTTTTCCTCGACTGCTGCGCCAAGGTGGCGGCGAACTATCCGGATATCAAGTACGACGACATCATCGTGGACAACTGCTGCATGCAACTGGTGCTCGACCCCACGCGTTTCGACATGCTGCTGCTGGAAAATCTCTATGGGGACATCGTCTCCGACCTGTGCGCCGGCCTGGTGGGCGGCCTCGGTCTCGCCCCCGGCGCCAATATCGGCGAGAAGGGCGCGACCTTCGAGGCGGTTCACGGAAGCGCTCCCGACATCGCGGGGAAGAACATCGCGAATCCCATCGCTCTGATTCTTTCGGGGGCCATGTTGCTCGACTACATCGGGGAACAGGCCGCCGGCCACCGGGTACGCAACGCCGTGGCCGCGGTATTGAAGGAAGGCAAGCACCTCCCGCGCGATCTCGGGGGTTCGGCATCGACCTCCGAAGTCGAAGAGGCCATCGCCACGCGGGTTTCGAGTCGCCGACCTTGAGGGCGACCCGGCTCGCCGGGATAGCGATCTCGGGCCTGGTCCTCTCCGCCAACGGTGCTTCGCAGGAGAATCCTCCGCTCCCGGAGGGGAATGCCTACGTTCGGAGTCTTCTGAGCGAGCAGCGCCAGCAGGACGACGCCATCAACGCCTTCACCTACGATGTTGAAGAGGCCCGGGAAAAGCTGAACAACCAGGGGGTCGTGACCTCAAAGACCACGCTCAAGTATCAGGTCTATTTCGTCAAGTCCCGCCAGGTGAGGCGGCTGATCTCAAGAAACGGCGTGCCGTTGTCCCCCAAAGAGCAGGCTTCCGTCGATCGAAAGGCGGAAGAGCGCGCCCGTGATATCCGAGAGGGGAAGGTGGTGACCGAGCAAATCGGGGTGCGGCTCTCGAGCCTTTTCGAGTCTTTCGATTTCAAGACCGTGGGCCGAAGCGAGCCCCACGGTCGCAGCGCCATTGAACTGGATTTTCAACCGCGCGAGGATCAGCCGCGTCCGTCGAACGTGGTGGGCGTTGGGGATCGTCTATTGAAAATGCTGGCGGGGCGGGTGGTCATCGACGAGACCGACAAGCGCGTCGTTCGCCTTCAGGCCCGGAGCGACGAACATCTGAGCGCCAGTGTCGCCACCGGGGTCAAGCTCGGTTCGATCGAGTTCAGCGTGGAATTTCTGCCCCTCGGGGACGGGGTCTGGCTTCCCTCGAGGGTCGAAACGCTTGCTTCCGGCCGCGCCTTTCTCTTCGTGACCTTCCGGGTTCGGCAAACCTCGACCTACTCGAACTACCGGCGGTTCAAAGTGGAGACCGAAGAGCGAACCATCCGGTAGTCAGGGCGGCGCCGCCGGGCGCGGGTCAGGCCGCCGGAGGGAGACGGGGGCTGCCGGGAGAGGCTGCGGTGATGTGAGCGGCCACGCCAATATTGACAGCCTTGCTTGCTGTGGCGCCACAAAGTGGCCCATTGGGCCTCGGCCCATCACAGCCGAGTAGCGCGGAGCTTCCCCTTGGGGAAGCGCAAGCCTGGCCTCGGGCCACGAGAACGCAACAGCGAGTACGTGTACGACTTTCCCCCGCGCAAAACGCCGCGACCGTTGAGTGGCGGTCACGGCGGTTGCTACGCTTCGGGCGTAAGGGGGCGGGACTCCACGCGTGGAGGCAAGCGCCGTCCCAGGGTGTGAGGACGGCGCTTAGGCCGTTCCTCTTTCAAGGAGTCCCGCATTGAATCTCACGCCCGAAGACGCAACCGCCGAGCCCACCACTCCCGTCGCGAAC
>JANLSZ010000188.1:0-9069 GCA_031362685.1 Vicinamibacteria bacterium | reverse complement strand
AGTGAAGCAATCTCTCGGGAGATTGCTTCAGGCCAACCAGACCGATCTGGCCTTCGCAATGACGGTGTGGGGTTTCTCCCAATAGTCACGTCCGACGGACGTCCACGGCTCGCAATGACGAAAAGGGGCTGAAATGGGCCTTTCTCGAACGGGTTCCTCAGCAGGGACCCGTCGTTCTGACGTGGAGCGCGCAGCCTGGCCTCGGGCCACCGAAGCGATCTCCCTCGAGCCGGGCGAGATTGCTTCAGTCGATCCCGGAACTTCGGCTCCTTCGCAATGACGGTGGGTTTCTTCCAGCAGTCACGGATGTAGTCCGTGGACCGGCTCGCAATGTCGTCGATGTGTGGGCAGAAAAGACAGCGCCGTCGTGGAAGTCATCGAACCGCGTAGACTCTCACACTTCATGCCCCTTGCCCCCGGATTGCAGCTCGGACCGTACGAAATCACCGCCGCCATTGGCAAGGGAGGCATGGGCGAAGTCTATCGCGCCAGGGACACGCGCCTCGATCGTGATGTCGCGATCAAGCTCCTTCCGCCCGCACTCGCGGGCGACGAACAATTCCGCGCGCGTTTCGAGCGTGAGGCCAAGAGCGTCTCCGCCTTGAATCATCCCCACATCTGCACGCTGTACGACGTGGGGCAGCAGGTGGTGGGCGCCGAGACGATGCACTACATCGTGCTTGAGCTGATCGAGGGCGAGTCGCTCTCGCAGCGGATCTCCCGCACCCCCCTCTCCCTCGACGAAGTTCTGCTCTGGGGCAAGCAGGTGGCCTCGGCCCTCGATGCCGCCCACAAGCGCGGGATCGTGCATCGCGACCTGAAGCCGGGGAACGTGATGATCACGAAGTCGGGGGCGAAGTTGCTCGACTTCGGTCTGGCCAAGGCCGGGGAACGTGGCGCCGTTCAGGGCATCTCATCTCTCCACACCGTCGAGACCATCGACAAGCCCCTCACCGAGCAGGGCACGATCATGGGGACATTCCAGTACATGTCCCCGGAACAGCTCGAGGGCGCTCCCGCCGACTCGCGCACCGACATCTTCGCTCTGGGTGCGCTGCTCTACGAGATGGCCACCGGCAACAAGGCTTTCGAGGGCAAGAACCGCACCAGCCTGATCGCGGCCATCGTGTCCTCGCATCCGCCCGCGATTTCGACCGTGCAGGCCATGAGCCCGCCCGCCCTCGATCACGTGATCAGCAAATGCCTGGAGAAGGATCCCGACGATCGCTGGCAGAGTGCTCGCGACGTAATGGCCGAGCTGCAGTGGATCGCGGAAGGCGGATCGCGCGCCGGACTGCCCGCCGTAGTGTCGACGAGACGCAAACACCGCGAGAACGCGGCATGGGCAACCAGCGCGGTCGCCGGCCTGATCGCCATTGGTTTCGCGATCGCCTGGGCGCGAAGGGCCCCGACTCCCCCTCCGGTTGCGCGCTTCACCTTCACAAACCCCGACGGCCTCACCGCTGCCGGCCCGCCCGCGGTGTCTCCGGATGGGCGGATCGTCGCGTTCGATGCCGCGGACAGCACCGGCAAGCGGCAGATCTGGGTTCGGCCGATCGACACTCTCGAGGCGCGGCCCCTTCCAAGCACGGAGGGCGCTCTCCGCCCGTTCTGGTCGCCCGACAGCAAGTTCGTCGCTTTCGTGGCGGAGGGGAAACTACGCAAGGTCCCGCTCTCGGGCGGCCCCGCCCAGACAATCTGCGATGCGCCCGGGGGCGCGGATGGTACCTGGAGCCCGGACGGCGTGATCCTGTTCGACGGCTCCGCCTCCGATCCGATCTGGCGGGTGGAAGCCGCGGGCGGTATCGCCAAGATCGAGGTGGGGATCGATCCCGCGAAAGGGATCACATCGGTGGGCTGGCCCGAGTTCCTTCCCGACGGCCACCACTTCCTTTTCATGTCGGGACCCGCGGGCGGCGACAACCAGGCCCTCGTGGTCGGCGAGCTTGGCTCGACCGACCGGAAGGAGCTCTTCAAGACGACCTCCAAGGTCACCTACGCGCCTCCCGGCTATCTCGTCTACGTCCGCGAACAGACCCTGGTCGCCCAGCCCTTTGACCCGAGGAAGCGCGAGATCACGGGCGAGCCCATTCCGATAGGAGAGGGCCTCGGCGTCAACAACGTGGGTGGCGCTTCGTTCTCGCTCTCGACCACCGGGGTTCTCGTCTTCCGGGCCGGAGAAACCCAGGGGCGACGCCTCATCTGGATGGATCGGAACGGCAAGGAAACGCCCGCTCTGGATGATCCGAAAGACTACACCGACACGTGGTTGTCGCCCGACGGGAACCGCCTGGCATTCGACCTCAACGAGGGCGGCGGCAAGAGCGATATCTGGATCCGTGATCTCGCGCGCGGAATCACGTCTCGGTTCACGTTCGACCCAGAGCGCGAATTCGCCCCGGTGTGGTCGCCCGACGGCCGCCGCATCGCCTACTCCAAACAGAACAAGACCTGGGACCTCTTCGCCAAGGATGCGGCCGGCACCGGCGAGCCCGTGGAGATCCTCAAGAGCGGGGAGAACAAGATCGTCAGCGACTGGTCGAAGGATGGCGCCTGGCTGATCTACAACTCCCAGAACAAGGACACCGGCTGGGATCTGTGGGCCCTCCCCATGAATGGCGCCGACCCCAAGCCCATCCCGCTCGCCCGCACGAAGTTCGCGGAGTTTGGGGGTTCCCTCTCTCCGGACGGAAAGTTTCTGGCCTATCGGTCGAACGAGTCGGGCCGCGGCGAGATCTATGTGCAGGAGTTCCCGGAGGCGCGCAGCAAGTGGCAAGTCTCCGCCAATGGCGGCGGTGATCCGTTCTGGAAGGGCGATGGCCGCGAGCTGTACTACCGCGGCCGCGACCTCACCATCATGGCCGTGCCGGTGAAGACCGGAGCGACCTTCGACTCGGGCACGCCCCAGGCCCTGTTCAAGGCGCGCTTCGCCCTGATCAACTCACGCGGCCTCTACCGCCCTACCCGTGACGGCCAGCGCTTCCTCGTCCTGCAGACCCTGGGCCGCGACGCCATCCCCCCCGCCACGGTTGTCCTGAACTGGACGGCCGTTCTCAAATAGGACGACCGGCGAAGAGCGCCCCCCGGCGCATCGATCAATCAAGTGTAGTACGCTATAGTGATCGATATGGACACCGTTACCATTTCTCCGAAGTTCCAGGTCGTACTTCCCCGCCGCCTTCGGGAAGAGTTGGGTCTGAAGGCCGGCGGGAAGATGAGGGTCATTCGTTATGGCGACCGCATCGAACTCCTTCCCGCACGCAAAGCCTCCGACCTGCGAGGTTTCCTGAAAGGGATGGACACCGAAGTTCCCCGCGATCGCGATCGGGTGTGAACACCCTGAACGTCGTCGATTCGTCGGGCTGGCTCGAGTATTTCGCTGGCTCGCCCCGTGCCCGTCTGTTCGCCCCGGCCATCGAGGCGGCCGACCGGCTGATCGTGCCGGTGGTGGTCCTTTACGAGGTGGTCAAGAAGGTCAGGCGCGAGCGTGGAGAGGCAGCGGCGCTGGAGGCGGCGGGGGTTCTGCGAAGCGGACGAATCGTGGATGTCGATATCGCCACGGCACTGGATGCGGCCCAACTGGATCTGCCCATGGCCGACAGCCTCATCTATGCCATCGCGCGGCGCGCCGGAGCCACGCTGTGGACGCAGGACGAAGACTTCGCATCGCTTCAAGGGGTCAAGTACTTCCCGAAGAAATAGCTGCCCCGGGATGACCTGAAACTTTTATCAATGGCGCCGGCGACTTCTATTTCGTCCGCAGCCTCAACATGCGCGCCGTGGAACCCGAGGGCTGCGGCTTCACGCTGGACAGCCGGGCGCGCCAGTCGCCGGCAGAATACTCTTTCTCGAACCTCGACGCGTTCGCGTCGTAGCGGGCCAGAAGCTCCTTCTTGAGCCCCTCCTCTGCGAACGAAAACTCCAGGCTCCATCGGCCTATCTGAACAACCTCCGCCCAAGTGAGGTCGAACAGGGCGATGGCGGCGAAGTACTCGTCGGTCAGATTCGAATCCAGAATGCCGAGGTCATCGGTGTTGAGGCACACCGGGATGCCTTGGCGGAGGTATTTCGGAAAGGGATGCTTTCTCAGATCCGGCACGTATCCAAGCTCTTGATTGCTGATGAGACTCACTTCGATCAGATAGCGCCCTTGGGCGAGCAACTCCAGCGCGTGCGGATCGAGGTACGCGTTGGTACCGTGCCCGATGCGACTCGCGCCCAGGGCAAGGGTTTCGGCGACACTGGCGTCGCGCTCGCTGCTTTCGCCCGCGTGAAGGCTTAGAAGAACGTCCGGGTACCGCTGCCGGAGATCCCCGAGCACCCTCACAAAGCGGGCCGGGCGTCCCGCCGGGTTGTCCTCACGGCCGACCAGATTTACCCCAGCCCAAAGGTCCCGGTTACGGTGAACAAAGGCGAATCCGTCGCTCACGTCCGCCTCCGCATCGTCGAGGAACCGCACCGATGACACCTGCATGCGCACCGAGACGCCCGTCTTCACGGAATCCCTCTGGGCCAGGCGCCGGCGGATGACTTCGGCCCCCTGATCCTCCATGAGGCCGGTGAACCCCCTGGGGTCCGCCTGAGGTTCGAGATAGACGGCATTCTGGGCCTGGAGTTGCTGTTGGGCTATAACCAGCGCGTCGGAAATCAGCTGCGGGTCGCGTTCGAGATCCCCGAGGCGGAGCACGATGCGTTCGAAGAATTCCTCGCGCGACTCGTTTCCGTCCAGGGTCAGGGCCAAAATCCACGCTCGCCGTTGCGACTCGCTCAAGGAGCGGACCGGGGCGAAGTCATGTTGCTGACACAGGGGAAGACGCCGAACGGAGTCTTCGCGGAGATTCAGCCACTGCAGCGGGTCGGACTCGACGCATCGGCCAAGCCTGACCCTGGTGTAGTAGTTCTCTTTCGCGGCGCCGGCGAGCCAGAACGACATGGGCACCGAATACTCGTGATGATTGTGCAGATCGCCCCCCTTGGGAAGCGCCCACACGAGACGGTAGAGATCCTGATTGGACAGGCTCGTCTTCAGCAGCCGCCACTGCGACTCGAAGGGATTCGTGCCGGCCTCGCCCGCCGCCTGGGCGGCCAGAAGGCCGAGGGTCAGGAGGATTCTGTGAAGCTTCACTTACGACCGACTACCAGATATGCACGCGCGCCTCAGGCGCCAGATAGAGCGGGTCGCCCGGCTTCACGCCGAACGCCGCATACCAGGCGTCGACGTTCCGGACGACGCCGTTGACGCGGTAGTAGGGCGGGCTGTGGGGGTCGGTCAGCAGGCGCTGTCGCAACGCGCCTTCGCGCAGCTTGGACCGCCAGGCCTGCGCATAGGCGAGGAAGAAGCGCTGGTCGCCGGTGAGGCCAGAAGTGACCGGAGCCGCGCCATGTTTCGCCTGGTACCGTTGATAGGCGGCGTGCGCCATTTCGATACCACCAAGGTCGCCGATGTTCTCTCCCATGGTCAAAGCCCCCTTGATCTTCAGGCCGGGAATCGGTTCGTAGCCGTCGTATTGCTTGCCCAGAGAAGCGGTGCGCTCGGTGAAGGCGGCCTTGGCCGCGGGAGTCCACCAGTTGGTGTACTTGCCCGTGCCGTCGAACTGAGAGCCCTGATCGTCGAAGCCATGGCCGATCTCATGGCCGATGACTGCCCCGATAGAGCCGTAGTTCACGGCCGGGTCCGCCTTGGGGTCGAAGTAGGGTGGCTGGAGGATCGCGGCCGGAAAGGTGATCTGGTTCAACAGAGGGTTGTAGTAGGCGTTCACGGTCTGCGGCGTCATTCCCCACAGCGACCGATCGACCGGCTTGCCCAGCCGCGACAGCTCGAGCTGCCAGTCGAAGTCGCCGGAGCGCATCGCATTCCCGAGCAGATCACCGCGATCCACCTTCAGCGCCGAATAGTCGATGTACTTGTCCGGGTGGCCGATGCGGGGCTCGAACGCGGCGAGCTTGGCCAGCGCTTTCTCCTTCGTCGCCGGGTCCATCCAGGTGTTCCCTTTCAACCGCTCCTCGAGGGCGCCGCGGAGATCGGCGATCAGTTCGGCCATCTTGGCCTGGCTTTCCGGCGGATAGTGGCGCGCGACATAGATCTGCCCCACCGCCTCTCCCAAAGCGCCGTTCACGATCTGCACGCCGCGTTTCCAGCGCGCGCGCTGCTGCGGCACGTCGTTCAGGGTCTTGGAGAAGAAGTTGAAGTTCGCCTCGTCGAACGCCTTGGGCAGGAAGCGCGCGTGGCTGTTGACGAAATGAAACGCCATCCAGTCCTTCCAGGTTTGAAGCGGCACGGCCTCCAGCATCTTCCCGGTCGCGGTGATCGCGGTGGTTTCCGCCATGATCACGGTCGGAATCTGGGCGAGACCCGCCGTCTTCATCATCAATTCCCAGTCGAACTGGGGGGCCAGGGTCTCCATCTGCGCCCGATTCATCGGGTTGTAGATCGCCTTGATGTCGCGCGAGCGTTCCGGGGCCCAATGCTCTTTCGCCAGCGCCGTCTCCAGCGCAATGATGGCATCGGCCTTGGCCTCGCCATTGGAGAGGCCCGCCAGTCCCTGGATCTGGATCATGAAATCCCGGTAAGCCTTGCGGTAGGCGTCGTACTTGGCGCCTTCCAGCAGGTAGTAGTCGCGGCTGCCCATGCCGAGACCGTCCTGGCCGGCCGCGGCGATGTAGCGGGTCGGATCGGCGAGGTCGGGGATGATCTGGACCCCGATGGGCGAGGCATAGCCGTTGGTGGCGAACAACGCCTGCAATCCGCCCAGATCTTTCACCGCGGCGATCCGGGCGAGATACGGGGCCAGGGGGGCGGCGCCCCGCGCCTCGATTGCGGCCTCGTCCATCCAGCTCGCATACATGTCCCCGATCTGCTTGCCAGCCGCGCCATACAGGTTAGGGTTCTTGGCCAGGTCGGCCAGCAGATCGCGGACCTGGCCCTCGGCCTCGTCGACCAGGAGCACGCCCACTCCGGCGGAGGTGCGATCGGCGGCGATCTCCGTTCGTTCGTTCCAGGCGCCATTGGTGAAGGTCCAGAAATCCTCGCCCGGCTTGATGCCCGCCTTCTGCGCGGTCAGGTCCACCCCGAAGGCGCCATAGCGGGGCCCCGGTTTGGTTGCGACCTGCGCGGAGGCGGTGGGAATCGCGATCGCGATCGCGGTAGCTAGAGACAAACGAACGAAGATGCCGTTACTCATGGAGACCTCTCGAAATTGTGGGTTGCGACGTTCAAGGCATGATAGGCCAAATCAAAGCCTGGGCCCCGTCGGGCAACCCGCCGCGGTGCTCAGGCCGCCGCCCTCACTCTGCGCGGCTGCGCCGACAAGTAATTTTCGCCCGCGCTCCTACCTCCGGGCCTTCCAATAGTCGCGGAAGGCGCGAAGGCGTGGCAGTGACTCGAGGTCCTTGGCCCGTCGGGCCGCTTCTTTGCTGTTAATGATGTCATCGGGGTGACAGACGGGGAATCCTTCCGTTTCCACCCGGTTCCGCCAAGCCGCTTCGAACGATTCGATTCCGTCCGGGGCGAATACGAGATCGAGGTCGAACGGCCCGTTCTTCAGTTGGACAAGGGCCTTGCCACGCCGGATCTCCGACTCGGTCTCGGCCCAAATGTCGAAACCGAGATCGCGGACGCCGGCCGCGCACTTCCTGCCGTTCTCCTCCGATTTCTCCACGAAGAGGTCGCATCCTGGGTGGTGTCCGGGTAGCCGAGAAGCACCGCCCCCGACTTCCCTATGAAGAGATACCGAACTCCATGTCGCGCGAAGGCGACTTTGATCTCCTCGGCCTGGGCGTAGTCAAACCGCGCGGCCATAACCCAGCCACTCCGGCAGATTCTCCTGGCACCACTCGCGATAGCCGGCCATGGTGTCGAAACTGCGGTAAGGCGCGTCGTCGAGGACGGGCTTGTAGGTCTTGACGAACGCGTACTTCATCCGGACCTTCAGAGGCCGGCGCGACGCGGCCTCGAACTCCTCGCGCCATTGGGCAAGCTCAACCGGGTTCGGGGTTCGTTCGATCACGCAGGCGATTCTAGACCGCCGAGCGCTGGCCTCGGGCGGAATGAGCCAAAAGCATCACGAGGGCCGAGGTCCGATTTCCTAGACTTGAGACTCTCAGCAGATCGCAGCGCGGAAAAGGAGCTCCTCAATGACGCACATCAACCCCCAGACCATGGGCCAGCAGTTCGGCCGGCGTTCGTGGGCCGAGCCCTGGAAGATCAAGATGGTCGAACGGCTGCGCATGACCACGCGCGAAGAACGCGAACGGGCCCTCGGCGCGGCCGGATTCAACACCTTCCTTCTGAAATCCGACGACGTCTACATCGACCTGCTGACCGACAGCGGCACCAGCGCCATGAGCGACCAGCAGTGGGCGGGCATGATGCTGGGCGACGAGGCCTACGCGGGGAGCCGGAACTTCTACCACCTCGAGACCGCGCTGCAGACGTACTACGGTTACAAGTACATCGTGCCCACCCACCAGGGACGCGGCGCCGAACACCTGATCTCGCAGGTGGCGATCACAAAAGGTCAATACGTGCCCGGCAATATGTACTTCACCACCACGCGCCTTCATCAAGAACTCGCGGGCGGCATCTTCGTCGACGTCATTGTCGATGAGGCTCACGATCCTGACAGCCTCCATCCGTTCAAGGGCAACATCGATGTGGGCAAACTCGAGGCGCTGATCGCCCGCGAGGGGGCGTCGAAGATCGCCTATGTCAGTCTGGCCGGCACGGTCAACATGGCGGGAGGACAACCGGTCAGCATGGCCAACGTCAAAGACCTGCGTGCGCGGTGCGACAAACACGGCATCAAGCTCTATCTCGACGCCACCCGGATGGTGGAGAACGCATTCTTCATTCAGGAGCGCGAAGAGGGGTATGCGAACAAGCCGATCGCCGCCATCCTGAAGGAGTTCTGCGGTTACACCGACGGCGCCTGGATGAGCGCCAAGAAGGACAACCTGGTCAACATCGGCGGTTGGCTCGCGGTCAACGACTGGGGCCTGTTCGAGGAGCTGCGCAATCTCGTCGTCGTCTATGAGGGCCTTCACACTTACGGCGGTCTGGCCGGCCGTGAC
>JANLSZ010000162.1:0-10091 GCA_031362685.1 Vicinamibacteria bacterium | reverse complement strand
TCACCGGCGTCACCGTGATCGACACCGCCGCCGAGGCGCTTGTCGCTCCGCTCGCGTCCGTCACCGTGAAGGCGAAGGAGTCCAACCCGTTGTAGTTCGCGGCCGGGATATAGGTGAGGTTGGGCGCCGCTCCGGAGAGGGTTCCGTGCGAGGGCGGCGTCATGATCGTGAAAATCAGCGACTCGTTTTCGATGTCCAGCCCGGTGAGCGTGATCGACGCGGGCGTATCCTCGGCGGTCGTCACCAACTGGGCGCTTGCAGACGGGGCATCGTTCACCGGCGTGACCGAAATTGAAACCGTGGCCGGGGCGCTGCTGGCCCCACTGGCGTCCGTCACCGTGAAGGTGAACAAATCCGGTCCGTTGTAGTTGGACGTCGGCGCGTAGGTGGGGTTCGGACCCGCACCGGAAATCGCTCCGTGCTGAGGCGGCGTCACGACCGCGAACGTCAACGCCTCATTCTCCGGATCCGCGCCGGTCAGGGTGATAGCTGCGACTCCGTCCTCGCCCATCGTTACAGACTGATCGGTCGCGGTCGGAACTTCGTTGACCGGAGTCACGACGATCGATACCGTGGCGGGAAGGCTGGCGGCGCCGACCGGATCCGTCACCGTGAACGTGAACGAATCCGTTCCCACGTAGCCGGGCGCAGGCGTGTAGCCGAGGTTTGGGGCTGTACCCGAGAGCGTCCCGTGTTGCGGCGCGCTCATGATCGCGTAGCTCAGAACCGCATTCTCTGGATCGATACCGCTGAGAATCACAGCCGCCGAAACGCCAATGGGTGTCGTCACCGACTGCGCATTCCCGGTCGGCGCGACATTGCCAGACCAGGTGACGGTGACGTTGTTCATGACCAGACCGAAGGAGGAAGCCGTGATCGAATCCTCGCCGGCGCTGACCCCGGTGTAGGAGAACGTCGCGACTCCATTGGCGTCGGTCGTGACTTCGCTGGTCCGGGGGTTCGCTCCGGTAACCACGAACCTGATGGGAAGACCGGCCATGGCGAAGCCCGCTTCGTCGGCCACCGTTGCTGATACGGAATGCGGACTTCCCGTTTCAACTGCCGCCGTGCCGGGAGCCAATTGTCCGTGGGCGGGTACATACGTGATGTCCTCCAGCCTTGCCGTGGCGGCGTTGGGCGCGAGCGCCATGAGCCGTGTCTTGAAGGTTCCGCTCGCAGCCTCGTAGTACAGGTCCCAGACCTCACCGGTGTACTCGCTCGAGATCACGGCATGCCCGACAACGGCGGCGCCGAAGACCCGGGGATCGCCCCTCAACACCCGTCCGAACAGGTAGTCGGTGAACATGAGCGATCCCGGCGCCGGAACGTAGCGGATCCAGCTGATCTGGTTCTGGGTGAGTGTGGACATGTCGGCCACAATGAACGGGGCGCCGGTCGGGCAGACCGCCCACACCTTCCCGGGCAACCGCACCACGGTCAGGAGGCACCCGCCGGCCGGACCGAAGTTCGGACCGGCCACGGTGGCTCCCTCGAATTCGCCGCCAAACAGCCGGGCGATCTCCGTCGACTGGCCGGCGGCATTCACGCGATAGATGTAGCCGTTCTGCCAGACCACGAGAAGGTCGTGTCCGAAGCCCCCCTGGGTGTCGAACGTGATGCCCCCGTATGTCCCGGCGTTCAACTGCGTGACCCAGGGGCTTTCGACCTGGGTCACGTTTCCGGCGGGGTCCATCTTCAAGCGGCCCACCTGCCGATTCCGGCCGACGTTGTAATAGACATCGCCCCTGACGAAACCCCCCAGTCCAGGTGAAACCACGAGGTTCACTTCGTCGCTGCCGAGGTTCGAAACCAGAACCGGACTGACCGTTCCGTCCGGAAGAACCGTCACCAGCTGATCGGCGGGATAGCGGTTGGCCACCACGAACCTGCCGGAATCGGGCCTCCAGTCGATGCCTATGGGGTTCGTGAGGCCGGTGGACAGGATCTTCAGCCTCTGGGGGAAGACATTGGTGTCGACCGAGCTCGCGGTGATTCCCCCGTCGCCATCATTGACGGTAAGAACTGCGCTGAACACAATCGGATCGTCCGTGGGCTGCGCTGGGGACAGGTAGGTATGAGCGGTGGAGCAGGTTGACGCGGTCGTGCCGTCCCCGAAATCCCAGGAGCAGGCCGGAGGATCCGCGCCCGGATCGGAGATCGTCGGAGTAAAGGTAATGCTGTCCCCCGCCACCCATCGGCGGTCCTCTCCCACGGTCACCGCGGGCGCCACGTTGGTCACAACCACCTGCCGCGTGGTCGACGCGAAGAGCCCGAACGAGTTCGTCACTTTCAGGGTGACGGTGAACGTGCCGTTGTCGGCGAACGCGTGGTTGACCGAGCCTGCGGAGGTGGCGGTCTTCACACCATCGCCGAAGTCCCACTCGCGGAGGACGACGTTCGACGGGTCGACCGTCCCGTCGGAGAAGGCGACGCTTTGTCCCTCGCGCGGGATGACGGGATAGAACTCGAATTCCGGGACCGGACGCGCTGCCGCCCGGTAGGGACGCACAAGGTCGGCAGTAAGACCGGTATCCGCCGCCGCGCTCAGACGAACGTTGTAGACACCGGAAGCGGGGTAGACATGCGCCGGGTCCTGCTCGGTACCGAGGCCGCCGTCGCCAAACTCCCACGCCCTCCCCACGAGCTGCCCATCGATGGCGGTCGACTGGTCTGAGAACCTCGCCTGGGTTTCTCCAAACTCCGGAGAGAACACCCTGAAGTTCAAGACGGTGATACTGGGCGCGCCATAGTTCGTCCGGATGAGCAACCGCAGGTGGCGAGCCGCGACCGCGTCGAAGAAGTAGTTCTGGAGCGTCCCGTCATCCCGGAGCGTGCCCGCGAAGGCGGTGGTGAATGCGCCCGGATCCACGTTGGTGGTGGATAGCTGAATCTCGAACTCCCTGGGAGAGGGGGTCGAACCCTGACCCTGCAGGGCCACGCGATCGACGGCGATCGGGCTATCACCGGGCAAGGTGAGGGTCACCCACTGGTCGACGGTCTGGCCGGAGGCCGTCGTCCACGCCCCGTTCACGGTATCGGTGTCGAGAACCTGACTAGCACCGGTGGATGGCGAGGACTGACTGGAGACGCCGCGCACGACGGCCCCAGCATCGGTACCTCCCAGAACCTCGACCTCTCGGACGCCGATGAAGGTGGGGCCATATCCGGAGAGCCAGCGGAATTGCACGTACTTCGCGTCGACTGGGCTGAATCCGATCTCCTGGCCGGAGGCGGCTGCCGTCAACGTGCCGCTCGCCACGGTGACCAAGTCGGCTTCGGCGGCGGTTGTGGCGGACACCCGGACCTCAAACGCGCTCGGTCCGTTGTTCGGCTCCGCCGATATGCGAACGCCAAAGACCCGGTGAACCGAACCGCCGGAGAGCAGCAGGGTCAGCCACTGATTGGTGACCGATCCGGTGCTCGTGCGCCAGGCCGTCGTCGCGTTCCCGTCCAGCGCCAGTTCCGGGAGGTTGGCCAAGGGTCCGCTGGAAGCTCCTATCACCCCGCCCGCGCCGGCCGCGATGACATCGAACCGGGTGGTGGAGATGATCTGCGGATCGCCATAGTCGCTGAGCGGCACATACCTGACGTACCGCGCCATAACCGGCGCGGCGAAGGTGAACGCCTGGAGGGCGCCGTTGTTCTGAACCGTTCCTGCGAGCGCCTTCGTGAACGCCTCATCGGCGGTGGTCGTATCCGAAGTCCAGACCTCGAAGTTCTTGATTGATTGAGTCGGGCAACAATCGAGACGGGGTGAGACCCGCACACCGGTAAGAACGCTTCGCTTCGCGAGGCGGATGAGCGCGAACTGTCCGGCCAGGCCATTCGTCGCCCAGGGAGTGTCCTGAGCGTAGTCGAGCATTTGACTCGGCGCGGTTGAACTCGAGAAGGCGCTGCTGTACGCGAGCACGAGCGCTCCGTTCGAGGTCTGGGCCGGCGACTCGTTGCGGGCCAGTTGACCGAGGGAGGCAGGGATGGACACGACACTTCCCTCCGTCTGCGCCGTGATCACCTGGAACGCCGATACCAGGATCGATGTGCCGCCATAGTTGTTCTTCGCCAGGAGCTTCGCGTGTCGCGCGCGAACCGGGCCGAGAGGGAAGATGAACTCCTGGAGTTGAGCGCTGTTTGCCAGCGTCGCGGATAAGACCGGGATGAACGCCGCATCGGCGTCGGTCGTCGTGGAGACCAGGACGCTGAAGTCCTTCAGGCTGGCCGTGCCGCCGTTCGAGACCATTCGGATCCGATCGACCAGGTGCTCGCGCCCCGCCTGCAGGCGAATCTTGAAGAACTGATTCGACACCTGGCCAACCGAGGTACGCCATCCCGTGGCCAGACTGGCGTCGATGGCGTTCTCGACCCGCTCGCCGGACGCGTTCCCGCTCGAGACCGAACCGTTGCCGGCCGGGACCGGAACCACCTGGAACTCGCCAACGGAAACGCAGCACGCGCTTCCGTAGTTGTCGAGCGCGGTCAGGCGTACGTAGCGCGCCGGCACGGGGCCTCCCGGAAACACGAACTCCTGCAACGTCGCATTGTTCAAGGCGATCGAGGAAAGCACGTCGACGAAGGCCGCGGCGTCGGGCGTCGTGGTGGACACCGACACCGCGAAGTTCTTCATGGCCTGCCCGACGAAGGCGGATCCATTGAAGATCCTCACGCGATCCACCGAGTAGGTCTTCCCCCGGGCCAACTCGACTACGAGGGCCTGGTTCGTCTTTTGCCCAGTGGCCGTCGTCCAAAGCGTTGCCGCGAAGCCGTCTATCACCCGGGTGGCGACGTCGGAGACGCTCTGGCTCGTCGCCGATACGACCCCGCCCCCGTCAGCCGCGGCGGCCACATTGCCGGGCAAGAAGAAGTAGGAAGGAACTCCGCCCAGGCCCTCACCAATCACCTCGAACGAAGCCACGGACACCGACGAGGCGCTGCCGTAGTTGTCGAGCGCGCGAAGCTGGACGAACCTGGCATCGAGCGGCGCCGGGAACACGTATTCCTGAATCCGCCCGTCGTTTAGCGCCAGGTCGGAGAGCACCGTGGCAAACGCCGCGGGATCGGAGGTCGTCGTCGAGATCCTCACCTCGAAGTGCTTGATCGCCTCCGTGGCGCTGAGCGCGTTGACCAGCCTCACCCGACCCACCGAGTGAACGGCGCCGCGAGGGAGAGCGACGGTGAGGGTCTGTCCGGCAATCTGGCCGACCGCGGAACTCCACCGGGTGTTGGGGTTGTCGTCGATGACGTTGGCGGCAGGCGCCGAGGGCGCCTGGCTGGATGCCGCGACGCTCGCTCCTTCGAGCGACGAGCCCAGATTGTTGTCCCAACCGGCCACGTTGGCCGCCTCGCCCGGCACCGTGAAGGCGGCGCTCGGGGCATCGTTGACGGGCACGACGGTGAGCGACACCACGGCCGGCGCGCTCTGGATCAATCCGTCTGTGACTCGGAAGACGAATGAATCCGAGCCCCCGAAGTTGGGACCGGGGCGATAGGTGAGATTGGGAGCCGTTCCCTCCAGTGTCCCGTGGGAGGGCGTCTGGAGAATCGAATAGGTCAGGACATCGCCATCCGGATCGGAGGCCAGGAGGGTGAGCGCCTTGGCCTCGTCCTCGTTGGTGATCACAGTCTGGGGAAGGGCCGAGGGGGCGTCGTTAACGGGAGTCACGAAAAGGCTCACAATCGCGATGTTCGACGGTCCCTGGGAATCTCGAGCCAGGAAGGTGAAGGAATCGGCCCCGAAGTAGTTGGCGGCCGGCGTGTAGGTGACGCTCGGCCCGGTTCCCGTGACCACACCGTGACCGGGCGCGCTCGCAATCTCATAGGTGAGCGGACCCCCTTCAGGGTCCTCGGCCAGGAGGGTCAGCCCAATAGACCCATCCTCCGGCAGGCTCGCCGTCTGCGAAAAGGCCACCGGAGGCGCGGAACGACCAGCCGTCATCTCCAGACGGAACCTGCGTCTCGCGCCCGTGGGTAGGAACTGATGAGCCGCGTGCTCCCACATATCGACGAAGGAGCCAGAGTCGAGATCTCGCAGCACCAGAAAGTGGGTGGCCAGATCCAGGTCGGGAGTAATGCCCCAGGTCAGGTGGACGGGGCCGGTCTGGTCTGTCTCAACCACGAACTCGAAGGCCCGATCCGAGAGACCGAGAGCCTGCCCATATTCCTGCCGATAGCGCGTGACCGGGCGGAGCTGAGCGGCCCAGCCCGGCTCACTCCGCGGATGCTCGATGCAAATATCGAGGTACCGACTAGACAGAGAAGGTGGGTGGGGCTGATCGAAGTCGTCAAGACCCGTCGACGCCCCGGTTCCCGATCCGAGGGTGAGTCCGCCTTTGTCACTTAGCCCCTCGACGCTGCCCGCGATCCGAATTCGCCAGCCGTTCTGCGGCTCGTCGGCGGACGCCAGCGACGCAAGGACAAACGCACCCATGAGGAACAGAAGACACGGGCAGCGCGGCCAGGCGTACTTCGAGCGAGGAGCCCCGTGCCCCGAACTCTGCAGGCTCGACTCGGATTGAATGTTGCCGCCCGGCAAATGGACACCTCGTGACGGCCATGGGCCGCTCGTTGAGAAATGTCGAATACCCTATGTGCCCGGGCAAAGGAAAGTCAAGCTATTTCCTTCAATTGAGAAGGACACCCGCCTCTCGCATGAACATTCGCCGGGCAGGCAAGTTCACAGACCGTGCGATTCCCTATGTCCGGCGCGGGCAGTGGCTTCCTACAGCAGCAGCGCATCCACGCGATGCGCGTGGACGATTTCCTCGCACGGCGACCATTTGAAGATCGTGAACCGCCGATCCTGCGAGGCCACCAGCGCCGTAGCGTCCCGTTGATCGTGTACAAACTGTGCAGCGGATAGATGCCGCGTGCCGCCCAACTGCGTGGGCGCGGTCAGGGTCCGCACATTGCCCTCCACGGGCTCGGTGTAGCTCACCTGTTCCACCGGAGCCGCGCCGCGGCGTCTCGTGATCTTGGCCCCCAGGGCGAGAACCTCGTATCGCTCGTTGATGATCGTGGCGCCGTCGACCGCGGTGAGTCCCGCGATGGCTTCCACCGCTCGCCGCAGCTCCTCCTGCCATTCGTGAAGGCCGCCGGTGGTCGGCCGCGACCTCAGGATGCCGCGCAGGCCCGTGAACGGCGGCTCCACCGCGTAGAGCATGGGGGTCGCCACCGATTCGCGCCACTGCGTGGTGTCGGCCGGAACCCCCAGCAGCGCTCCCCCGCGTCCGTGCGCGGGCATCGGGGGCCTCGGGCAGATAATCGCGGCCGCGTTCGCGGGCCAGGGCGAGGTGGCGGGCGAAGTGCGCCTGCACCTTGGGGGCCACGCCGTGGGCGGCGGGATAGGCAGGCTGATTCATCGCGGACAGGATATCCCGCCCCCCCCGCGCGCGGGCAGGGCGGATCCGACGGAAATGCGGGATAATGATCCTTCCTCAGATACAGGAAAGATATGCTATCTTCCTTCCTTCCAGAACGGAAAGAATGAAAGACCTGATTGACCGGTTCGTTTTCGAATCCCGTAGTCGGGCGTTCCCCGCTCTCACTCCGCGACGGATCCGCCTTCTCGGCTTGCCCGGGAAGGTGGACGCGGCCATCGGCATGCGGCGCTCCGGAAAGACCTGGCTGCTCTTCGAGCGAATCAATGCCCTGGTCGCAAAGGGCGTTCCCCGGGAACGGATTCTCTACGTGAACTTCGAGGACGAGCGTCTGCGTCCGCTCTCGGCCGGCGATCTCCAGGAATTTCCCGAGGCGATCTACCGCCTGGCCCCGGAAGCCCGTGACCAGACCTGTTACTTCTTTCTCGATGAGGTCCACATCGTCCCGGGGTGGGAACAGTTCGTCCGGCGTCTCTGCGAGGAAACCAGGGTTCAGATCGCCATCACCGGTTCCTCGGCCGCTCTCTTGAGCCGCGAGATCGCGACCAGTCTGAGGGGTCGAAGCCTCGCCACCGAAGTGCTCCCGTTCGGGTTCGACGAGGTTTTGCGGCATGCAGGGATAGAGCCTCCGAATCGCTTTCCCGTGCCGGCCAGAACGAGATCGACTCTGGAACGAGCTTTCGGAAGATACATGGAGGTGGGCGGCTTCCCGGAGGTTCAGGCCTATCCGCCCGAGGCTCGCATCCGCCTGCTTCAGGAGTACGCGCAGGTCGCGGTGTTTCGTGATGTGGTGGAACGTCATGCCGTCACCCATGTCCATGCCTTGCAGCAGGTGGTGCGCCAGCTCCTGGCCGCGCCCGCTCGACCCCTGAGCGTCAACAAGCTCTTCCGGAGCCTCAAGTCTCAGGGCTTCCGCCTGGCCAAGGACGCGCTCTACGCGGATCTCCGCCATCTCGAAGACGCGTTTCTCATCGGCACCATCGAGATCGATTCGACCTCGGCGCGGGTGCGCATGACCAACCCCCGCAAGTGTTACCTGATCGACCACGGGCTCGCCCATGCCTTCTCCTTGAGGGCGGCGGCGAACCCGGGTCACCTGCTCGAGAACATCGTCTACCTGGAGCTGCGTCGCCGCGGTTTCGATCTCGCCTATGCCCTTACCGCCTCCGGCAAGGAGATCGACTTCGTGGCGCGCCGGGCCAAAACCGATCCCGAGATGATTCAGGCCTGCGCCGATATGCGCGATCCGAGAACCAGGCAGCGGGAGATCGCCGCCCTGCAGGAGGGGTTCCGCGAAGGTCGGGCCAAACGGGCCACCATCGTCACCCTGCGCGAGGAGGAGACCCTCACCATCGGCCGCCGAAGAGTTCGCGTGGTCCCCGCCTGGCGATGGCTGCTGGAAGGGCTGCCCGCCGGGAGGTGAGGCGGGGGGCCGCCCAATGAGGGGCCATCCTCTATATTCGAGCCATGCCACTCAATCACTACCTCACCCTCGGCCACAGCGGTCTCGCGGTCAGCCCTTTCTGCCTTGGCGCCATGACCTTTGGCGAAGACTGGGGCTGGGGCAGCAGCGTCAAGGAATCGGAAGCGATCATGGACGCGTTCATGGATCGCGGCGGGAACTTCATCGACACTGCCAACGCCTATACCCGCGGCCACTCCGAGAAGATCATCGGCGACCACCTCGGGCGTCACCCGGGGCGGCGCAACCGCGCGGTGATCGCCACGAAGTTCTCCTCGAACCTCTTCCCCGGCGATCCCAACGCCGGCGGGTCTAGCCGCAAGGGCATTCTGGCCCAGTGCGAGGAATCGCTGCGCCGCCTGCAGACCGACTACATCGATCTCTACTGGATTCACGTATGGGACCCTTTGACGCCCATTGAAGAAACCATGCGCGCGCTCGACGATCTGGTCCGCTCGGGCAAGGTGCGCTACATCGGGGTGTCGGACACACCGGCGTGGAAGGTGTCGCAGGCCCAGACCATCGCGCGTTTCCGCGGCTACGCCCCGCTCATCGCTCTTCAGATTGAATACTCGCTGCTCGAACGAACGGTGGAGGGTGAACTGGTGCCCATGGCGGGCGAGATGGGTCTCGGCATCACGCCATGGTCGCCCCTGCGCTTCGGCATCCTGAGCGGCAAGTACACGCGGGAAACCGCGAAGGATGTAAAGCCCGATCGCGGCGCCTGGGTTCAGGCGTCGCTCAACGAGAGAGCGTTCACCGTCCTCGACGTGGTGCGCCGGATCGCCAAGGAACTGGGGACCACACCCGCGCGCGTGGCTCTAAGCTGGGTGCAGTCGAGGCCCGGGGTGACGTCCACCATCATCGGCACTCGAAGCGCCGCGCAGCTCGAGGACAATCTGGGCGCGCTCGATTTGAAACTGCCCGAAGAGGCGGTGACCGCGCTGAACGAAGTCTCGAAACCTCAGCTGAACTTCCCCGCCGACTTCGTGCGCGGCGCCTCGATGTTCAGGCGCGGTGGAACCACGGTCAATGGCGACACCGCGGCGCCCTGGCCGTTGTCTCCGAAGTCACACGCCGAGCGTCACTGAGGCTCTGACCACCGCGTTCACCGACTCCGCGCCTCCCAGAGCTGAGTCTCCAGCCGCCTTCGCATCCGCTCGGTCTGGGTGAGCATCATCCGTATCCAGCCCTCGTCGGCGTTGATGCGCTCATGGGCGGTGTCGAACGGCTCGTGCGCGGCGATGGCCCGCATGGTC
>JANLSZ010000138.1:0-6786 GCA_031362685.1 Vicinamibacteria bacterium | reverse complement strand
CCTGCTCGAAGAGGGTTTTGACGCCACCAAGGCCGAGATCCAGAAACTTCTCGAGTCCGTGGCCGCCCGCGTTCCCGGTCTCCGCTATGACCTCACCGATCGCATGGTGGTTTATCCCACCGCCACTCCTGAGAACTCGCCAGTCACCCAGGCGCTGCAGGGCGCGATCTCCCGCGTCCTGCACAAGGAAGCGCAGATCATCGCGAGTCCGGGAACCTACGATCAGAAACACTTCGATCGCATTGGCAATATTCCCCACACCGTGGCCTACGGACCCGGAATTCTGGACCTCGCTCATCAACCGGACGAATGGGTCGGCATCGAAGACCTGAAGAACAGCATCGCCGTTCTGGCCATGGCCGCGGCCAAACTCTTGAACTCGTGATCCCGAGGGCGTGAACCCACGCCCTGCCTTCGCGGGACAATCGACTGCCACCGAATAACATCAGCGACCCATGATTTCGCGCCTGATTGCTTCGATTCTGCCGATCCTGATGGCCACCGCCTCCCTGGCCCAGCCGGCGGCCTCGCCCACTCCGACTCCGGCCTTGCGCTCACGGACGACGGTTGAGGTCGAGGCCACCACCGACGACGAGACGATCTCGCTCGGCGCACTCGGACGAGAGGTGGACCTCAAGCGCGCACCGTTTTCGCTGAGCGTGGTCTCTTCGCGCAGCCTGCGGGAGATGGGGGCGCGTCAGTTGTCGGACGGCCTCAGCGGCGCCTCCTCCGTCAACGTGACCTCGGGCTTCGGTATCTTCGACCTCTTCGTCATCAGGGGTTTCGATTCGCTGACCAATGGCCTGGTGATGATCGATGGCGTCCGCGAGCCCGAGTCCACGTTTCTTCCCGCCTACAACATCGAGCGGCTGGAGATACTGCGGGGTCCCGGAGGCTTCGTGTCCGGACCCGACGCGGCCGCCTCCACGGTCAACGTGCTTCGAAAGCTGCCCCTGGGCCGGAGTTTCGCCGCAGGCGGGGCCAGGTTCGGCAGCTACCACTCGTTCGATCTCGACGGGGACTTCGGCGCCGCCAATGAAGACGCCACCCTGTCGGGCCGCCTGCCCGTCTTCGTTCGGGGATCGGATGCCTACCGCGACCGGGAGAACTCGCAGTGGGGCTTCAATCCAGGTGTCCGGATCGTCCGGCCCTCCGGTTTCGTGGCCGTGGTCAACTACGAGCACCTGCGCAGCGAGTTTCTCCCCGACATCGGCCTGCCCCTTCTCACCGGCGCGGTTCCAAACGTTCCGCGGGAAAACAACTATCAAACTCCTTTCGACTTCTCGGAGCAGGACGTGGACCGTGTTCGTGTTCATCTCGAGAAGAGGGTGGGCGACCGGACGACGGTGAAAAACCTCGCGTACTACACCCGCCTCGGCTGGAAGACCGATGGCACGCTCTTCGTCGGGAGCTTCGTCGATCCACGCGCCGGGGGTGCTATCACCGCCCGTACCCTGACCCTGCTCGAGGACGAACAGCAGCTCGCCGGAAACCGGCTGTGGCTCGAGACTTCACGTTCCGCCGGCTCGTCCACTCACCGCCTGACCGCGGGGGTCGAGGCCTATCAGCTCGCTGACGAATACAGCCTCGATGTAGCGCTCCTCCCCGTCATCTCCATCCAGCAGCCGGTCGAGACCGCGACCCTTCCTCACTTCATCATCCCTGGATACTCGGTGAGAGCCGACGCGAAGAACCGGGCACTTTCGGCCTTCGCCTTCGACGAGGCGTCCTTTGGTTCGCGGGTCCAGGCCCTGGGCGGTGTCCGGGTGGACGGCTTCAAGTTCACGGAGAACGCGTACCGCATCGACAAGTCCTGGACCAAGGTTTCGCCCTTCCTGGGAGCCAACGTCGAACTGACCAGGGTGGCCCGGATCTTCGCCGGCTTTTCCACGGGTTTCTCGCCTGCGTCCACACTTGCCCTCGGTTCCAAGGATCCAGAGCAGACGCAGCAGTTCGAAGGCGGCTTCAGGTTCGCGAGCGAGGATCGTCGTTTCCGCGCCGCGGCCACCGGTTTCGAACTCAAGCGCAACGACATCACCATCCCCGACGGATCCGGACAGCCCCGCCCCACCGGCGATCAGAGGTCCCGCGGCCTGGAACTGGAAACGAGCGTCGAACGCCCCCGCTTCGGGGCGGCTCTGACCTACACCTTCACCGACGGCATCCTCACGCGGTTTTCCGAGACCGGGATTGTGGGCTTCAACCCGGCGACCTTCCAGCCCATCCAGGGGACCCTCGACCGCTCGGGCAACGGCTCGGCTTTCGCACCAAGGCATCTGTTCTCGGTCCGACTGCGCGCCGACCTGGGCCAGGGGTTCCTCGCCACCGCGGCCTTCCGCGCGAACTCGGAACAGTTCATCTCTGAAGACAATGCATTTGCCATTCCGTCCGCTCAGTTTGTCGATGCCGCTGTTTCCTATAGCCGGGGGAGCGCCCGCCTCTCCGTGATCGGCGACAATCTGCTCAACGAGGAGACGTTCACCCGCGGCTATGCGTCGTACTCTGTATTGCCGGTCCCCTCGCGCCGTCTGAGCGTGCGCCTCGATCTTCGGTACGACCGGAAGCGGCCGTAGCCAAAGGGGTCTGCCCAAAACCAGCAAACCGAAAGGACGAAGCCTTGGTCTCTCCCGCGAGTCCCGAATTTCAAGAACGTCTCGACGCCCATGTGCGCGAGATGGTCGCCTTTCATTTCTCGGAAGAGAACGGGTGCCCCTTCTGGCTCGATTTCAAGAAGAAGCTCGACTTCGACCCCCGAACCCGAATCGCGACATTCTCCGATCTGTCGTTGCTTGGTTTCTTTCAGGACGAATGGTTGCGCTGCCGCGATCCCCGCGTGTTTGTCCCGAAGGCCTTCGCTGGAAAACCGATCTACGTCTTTGAGACCGGCGGCAGCACCGGGATTCCCAAGTCGAGGATAAACATCGAGGACTTCCGGCTCGACTACGAGGCCTTCAGCGCGACCCTGCCCGACCAGTTCTTCCCCAAGGGCGCGGACTGGCTGGAGGTCGGTCCCTCCGGACCGCGCCGGCTTCGCCTCGCCATCGAGCACCTCGCTCAGTTTCGCGGGGGGCTCTGCTACATGGTCGACCTCGATCCCCGCTTCGTGATCAAGCTCATCAAGTGGGGCGAGATGGCCATGATGGAGCGGTACAAACAGCACGTCATCGACCAGGCCCTGACCATGATCAAGGCTCATCCCACCATCCGCTGCCTCTTCACCACCCCCAAGCTCCTAGAGGCCCTGTGCGAGAAGATCTCGCTCGAGAAGGCGGGGATCACCGGCATCTTCTGCGGCGGCACGGAGATGACGCCCCAGTTCCATCGCTTCGCGGTCGAGGAACTGTGCGGGCCGAATGTCCATTTCGCTCCCACCTACGGCAACACTTTGATGGGCCTGGCGGTGGGGAAGCCCCGCGTTCCCGCGGACAAGTACGCGGTCATCTATTACCCGCCTGCCCCGCGTGCGGTCATCGAGGTCCTCGACCCCAAGGACACCTCGCGCACCGTGGGCTATGGCGAGACCGGACGCGTCTGCCTCACCACCATGACCAGGGAATTCTTCATGCCGCGCTTTCTCGAGCGCGACCAGGGCGAGCGCGAGGCCCCGAGTGTCGGGTTTCCCTATGACGGGGTGCGCAACGTGCGGCCCTTCTCGGAACTGAACCAGACGGTGGTGGAAGGGGTGTACTGATGATGCATCTGCCCCTCCTCCGAAAGGGCGAGGCTTACATCAGCCTCGACACCGTGAAGGTCCCGCACTACCGGACCGGCGAGCCCGTGGCGGAACTGAGCCTCGCCAATCCCGGCCTCATCCGGCGCGATCTTTCGCCCGAGTCGCAGAAGTCCATGAGCGACGCGCTCGCGTCGATTCCCGGGAAGGACCTGGTGACGATGTCGGCCAAGGCCGCCGATCTCTTCCTGACCGCGTCTCTTCCCTGTGGAGACGGGAGCCAGAGCGTCGATGAATACGTGAAGGCAACATCGGGCACGACCGGGCTCCCCTTCGCTCTGGTGCGCCGCAACATGACCAAGATCTCCGGAGTCATGGGGAACGTGAGCGACATACTCGCTGGCCTCATGCGCGGCCTGCCTCTCGATGTGCTCGATACCGGTGTCTCCACCGCCTCCGGCTCGGCCGTGAGCTTTACTTCTCGCGGCTCGTCGCTCGGGGTGGTGCTTCCGAGCAATTCCCCCGGCGTGCATTCGCTGTGGGCGCCCTCGATCGCCCTCAAGACGCCTTTGATCCTCAAACCCGGAAGCGCCGAGCCGTTCACGCCGCTGCGGATCGTCCAGGCCTTCATCGCGGCTGGCGTTCCGAAGCAGGCCTTCGCCTATCTCCCCTCGTCGCATGCGGGTGCGGAGGAGATCTTGCGCCGGTGCGGCCGGGGCATGGTCTTCGGCGACACCGGCTCCACCGCGAAATGGCTCACCGACTCCCGGATCGAAGTCCACGGTCCCGGCTACAGCAAGGTGGTTCTCGGCCCCGATGCGAGCGCTGACTTCCATAAACACATCGACACCATCGTCGCCTCGATTGCCGAGAACTCCGGCCGGTCCTGCGTCAACGCTTCCGGCGTCTGGGTGACGTCGCATGCGAAGGAAATCGCGCGCGCCATCGCGGAACGGCTCGCGCAGATCGTGCCGCGTATGGAGGACGATCCCCTGGCCCAACTGGCGCCCTTCGCGAACATCCGCGCGGCCGAGTACTTCTCCGGAGCGGTGGATAGCGGACTGGCCGAAGGTGGAGCCGAGGACGTGACCGCGAGCGTGCGCCCCGGCAAGCGCCTCGTGGTTTTCGAGGGCTCGACCTACCTGCTGCCCACGATCGTGCGTTGCGACTCCGCGGCGCATGCTCTCGCCAATCGCGAATTCCTCTTCCCCTTCGCGAGTGTGGTTCAGGTGAAGCCCGAGGAACTTCCCGAGATTCTTGGTCCCTCCCTGGCCGTGGCCTTGATCACCGATGACGAAGAACTCAAGAAGCGTTTCCTGACCCGCTCCTCCGCGCATCGTTTGAATCTGGGCTCCATTCCCACCCCGCATATCGGCTGGGATCAGCCGCACGAGGGAAATCTCTTCGAACATCTCTACTCCCGTCGGGCGATTCAGTTCCAGAAAGCGTCCTGAGTCAGGACGCCCGGACGCCACCATGAGGCTGTTGCAGTTCACCGCCGGCGCCGGGGCCATGTACTGCGGGAGCTGCCTCCACAGCAACACCCTGGCCCTTCACCTCCAGGCGCTCGGCCTGGATGTGACCCTCGTGCCCCTGTACACGCCCACCCGCACCGACGAGAAGAACGCCAGCACCAGCCATGTCTTTTTCGGCGGAGTCAGCGTGTTTCTGGAGCAAACGGTGCCGTTCCTTCGGCGCACCCCCAAGATCTTCGACGCCCTCTGGGACTCGAAGGCCGCGCTGTATGCGGTTGGTTTGCTGAACACCAGCACCAACCCCGCCTCGCTCGGGCCCCTCACCGTTTCGATGCTCCGGGCGGAAGCCGGCCATCAGAAGAAGGAAATCGAACATCTCTCCGCCTGGCTCGACACCCAGCCGCGATTCGATGCGGCGCTCATCCCCTACGCCCTGCTCCTCGGCCTCGCACCCGCGCTTCGCGCCCGCGGCCTGAAGGTCGCATGTGAACTCCAGGGCGAAGACCTCTTTCTCGAGGGCCTGGTCGAACCCTGGCGCGCCGAGGCGAAGCAGCTCATCGCCCTGCGCGCCCACGACGTCGACTTCTTCATCGCGGGCAGCCGCTACTATGCGGACATGATGAGCGCGGATCTCGGCCTGCCCCGCGACAAGATCCGCATCGTTCCCCACGGTATCGACATCGACGAGCGACTGATGGGCCTCAAGTCGACCCACTCCCCCGAATTCACGGTCGGCTCTTTCGCGCGGGTCGCACCCGAGAAGGGCCTTCACGTCCTCGCCGACGCCTACATCCGTTTTCGCGAGCGTCGGCCCGACCGCAAGGCGCGGCTCGCCGCGGGCGGTTACCTCGCAGGCGAACACCGTCCTTACCTCCTTGGGATCGAAGACACACTGCGCGCGGCCGGACGCGAGTCCGAGTTTCACTACTACGGCTCGCCCGACCGTCAGGGAAAGTTCGAGTTCCTCCGCAGCCTCGATCTCCTCGCCGCCCCCACGCCCTATCGCGAGCCCAAGGGCCTCTTCGCCATGGAGGCGATGGCCTGCGGTGTCCCCGTGGTCTTGCCGCGTCACGGGGCCTTCCCGGAGTTGATCGAAGCAACCGGTGGCGGACTGCTTCACACCGCGGGTGACGAGGCGGATCTGGTAGCGGCGCTGGAGCGTCTGGCCGACGACCACGAAACCCGGAAGGCCATGGGCGCCCGCGGAGCCCGCGCGGTGAGGGAACGCTTTTCCGCACCCCTCATGGCCTCGCGCATAAAGGAGCTGCTCGGTGCCTGAATCACCTCTGCTCCGCGCGGAGTCGGTCTCCAAGAGCTACGGTGACGGAAGCTCGCGGGTCGAGGTTCTGCGTGACCTCTCCTTCGCGGTCGCGGCCCAGGAGTCCTGCGCCGTTCTCGGACCCTCCGGCAGCGGGAAGAGCACGCTTCTCTACACCCTCGCCGGGCTCGAACCGCCGACCTCCGGTCGGGTGTTTCTGGGCGAGACCGAGGTTTATGGCCTCGACGAAAAAGGCCGCTCGCACTTGCGCCGCAGGGAGATTGGTTTTGTCCTTCAGGATCACGGCCTGCTCCCATATCTGAGCGCGCTCGAAAACATCCAGATCGCGAACGCGGTCGCGCAGGTTCACGAACCCGCGGCCG
>JANLSZ010000031.1:0-7591 GCA_031362685.1 Vicinamibacteria bacterium | reverse complement strand
CTCGTTCATGGTCGCGGCATGAATGTCTTCCATGACCTTGGCCAGGCCCTTGTCGTCCTGGGCTTCGGGGACATCCTTGTAGTGGAAGCGCTTCGCGCCGAGGATTTCACCGCCCTTGTAGATAAGGGTGAGGACCATGGGAGTCGTCGGACCCTTGTCCTCGGTCTGGACGTGGTAGGTGACACCCTTGTACTTGACGTCGGTGTTGAAGCCGGTGACCATCGCGCAATCTCTCGAAGCGAATTGTAGAGGAAAGTGGCGGTCGGTTGTCCACTCCCCCGGGACCCGGGCCCTCGGGCGAAGGCATCGCGGGCCGCGCAGGTAACATCCAAAGATGCCCGCGCGAGGAGACCAGAACTCGGATACCGGCTATGTGCCGATCTTCGGAACGTGGCGGAACATCTATGCCGCGGTGATCATCGTGATCCTTCTCGTGATCGGCTTCGTCTTCCTCTTTTCTCGATTCCCCTACTAGAAGAGACGCGCTCAGAATGTCCACCCTCGACTGGACGGTCCTCTCCGTCTATCTCGTCTGCATCGTCTCCTTCGGCTACTGGGTAGGCCGCGGGAATCGCAAGATCGACGACTTTTTCCTGGCCGGGCGCTCGATGCCGTGGTGGGCGGTGGGCCTGTCGGTGATGGCGACGCAGATCTCCGCCATCACTCTCATCGGCACCACGAGCCAGGCCTACACCGACGGCATGCGCTTCCTCGTGACCTACTTCGCCCTTCCCTTCGCGATGGTCATCCTGTGCGTCACCCTCGTGCCGTTTTTCTATCGCGCCCAGGTGTTCACGGCCTACGAGTATCTGGAGCGGCGATTCGACCTCAAGACCCGCACCCTCACCAGCTTCCTCTTCCTGATGCAACGCGGCATGTCGATGGGGGTCACCCTGTACGCGCCTTCCCTGGTGCTCTCGACCCTGTTCGGTCTGCCCGAATCCCTCACCGTTCTGGTCATGGGCGGCTCGACCATCCTCTACGTGATGAAGGGCGGCAACAAGGCGGTGATCTGGACGGACGTGGTGCAGATGGCGGTGGTGTGGACGGGCATCTTCACGTGCTTCTTCATGGCCATCCACAACCTCCCCGAGCACGTCTCCTTCCGCGGCGTTCTCGCGATCGCGCAGGCTTCAGGGCGCCTGAACGCCACCAACCTCGACACCTCCCTCGAAACACCCTACACGCTGTGGAGCGGTCTCATCGGCGGCCTCTTCCTTATGCTGTCGTACTTCGGCTGCGACCAGAGCCAGGTCCAGCGGTATCTCTCCGGCTCCTCCCTGACCCAGAGCCGGTTGTCCCTTCTTTTCAACGCGTTCCTCAAGGTGCCGATGCAGTTCATCATCCTGCTCACCGGCGTCCTCGTCTTCGTCTTCTTCAACTTCCACGAACCGCCGGCCCTCTTCAATTCGGAGGCGCGCGCGACATTTGCAGCCGTGACCTCGCCCGAGAAGACCCAGGCCGAGACCCGATACACCGCGGCCTTCGAGGCCCGGCGAAACGCGGCCCTCGACCTCGGCGCCACGCGAGAGCCCGCGGCCGCGGACCGATATCGCACCGCCCAGGCCGAGTTCGCCGAGGCGCGGACGAACGTCACGAGGGTCTACAAGGAAGCGACGCACACCACTGCCTACAACGACATCAACTACATCTTTCTTCACTACGTGCTGACCCAGATCCCCCACGGCCTCATCGGCCTCATCGTCGCCGTGATTTTCGCGGCCGCGATGTCGGCACTCTCCGGCGAGATGAACTCCCTCGCGAGCGCCACCATGATCGACTTCGTTCGTCGCTTCCGCAGAGCGGACCGGGCCGACACCTACGATCTGCTTCTCTCGCGGTTGTTCACGGCGTTCTGGGGAGGATTCGCCTGCCTGGTGGCCCTTCAGGCCGGGAAGCTCGGCTCGGCTATCGAAGTCGTCAACAAGTTCGGTTCGTACTTCTACGGTTCGATCCTCGGCGTCTTCATGCTGGCCATACTCACCAAACGCGCCAATGGAACCGGCGCCACCCTCGGGCTCTTCATCGGCATGGGCGTGGTCGGTCTCGTCGCCTCCACCACCAAGATCCACTTTCTGTGGTGGAACGTCGTGGGCACGGTCGCGGTGTTCGTGTCGGGTTACCTCATCAGCCTGGCCGCCCCCCTGAAAGTCAAGGTTTCCTAATGCCAAAGAAAGGAACACGGATCCTCGGAAGAATCAGACGTCCCGCCCGGGCCGATACGGCCGGAGCCTCGGCCTTCGACTCGTTCTACCTGAAGGATCGTTACGGGTCGAAGGCCATGCGGGCCATCTGGTCCGATCAGGCCATGGTCCAGGCCTGGCTCGATTGCGAGGCTACGCTCGCCCTCGCCGAGTCCGATGCCGGCATCGTCCCGGAATCCGCGGCGCGCATCATCGCCCGGGCGGCCAGAGTCGAGAACATCTCTCTCCCTGCCATGCGGGCCGAGTTCGATCGGACCTGGAACCCGATCCTGCCTCTGGTCAACGCGCTTCGGGCCCGCCTTCCCCCGAGGGCCGCCCAATGGGTCCATTGGGGCGCCACCTCCAAGAACATCATGGACACGGGGTCGGCGCTGCAGATCAAGGCCACCTACCGCGTGGTCCACGAAGGCCTCGACCGGATCGAGCGCGCCCTGGTCGTCCTCGCGAGAAAGCATCGCAATACCCTGATGGCCGCGCGCACCCACGGCCAGCAGGCCATTCCCGTGACCCTCGGCTACAAGGTGGCGGTGTGGATCGACGAAATCCGAAGACAGCGCGAGCGGCTCCTCGAGAGCGAGAAGCGCGTCCTGGTCTGCGAGTTCGGCGGAGCGGTGGGAACGATGGCGGCTACCGGGAAGATCGGCCTCAGGATTCAGGAACGCTTCGCCGCGCGTCTTGGCCTTGGATTCCCCTTGATCCCCACCAAGACCGCGGGCGATCGCTTCGCCGAGTTCTTCCTCGTCCTGTCTTCCATCTCGGGCACGTTCTCGAAGATCGGCGCGGCGATCTACAACCATCAGCAGAGCGACATCGACGAGATCTCGGAATTCAGCGTGGGCAAGGTGGGCTCGTCGGCCATGCCGCACAAGCTGAATCCGGTCGCGTCGGGATCCGTGGTTCTGCTCTTCAGGCTGATCAAGGCCCGGGCCACCGCCGTCCTCGATTACATCCATTGCGAGTGGGAAGACGATCATCGCCAGGGCGAAACCATGTGGTCCTTCGGTCCCGAGATCTCGCTTCTGTTCGGCGCGCAGCTCGAGATGCTCGCGCGCGTGCTCGAGACGCTGATCGTGAAGCCCGAGAACATGCTGCGCAACCTTGACCGCAGCGGGGGCGCGGTTCTCTCCGAGGCCCTGATGATGGCACTCGCGAAAAGAATGGGGCGCGACGCCGCTCACGCCCATGTATTGGGCCTCTCGAGGCTCTCAAGGAGCAAAGACGCGTCCTTTTGCGAGGTCGCCCGGCACGACCCGAAGGTGAAATCACTCGTGTCCACCAAGGATCTGGCCAAAGCCCTCGACTATCGAAGCGGTATCGGTCTCTCCACCTTCTTCGTCGATTCCGTCTTGAAGAACGCTCCTGCCTCAAAGAAATCCGCCAACCCAAACAAGTCGTCGACAAAGACTCGCGCCCGGAAGCCCTGACCCCAACTATGACCATGAGCGACTCTCTTCTGATCACGCCCGCGCCCAAGGGCCCCACCATCGGGCCGACCTATTTCTCCGCCTTCGGGGTGGATGAAAGACTGATCCGCGAGGCGCTTTCCTCAGCCCTCTCCCGTGGCGGCGAGTACGCAGACCTCTTCTTCCAGCATCGCGTCGCCCATAATTTCGTCCTCGAAGACGGTTCGGTAAACCGCGCCTTCAAAGGCACCGAACTTGGCGTGGGGGTGCGGGTGGTGAAAGGCGATCAGACCGGCTACGCCTTCACCGAAGATTTGAGCCTCGAAAGCATTCGCGAAGCCGCCCGTACCGCGGCCACCATCGCGGAAGGGACGCCGAGAGAGACTCCCGACCGCTTCCACGTCACCGCCGGCCTGCCCTCGCGTTATGCGACCCAGCGCCGCTGGGACGACGTTCGGCCGGAAGAGAAACTCCCGCTCCTCGTGGGCCTCAACGACCGCACGTTCTCGATGAACCCGGCTATTCGCAAGGTCAACATCACGTTTGGCGACGAGATGTCGGCGATTCTCATCGCCGATTCCATGGGACGCATCGTGGAAGACATTCAGCCCATGACCCTGCTCTACCTCAGCTGCGTGGCCGAGAAGAACGGCGAGCGCGAGCAGAATACCTATGGGGTCGCGGCCCGCAAGGACATGTCGTTCTACTCGAAGGATCGGCTGGACCTGATGGTTCGCGAAGCGGTGGATCGAACCATGATCCTGTTCGACGCCGTGCAGGCCCCCGCGGGCGAGATGCCGGTGGTGCTGGGCGCCGGAGCTTCGGGCATCCTTCTCCACGAGGCCATCGGCCACGGCATGGAGGCCGACTTCAATCGCAAGGGCACCTCCATCTACGCGGACAAGATCGGCAAGAAGGTCGCCCATCCCTTCGTCAACATCGTCGACGAAGGCACCGAAGAGGGCGCGCGCGGGTCGATCAATATCGACGACGAGGGCAATGCGGTGGGCCGAACCAATCTCGTGGAGGACGGTGTGCTCACCACCTACCTGCACGACTCGATCTCGGCGAAGCACTACGGAGTCAAGCCGACGGGCAACGGACGCCGGGAGAGTTATCAGTACCCGCCTTTGCCGCGAATGCGCTCGACCTACATGATGCCGGGCCCGCACAAAAAGGAGGAGATCATCGCCTCGGTGAAGAAGGGCATCTACTGCACGAACTTCACCAACGGCCAGGTTCAGATCGGCGCGGGCGATTTCACTTTCTACGTGAAGAACGGCTATCTCATCGAAGACGGCAAGCTCACTCGGCCCATCAAGGACGTCAACATCATCGGCAACGGGCCGAAGGTGCTGGAGCAGATCGATATGGTGGCGGACGACCTCACCATCGACCAGGGCGGCTGGACCTGCGGCAAGGACGGGCAGAGCGTGCCGGTGTCGCAGGGTATTCCCACGGTGCGCGTAGCCTCGATCACCGTGGGCGGCCGTTCCGATCGGTCCTGAGCGCAAACTCACCATGACCACTCAGGAGACGGTCAGCGAAGAGTTCCGCACGGTGGCCCGGGATGCGGTGAAAGCCGCGCAGAACTCGGGCGCGCAAGGGGTCGCGGCGCGGGTGGCCAAGGTGCGCGAGGTGGGGGTGCAGTGGCGCGACGGGCAGATCGAGCAGGTGACCGAATCCACCACCCGCGGCCTGGCCCTCAGTCTGTATGTCGATGGACGGTTCGCCTCGGTCAGCACCTCCGATCTGCGAAAGGAGGCGATCGGCCCATTCATCGCCGATGCGGTGGCCATGACCCGGACCCTCGCCGAGGATCCGTTCCGCACCCTCCCCGACCCTTCGCTCTACGCGAACCGTCCCGACCTCGACCTGCTCTTCGCCGATCCCGACTACCCCAGCCTGACCGCGCAGCGCCGCCGCGATCTGGCCCGGGCCATCGAGGACGCGGCCCGGAGCGTGGGCGGCGCGAACCGCATCCTGTCGGTCACCACATCGGTGAGCGACTCCCGCTCCGAGGTATTTCGCGTCACTTCGAACGGTTTCGAGGGCGAACGGATCGATACCTCGTTTTGGCTTTCCGGTAGCGTCACCGTACAGGACGAAGACGGGCGACGTCCCGAAGACGGCGATTTCTCCGGCGGGCGATTCGTCCGGGACCTGGGGGATCCGGCCGCGGTCGGTCAATCATCTTCGCAGCGGGCCCTGGCTCGCCTAGGGTCAAGCAAGGTCGAGTCGAAGGTGATGACCCTGGTGCTCGACAACCGGGCCGGAGGACGGCTCGTGGGGGCTCTCCTCTCTCCTCTGGCCGCATCGTCCATTCAGCAACGGCGCTCCTTTCTGGAGGGCCGAGCCGGCGACTCGGTAGGAAGCGACCTCCTGCACATCGTCGACGACCCCCTGATTCCGAAAGGCTTCGGGTCGAGACATTTTGATGGCGAAGGAATCTCCGCCCGGAAACTCCCCCTCTTCGAGGCGGGCGTTTTGAAGAACTACTACGTCGACACGTACTACGGAAAGAAGCTCTCGATGGCGCCCACCACCGGAGGAACTTCGAACCTGGCCTGGGCCCTGGGCCCGAAGTCGCAGACCGAACTGATCGCGGAGGCCGGGGAAGGCGTCTTCGTATCGGGCTTTCTGGGCGGAAACTCCAACGGGACGACCGGCGACTACTCGCTGGGAATTCAGGGCTTCATGATCCGGAGCGGAGCTCTGGCCGAACCGGTGGCGGAGATGAACATCTCAGGGAATCAGCTTGATCTGTGGAAACGGCTCGTAGGAGTTGGAAACGATCCGTACGCGTACTCGCCCCTGCGGACGCCCACTCTGGTGTTCGAGAGTGTTTCGTTCGCGGGCATGTAGCCCGGAAGACCCTGCTACTTCGCCACGAGCTTGGCCTGCTCGGCCTTCAGAGCCGCCGGGTCGAAGGCCCCTGCAACAAGCTCTGCACGGCCCGCCTCACCGCGCTGATTCTCCAACGATGAGTGGACCCCAGACGGCGCAAACCAAGGCTACCCTCGTGGCCTCTCCCTCGAACTTCCTGGTGTCCCCATGCCGGAAGGCAAGGTCGAGGTTGCGCTCTGTACTCCGCCCCACCGTCTCGACGATGCGGGAAGTGAGTGCTTGTAGTGCAAGCAGGGTTCGCGCGCCAACCGGCGTCGTGGCGCGGCACGCCCGAGACCACCCCGCCGCCGAAGACCGGCGCCACACCGGGCGTCTACCGGCGGCGTCGGCCCGAGGCCACGGCGCTCTACGAGGTGGTCCGCGACAATCTCGAGACTCTGTGGCCCCAGGCCAGGCTGCGCGCCCCTCCGATTGCGCAGGAGCGAGTGGAACAGCAACCCAACGGCCTAGTACGAATCACCCTGAAAAAAACCTACTCCGAGCGCGAAGCCTGCCCTCGGGGCATGGGACGGTGGCGGTTGACATGGATCCACTCTCGCTCCTGTGCCGGCTCGCAACCAGCGTGCCACCACCACAATTCCACACCATCCACTACGCGGGGGGGCTCGCGGCGGCAAGCCCATGGCGCTCGCGCGTCACCCCGCCTTTACCCCCGACCGCGGAGGATGTCGAGCCCGAGAAGAGGGTGCGCAAGAGCGGATATCGCCCCTGGGCCGAACTCCTCGAACGAACTTTTTCGGTAGAGGTGGCCCAAGGCCAGGCTCCGCGCTTCTCGCTTGCCCCAGCTGCCAGGGACGGATGAAACTACTCGCCGTGGTGAAGAACCCCGTGAGCATCGCCCGCTATCTGGCTGCGGCGGGCGAACTCACCGAAGTGCCGAGCCGCGCGCCTGGTCGCGGTCCGCCCTACTGGAAAAGCCAAGTGCTCCGGCGACAGCCGCTCAGTGACGAGGGCCAGCGCGAAGCCTCCCCGAAGGGGGACGGCGGGGACCACGGCAGCAAAGGCGAGCGCGGAGCCTCCCCCTGGGGAGGCGAAAGCCTGGCCTTGGGCCACGAAGCAGCGTAGCAAGCGGACGGG
>JANLSZ010000376.1:0-9671 GCA_031362685.1 Vicinamibacteria bacterium | reverse complement strand
CGCTCTTTGTCGGTGTCTTCGATGCGCAGGATGAACGTGCCCCCGTACTTCTTCACGTAAAGCCAGTTGAAAAGGGCGGTGCGACCGCCGCCGACGTGGAGATATCCGGTCGGAGAGGGGGCGAAACGGACACGAATGGCGGGAGAGCTCATGGGGTGGCTGCCATTTTAGCGGTCGTATGTCGCCTCAGGCCGAGAACGGTCAGGACCTCACCCATGGAACAGTTGGTTCCGTCCTCTTCTATAGTTCTGGGCCCAGGGTTCATTGATCTGATGACATATGCGCTCCAGCTGAAGAACGTTCGCAAGGCCTTCCAGGGTCATGTGGCCGTCAAGGGTCTCGACCTCGAGGTGCCCACGGGTTCGGTGTTCGGTCTCCTCGGGCCCAATGGCGCGGGCAAGACCACCACCATTCGGATGACCATGGACATCATTGGTCCCGATGCCGGCGAAGTCCTCATTCTCGGGACCAGAGCCGACAAGTCCTTGCGAAATCGCATCGGCTACATGCCGGAAGAGCGCGGCCTGTATCAGAAGATGATCGTTGAAGATCTTCTGGTCTTCATGGCCGAACTCAAAGGGATCAAGCCGGTCGAGTCCAAGCGCCGAATGGGCCCCTGGCTCGAGAAACTCGGACTTGACGCGTGGCGGAGAAAAAAGGCCAACGAGTTGTCGAAGGGAATGCAGCAGAAGCTTCAGTTCATTCAGACCCTTCTCCACGACCCCGAGATCCTGATCCTCGACGAACCCATGACCGGCCTCGACCCCGTCGGTACCAACATCCTGCGCGACGCCATGATCGAGCTTTCGCGCGCGGGCAAGACCCTGATAGTGAGTTCGCATCAGATGGCCACAGTCGAGCAGATGTGCGACCGGGTGGTGCTCATCAACAAGGGCGAGAAGGTCCTCGACGGGCGCGTCTCCGATATCAAGGCGAGCTACGGCAAGAACACGCTGATCCTCGCCTTCGAAGGCGATGGGTCGTTCCTCAAATCTCTTCCCGGGGTGGCCTCGGTCAACGACCTCGGCCGTTATGCGGAACTGAAGCTCGGGCCGGCCGCGGATCCCCAGGCCATCCTGCGCGCGGCGAGCGACAAGCTGAAGATCACGAGATTCGAGGTGGTGGAGCCTTCACTCCACGACATCTTCATCGAACGCGTCACCGAGGTGCGAGCATGAGCCGCGACATTCTGGTCATCGCCAAGCGCGAGTTCATCGAACGCGTTCGCACCAAGGCCTTCGTCATCGGCACCATCCTGGGGCCGATCTTCATGGCCGGGATCATGATCGTGCCCGCCCTGATGGCGAGCAAGATGGCGAAGTCGGTTTCCATCACCGTCATCGACGCCGAGGGGTCGCTGCGGACTCTGGTCGAAGACAGCCTGCGCGGGGGCGCCGAGATTCCCGAAAAGAAGGATGCCTCCGACGACCCGATGACCGCACGGTCCCGGAACACCGGAACCACGAAGTTTGTGATCAAGCCGCCGGTGGGCGCGGAGGTGTCCGCCCAGCGTGAGGCCGCGAAGCAGGCCGTGCTTAACGGCACGCTCGACGCTTACGTGGTTCTGCCCAAAGATGTGCTTTCGGAGTCCCGGGCCGAGTACTACGCAAAGAGCGTCACCGACTTCGAGGGCATCCGGGCCGTCGACCGGGCCGTCGAGAAGGCGGTTTTCGCCAAGCGTATCGGCGCCGAAGGAATCGATCCCACCCGGATTGCCGCCCTCACCCAGCCGCTCGACCTGAAACGCCTGCGGGTCAGCGACAAGGGCGAGCAGGAGGACCGGGGTGTTTCATTCTTCCTTACCCTCATCATGGTCATGATGATCTACGTGGGCACCTTGATGTGGGGCCAGGTGGTAATGACGGGAGTGATCGAGGAGAAGTCGAACCGGGTCGTGGAAGTGATCGTTTCTTCCACCACGCCGCGAAATCTTCTCTTCGGGAAGCTGGTAGGGGTGGGCGGGGCGGGGCTCCTTCAATTCGGGATCTGGATTCTGGCTCTGGTCGCCGTTTCGGTCGCTTCCGGGTCGTTGGCCTTCCTCTCCGGAGTCGATCTGCCCGAGATCAATCCGGTTCTGATCGCCGCCTTTCCGATCTTCTTCCTGCTGGGCTTCTTTCTTTACGCGTCTTTGTACGCAGCCATCGGCTCGGCCGTGAATACCATTCAGGAAGCGCAGAACTTCATCTTCCCGGTGATGCTGCCCATCATCATGGCCATGGTCTGCTGGCCGGTGGTGATGCGTGCGCCCGACTCGACTCTGTCCGTGGTGCTTTCGCTCATACCGTTCATGACCCCCATCCTGATGTTCCTGCGCATGAGCGTTCTGATGCCGCCGGTCTGGCAGATCGCCTTGTCCGTGGTTCTGACCAGTCTCACCATCGCGGTGGTCATCTGGATCGCCGCGCGCATCTATCGGGTGGGCATACTCATGTACGGCAAACCACCCAACTTCCCAGAGATGCTGCGCTGGATCCGGCACGGCTAGGAGGCCAGTTGATCGGCGGTCTGAAGGGTCGCGATCACCTTGTAGACCCAGAACGAACAACGCCCGCAGCTCTTCTCCAGATCCTCGATCGACGCGCCTTTCTGGAGACCTATGAAAACATCCTCGGCCGCCCCACGGCTCTCGATGTCGGTCCAAAGCAGCTGAGGGCTCTTCGCTCTATAGACCTTCTTACGGTCGCTCAGACGCGCCTGCAACATCAGCAACTCGTCGGACATCCGAATCGCCTCCATGAGCAGCGATATGCCGGGCAGAGTGATGTCGGTGCGCTGCTGTTCCTCCACCTCCTTGCTCGCGAAGGCGAAATCGCCTTCGGGGTTCGACTGGAAAAGCTGAAAGACTGCGTCGTCACCTGTCAATTGCTGGAAGGTCGCGCGCACGATGTTTCCCTTGTAGACGACGATCTCCGAAACGCGTTCGTGTTCCGGCGAACTCACGATCAGGGATCCGGTCTGGTGCGATCCGATCAGGGTTTGAATGACCGTGGCGAGATCGAAGAACTGGAGGTTGCCTGAGAGTTGCTTGGTTTCCGCCCGGCGAGACTTGAGGGTGGTGGCTTCCAGCCGGCGCGCGATTACTTCGCACATCGACCGGGACATTCCGGGCAGAGAGGCCATCAGATCGTCGAAGACCTTTTTTTCCAGACAGAAGAGAACGGCACTTTCCGGACAGCGGATGGTGGCGCTCCGCGGTGACCCGGTAAGCAAGGCCAGCTCGCCCACCACCTCGCCCACGCCCAGGAAAACCACGGTCACCGCGGGGGTGTTGTCCACCGGCTGGGTGATGACCTCCAGGACCCCGGACTTGATGACGTAGAGACGATCGCCGGGCTCGCCCTGTTTGAACACAATGGCCCCGGGGCCGAAAGTCTGGAACGTGCCCTGCGACAGCACCGCGTCCAGGACGGTTCGCTCCTGGTTGGCGAACAGGTCGCTTTTGGTGAGGAACTCAACTTCGGGATTCGCCATGTTCTTTAGGGTAAGGGCGGCCAGTATAAACCTGCGGGTTTGGCGCGCCGCGGGCCTGCGCGGCCTTTGCGTCTCAGCATCGGGCTTGTGATACTTCGTCCATGGTAAAGGCGAAGGGCGTTTCCGGAACCGATAAGAATAGGGCGTCAAAGAAGAACACGGCCAAGAAGGTCGCGTCGCGGAAGTCTTCCCCGAGAGCTTCGGCCAAGCCCAAAGTACCCGCACCCGCGAAGGCGCAGGAGGGGAACGAACCGTCGATCGCAGAGGCTCAAACCCACGTCGTGGCCTCGAAGTTCGTGGGGTCCAAGGCTTCCGCGAAGAAGAAGGCCGCGCCTCGGCCCACCTTGCCGGTGAGCTACGGCGAGAGCCACCTCCTCCTGCTGGTCCGCGATCCTCAGACCCTGTTTGCGGCCTGGGATATGGCGCCGGCCCGGGTGGAGGAGCTCAAGGCGCGGATCGGCAGCCGGGCCTTCGCTGTTTCCACCCTCACCCTTCGCCTCACCCGCGCGGGTGGAGCCACCACGGTGTTTCACGTGGGGAAGAGGGCGCGCTCTCGTTACCTGAAGGTCGACGGCGGTCCGTCGTTCATCGCCGAGATCGGCTTCACTCCGCCTTCGGGCCGGTTTGAACTCATGGCCCGTAGCGCCCCTTGTTTTGTCCCCATGGGCACGATCGCACGCCAGGAATTGGTGGGCACCGAGCGTCGTTCCGTGCTTGGCTACCGCGCCGCCCGAGCTTTGGCTCGCCGTGGACTCACCCCTACACCTCCAGGCGGAACGGCACGGGCCAGGTCGAGTCAATCGAAAGATGGGGTGAGCGCCTCCTCCGAAGCACCCGCCGCACCCCGAGTCCTTGGAGGAGCGAGCGATCTCTATCGTCGGTGAGAGCTCGCCTCCGCCGAATCCTCTCGGGTTCTGGTGCCCGGTTCTTCACGCCCATCTTCCCTTCGTAAGGCACGCCGAGCACGAGCACTTTCTCGAAGAAGACTGGCTCCACGAAGCGGTCATTGAAACCTATCTTCCGCTTCTGCGGATGATGGATCACCTGGCCCGCGACCGGGTCCGCTTCCGCCTCACCCTGACCCTGTCTCCGCCGCTTCTGGCCATGATGCAGGACCCCCTTCTGATGAAGAGGTGCGAGCGACGCATCGAATCCCTTCTCCGGCTGGCTTCAAAAGAAGCGAAACGCACCGCGGTTCACGACCGCGACCTTTTCGAAGCGACGCTTTTCGCCGAGCAGGAACTTTCGAGCCTGCGGGAGCTCTTCGTCAGCACCTACCGGCGCGACCTGGTGAGCGCTTTCTGGAAGCATCGGGCCTCGGGATCGATCGAGATCATCACCTGCGGAGCCACCCACGGTTTTCTACCCCTGATGCGGAACACCCCCGAAGCGGTGCGCGCGCAGATCCAGGTGGCCACCACCGATTTCAAGCGAATCTTCGGCTATCACCCCGAAGGCATCTGGCTGCCCGAATGCGGCTATTTCGAAGGAGTCGAGAAGTTTCTGATCGAAGCGGGTTTGCGCTATTCGTTTCTGGAAGCCCACGGGATCACGGACTCGGCGCCCTCGCCTCGGTTCGGAGTGATGGCGCCCATGATGTCGAGCGGGGGCATCGTCTTCTTCGGACGCGACATGGAGTCCTCCCGCCAGGTCTGGAGCGCGGAGGTGGGGTATCCCGGCGACCCGGAGTATCGCGAGTTCTACAAAGACGCGGGCTGGGAACTTCCGCTCAAGGACCTGGTTGACTTCATGAAACCGGATGAGCCTCGGCGCCCGGTGGGTTTGAAGCGACATCGGGTGACCGGGAAGCTGGGCCAACACCAGAAGGAACCGTACATCCGCAGCCGAGCCTTGAGGCGGGTGGCCGAGCACGCCGCTCATTTCGCCCAGGAGCGAAGGCTTCAGGCCGCCCGCGAACGCCGGTCGATGACCCGCCCTCCCTTGATTGTGAGCCCTTATGACGCGGAGCTTTTCGGCCACTGGTGGTTCGAAGGTCCGCAGTTCCTGGAACTGGTCTTTCGGAACCTCGATGCCCGAAACGACGTGGTGGCCACCACCCCCCCCGCGTATCTCGCCCAGTTCGACGAGTGTGAAGTGGCGACCCCCGAGATGTCGACGTGGGGCGCTCAGGGCTATGCCGCGGTGTGGCTCAATGAAGCCAACGACTGGATCTATCCGCACTACGACGCGGCGGCCCGGCGCATGATCCACCTGACCAACCGACACCCCTACGCCAACGGACTCCTGAAGCGCGCGCTGAATCAGGCGGGAAGAGAGTTGTTGCTGGCCCAGGCCTCCGACTGGGCCTTCATCATGAAGACCGGCACCATGGTCGAGTACGCGACTCGTCGAGTGATCGAGCACCTCCGCCGCTTCAATGACCTGGCCTCGGCCATCGAAGGGGATCGTCTGGATGAACACGCGGTCCACCGCTACGAGAAGGCCTGGCCAATCTTTCCCGCCATCGACTATCGCGTTTTCTCGAGTTCACTCCCGTGAACCAACCTCGCTCGGGGCCGTGATGTCGGATAATCATGGCAAAGTGACGCCCCCTCCCTCCGCCCGAAAACCGCCGGTCGCGGCGCCGCCTCAGACCCCCTCCACGGTGCGCGAGATAGTGCCTCTGCTCGTGGCGCGCAAGGTCCTCACCCCGGAGCAGGCGGAAAAAGTCGACAAGCTGGCCAGGCTCGAGAGGCTTCCCTCCGACGACGCCATTGTGAAACTCGGGATCTTGTCCGAAGTTCAGCTGACCCAGGCCCTGGCCGAAGCGGCCGGACTGCGCTTTCAAAGAATCAATCCGCTCGACCTCGACCTTGAGGTGGTCACCAGCGCCCTGCCCGCGGGTTTTGCCCGCAAGAACGGCATCGTGGCCATCGGCCAGAACGGCGGGAAGATTGTGATCGCGGTTCACGATCCTTTTGGTCCGTTTCCCGACGAGGACATCCGCCGCGTTACCGGTCTTGGCATCGAGAAGGTGGTGGCGCCGAAGAGCGACATCGAGGCCATCTCCCGCTCTTTCTACGATCTGAAGACATCGCTCAAGTCCGCGGAGGCCCAGCTCCGGCAGGGGCGTATTCAATCGGTCGATATCGGAAATCAGGAGTTCCTCTCCTCGAACCAGGAAGACCTCGATCCCGCCGCCGCCCCGGTGGTCAAGGCCCTCGACCACATCCTCACCTACGCCTTCGAACAGCGGGCCTCCGACATCCACTTCGAGCCGAAGCGGGAGCTCACCCTGGTCCGCCTGCGCATCGACGGAATCCTCCATGACGTCCATGTGATTCCGAAGATCGTCTACCAGGCCGTGGTGTCGCGCATAAAGCTTCTCTCGGGCATGAACCTGGCCGAGAAACGACGCCCGCAGGATGGCCGGATCAAGCGCGAGGAGAAGGGCCGGGAACTCGAGCTTCGCGTTTCCACCATGCCCACCGCCTTCGGAGAAAAGGCGGTCCTGCGAATCTTCGACCCGGAAATCCTCATGAAAGGCATCGAAGAACTCGGCTTTGCCGGCACCGAGTTCCAGAAAGTTCTCTCCTTTATCGAGCGTCCCAACGGCATCGTGCTGGTGACGGGGCCGACCGGAAGCGGCAAGACCACCACCCTCTATTCATTGCTTCGGCATCTCTCGAAGCCCGAGGTCAACATCGTCACCATTGAAGACCCGGTCGAAATGGTGATCGAGGATTTCAACCAGGTTTCGGTTCGGCCGCAGATTGACGTCACTTTCGCGGCCGCGCTTCGCACCGTCTTGCGGCAGGACCCGGACATCGTGATGGTGGGCGAGATACGCGACTCCGAAACCGCGGATCACGCGGTTCAGGCCGCCCTGACCGGACACCTCGTTCTCTCCAGCCTTCACACCAACGACGCCCCATCTTCGATCACGCGACTGCTGGACCTGGGTGTCCCCCAGTTCCTGGTCACGTCCACTCTGGTCGGCATCATCGCGCAACGGCTGATGCGCACGAACTGTCCCTTGTGCCTGGTCGACCACGTTCCCACGGAGGAAGAAGTGGTGGCATTGCGCGTAACCCGTGAAAAGCTCGGGGGCGTGTTTTTCCGCTCGGGCGCGGGCTGCCTTCAGTGCCGGCAAACCGGCTACTCCGGCCGGGACGGGATTTACGAGATCATGGCCATGTCCGACAAGACCCGGCTGCTGGTGGCCCAGGGCGCTTCCTCGGTCGACATCCGCAAGACCGCGCGCGAGGAAGGGATGCGGAGCCTGCGTGAATCGGCTTTCGAGAAAGTCGTGCGCGGCCGGACCACCGTCACCGAGTTGGTCCGCGTCACCGGCAAGTAATCAGTCCTAGAACTTCTTCTCGGAATCGAGAAGAATGGTCACCGGGCCATCGTTGACCAGAGCCACGTCCATCATGGCCTGGAAGATGCCGCGTTTGATCACGCGTCCTGAAACCGCGAGACGGTCGCAGAAGGCTTCATAAAGGGCCTTGGCCTCTTCGGGAGCGGCGGCGTCGAGGTAACTCGGCCGCCGGCCTTTTCTGGAATCGGCGAGAAGGGTGAACTGAGAGACCACGAGAACCTCGCCCGCGATGTCCTGGACCGAGAGATTCATCGTTCCAAGGGCATCGTCGAAGATCCGGAGGTTGAGAACCTTCTCGGCCATCCACTCGAGGTCGGCCGGCGTATCGCCCCTTCGCACGCCCAATAGAACCAGGAGTCCTCTCCCGATGGTCGACACCCGCGATCCCCCCACATCCACACTTGCCGACGACACCCTTTGCACCACCGATCTCATGCAGTGAGGTTATTCGATGAGCGCTCCGGCCCGGCCCGCCGTGCGATACTTCGACCTGAATCTATGCGCGCTACCGACCAGGAAGTCCAATATCTCGCCCGAAAAATCATAAGAACATTGAGCACCGCCGGCCGGATCGACTGTGACAACGAAGAGACGGTGGTGATGGGCCTTTGCGGCGCGCTCCTCAAGGAGATCCGGCTCGAAGACGCCCTCAATGAAGAGGCGAGGGCGATCCTGATGTCGCACTCGACCACCATGGCGCGCGACAACATCACCGGCCTCGACATGTTCCGCAAGGTGAAGCGCGAACTGGCGAAGAAGAAAGGGATCATCCTGTGAGGCTTTCGAGAGAAAAGATGATGCAGCTCTCGCATGTGGCCATCGCCTACCTGAAAGACGAGCCCATGGTCGAGTTCTTCACCGACCCCAAGGACATCCGTGCGGACATCTTCAAGTTCATCGAGAACGAAGGCAAGGTCGACGAAGCCATCGATCTGGCCGTGCGCCAGAAGATCGAAACCCAGAAGCGCGGGATTCCCGAGGGCTCCGAGGAATGGGACATCCTGTACCGGAAGTATTTCGAGGAAGAGTCGTCGCGCCGTCGCCGCTAGTCTCTTGCCTGTGAGCCGGAACTAGAGGGCCGCCATGTTCGGGTGCATCTTCGGTTTCTTCCGGCTGATGGTGGTCGTGACCCTGCTGGCCTTGATCGGCGGCGGGATCTACTACTACACGAAGCGGCATCCCGAGAGCGCGCCATGGAGAGAGGGCGCTTCCGCCCTGAAGGAAAAAGTCGCAACCGTGGCCCTGGGCGCCGAGGTGAAAACGGCTCTGTCACTGCGCGAGTCGCTCAAGGATCTGGACATCTCGGCCAGCGCCGAGAAGGACGTGGTCACTCTTCGCGGCAAAGTCCCAAGCGCCGAGGTTTCGAAGACCGTGGAGGGGGTCGCCGCTTCGGTGCCGGGCGTCCGTCAGGTGGTGAATTTTCTCGAGATCGACAAGGGAGCGGGAGAAAAGCCGCTTCGGGCCGACCCAAGGTCCATTGGTGAAAGGGTCGATGATGAGGCGTTGGAGTTGAAGATCCGCGCCGCCTTCAAGCTCGACAAGGGTCTGACCACCGCGGGCTTCGAAGTGAAGTCGATGCGTCGGGTGGTCCACCTTTTCTCGACCACCGCCAGCGCCGGCCAGAAGAAGCGAGCCGTGGACGTCGCTCGGTCGGTCGACGGTGTCGTCTCCGTCGAAAACCGGTAGCCCGCGACTACTCGCCTTCGCCCTCGTCCTTCGTCTCGGCTTCGATGGCCAGCGGCTTGACGTCGATAAGCGTCCCCCCGAACAGATCGAGCGTGCGTCCGACCACGGGATCGGCCATCGCGCGCGACTTGAGGGCGCTCTTGCTGGGTGTCTTCGACGAAGCTGCGGCGGGCGGGGCAGGCGTCGCCTCGGC
>JANLSZ010000355.1:0-16082 GCA_031362685.1 Vicinamibacteria bacterium | reverse complement strand
GCGCTCGACGACACGATCAACCGCCCGGGTCTGGTGCTCTCGCAAGATCGCCTTCTTGAGGTCATCGTCCTTCTTGAAAAAGAGGATCCAGTCGCCCAACATTCTCAGGAAGCGCTCGCGGGCGAAGAACCGCTTCACCTTCCTCTCGAAATTGCCGGGCTCCTCATCCTTCCAGTCGAAGAGGTTCTTTCGTTCCAGACTCCAGGTCGGGCCGTAGAGGAAGTCGAGGAGATTCGTGGTGTCGAAGACCTGAGGCGCGGTCATCATCTCCGGCGTTTCAGCGTGGTAGCGCCGGATCTGTGCCAGGCCATCGTCAAGGCTCTTGACCGAACTCTTCGCTTCGACCACGACCACGGGCAGGCCGTTCACTAGGAACATCACATCGGCACGATTGGTCTTCCGCCCGTTCGTGAACTCCCACTCGTCGGTGACATGGAAGCGGTTCCGGTCAAGCCGGTCACGGTCGAAGTCGATGACAGTGACGTTTCGGAAGCGGCGCTCGGCCTCGACGTAGACCGTTCGCTGGCCTCGGATCCAGGCGAGCGTCTCTGCATTGCCTTCAATGCCACTCCGGGCGCTCTCAATCCTCTGGATGATGGCCTCGACATTCTCCGCGGTAACGACGCCCGGATTTAGCTCCATCAACTTCTCACGGAGAACGCCGTACAGAAACAGTCCAGCGGCGCCCTTGCGCTGCGTCAGGGCATCCCGCTCAGGCAGACGAGACCAGCCGACCGCAACTGCATGGCGGATCAGCGGCTCTTGGACTGTGGCCTTCTCAGAGGAAAGAGACATCACGCCTTCAACTCTCCAGACGGCAAGGCGCTCAACTTACCGGTGATGAACAGATCGAGCGCGGATGCGAGGAGGTGCCCTAAGTTCGCCGCTTTCGAACGCGAGGCCTCAAGGGCGGCATTGCCGGCGGCTGCGGCGTCCGTGATCACGCGCCGACGAATCGGGCCGCAGATAGGTAGCGGGTACTTTTCCAGGAGGGAACATGTCAGGGCACCCTTGGTAGTGCCGCCAGCCGACGCCCTACGACGAAGGTCTTCGTAGCGCGTGCCAAGATACGCGGCGAGGTATTCGCCGGACACTTCTTCGCCCCTCGGCGTCATGTAGGCGAGGTGCTGATTCACGGTAGCGTCGAGACGAAGTAGCGCGGCATTGCCGAGCGTCTTTCCCTGGCCAGTAATGGCCACTACAACACTCCCTGACGGGACAAGCGGAAGATGGCATTCGCGCTGGGCGAGGTCGGTTACGAATTGATCGGCTTGGGTGATTGTGCCCTCGTGCACCTTTCCCGAATTCAGCCACGGAATCTCGCCGCCCACCCAGTACTCCGGCTTTGTTCGAGCTGGCGTGGACCCATTTCCAACCTTGAAAAAGTCTCCAACATTCGCCATCGTCCAGTCTTCGGAGTCAACAGACCCTTCCTTGTCCGAATTCCCGGTCGGTAGGTCCGGGATCTGAAGCAGCGTTTCACTGGTCCTCGTCTTGAGCTCCCTAAGCGCACAAATCAACTGATCCTGAGTTGCAGTGGCGTCGCGCAGGGATAGCAGCACATCGGCGATGACTTCTTGTTCCTTGGGAGACGGACAGCTTGCCTTGAAACGAGCAAGGCTCGGCCACGATGTTCGGGGCAAGTTCACACCCTCGGTCGTTGCAATGGCATGATCGATAAAGGCTGTGCTCAGAGTCAGAAACCCCAGAAAGTACGGGTCAACTGTCGGCAAGGGTTCAAGAACGAGAATGTCCGTAGAGCAGACACCGTCCCACTCGGCGACAGCCGCCTTCCTCTGATAGGGCCTCAACTTGGCGAAAAGCAGATCACCCTTTCGAAATCTGAACTTCGAGCTCCTCACCGTGTCGTCCGGTGCCCAGGACCGAATGCTCAGGCGCAAGGGCTCGATGCCCTCCAACCCAACATAGCGATTGGCGCCGTCCTTCGACGGGGCGACGATCTCGCGGCGCGGTCGGCACAGGGACGCGAACGACGACTCCACCCAACCGCTCATCGAGGGATCTCCTTGTCTTGGAAGGCGAAAGCGCGTCGCCGTCTTTGCACCTCGGCAACTAGCGCCTTCTCGCGTGGCAGCACCAGCAGGTACTCCGCAGCCATGACCTTGTTCGGAAGGTTGTCGAGGGCGTAGTGCGCGACGGCGTTATCCTTTTCTGCGCACAGGATGAGACCGACCGGCGGATTCTCACCGGGCAGTATCCAGTGCTCGCGCGCGTAGTTGAGATAGAGATGCATTTGACCCGCGTCCGCGTGCGTGAACTTGCCGGTCTTCAGATCAATAACCACGAGGCAGCGGAGACGCCGGTGGTAGAAGAGCAGATCGATCCGATACCACTCGTCTCCAATGCGCAACCGACGCTGCCTTCCCACGAACGTGAAGTCCGGCCCGAGTTCCAACAAGAACCGCTCAAGATGGGCGATGAGCGACGCTTCAAAGTCGGTTTCGCTGTACTCGTCTCGCGGACCGAGGAACTCGAGCACGAACGGCTCCTTCACCGCTTCCGCCGCCGAGACCAAGTCGGTCCTCTTTCTGCGACGGCCCTTGTCGAGGACCGAGGCCTTGTCTCTGGAGAGCGCCATGCGCTCGTAGAAGAGCGACTGGATCTGACGGTCGAGCTGCCGCACCGTCCAGCCGCCGCGAAGGGCCTCACCCTCGTAGAACTTCCGCGCGGCGTCGCTTTTTACGCCGAGAAGACGGACGTATGCCGACCACGGAAGGGGAAAGCGGACCCCTAGCGCCTGCTGTTCGGAAAGGGTGGAAACTGTCTGGCCTCTTGCGGCGAACGCCTGCGGGTTCCTGGAAACAGCAGACAGCGGCTGTTGTTTTCTGAATTCAGCAGACGGCGTCTGCTGAATCTCACTGTCCGACGAGGAAGCGGGAAACGCGGCGTAGAAGGCTCGAAATTGCCGAAGATTCGTCTCGCTGAATCCGCGGCCAAAGCGGCGAGTGAGATCGACAGCGAGTCGGGCCAGAGTCTTTTCGGCGTAGCCCGCCCGCCGCCGCCCTTGCTGCTCAAAGACGACGATGCGCCGACCGACCAGCCAATACGTCGCCGTCATAACCACATTGACCACGCGAGCGGAAGCGCTGCGGCCCTCGGCTACGAGGTGCGCCACGTCCTTACGCAACGAAGCGTAGGGGGCGACGCTATTGCTTCTTCTTGGCATCGCCATTGTCGACGGGCTCCGGCGGGGCGGGCAGACAAAGGACCGGCTCTGATACTCGCTCCAACCCTCGCAGGGCGCGACCCTGTTGCACAACATTGGAAAGTCGCCGCTCTTCAGCAGCCGCGGCGGAGATCTCGCCGCTCGGCTCGGCTGCCGGCTCTTGCTCAACAACGGGAGCCGTGCGGATCTCGAAGTCGAATCCTCGATCAATCCGCTCAGCAAGGTAGTGCAGAGCCTGCCCGAGAGCTACCTTCAGTTCGTTGCGGCGCGCCTTGTCGGGCTTTGTTTCACCGGCGTAAGTACTCAGGATCTCGTCGCGAACCGTGTCGAGGTCGCGAGTGACTCTCTTCCGTTCATCTTCCTCTAGGAGACGTAGCGCCTCGGCCGGCGCCTGCTTCTCGACAAGCTGTTTTCGAAGAACGCGGATCTCGAGCATGCTCTTGTACAACACTACGATCCGCTCAATCGCAAATGCGATCGCGGCGGCGGTTGCGGACGGAGCAACGGCGAACACCTCAAAGCAGCCCGTCCCAATGCTCCTCAACTTGCAGCTAGCGGTGTCAGCATCGGTGACTTCGGCAAACGCCTTGACATGCCGATCCAGTGACTTCAGTTCTTTTGCAAGTCCTTCCAAATTCGGCCCAATGAATGCGCCGGGAATCGCCACGCCGAGCTCGTGCTCCGTGGCCTCGAGTTGGTCTGCAGAGACATTGAGCTTTGAGAGCCCGTTGGTCACGGACTTGGCCGCCGCCTGAAATGTAGCGATCTCGGCCGCAAGCGTGCTTATCGCTTCGACAGCCTTCGCCGGAGTTATCTGATTCATGGCGAGTTGCTCGCGCATCCTTCGAGCGAGGCCGATCCCGGTGACCCGCTCGGCGCCGGTCTCGCGCATGATGCGCGCGAGACTCGGTACCAAGTCGTTGCTGGGGCAAGCGCCGAGAACTGCATAGAGGCTTGCGAGTTCCGTTTCGAATTTCTCAGTCGCTGCAGTGCTGGCCTGAGTCGCCGAACTCGAAAGCGATGCTCCGACCTCCGCAACGAGGCTCTGAATCTTCCTGTTGTCTAGCTCCTCGCGTACCGTCGTTAGGACGAGTTGCAACCTTTCGGCTTCCATGATGTCCTACTCCTTTGCTTGTCCGACCCGATATCCAAGTTTCGTGAAGATGCCGGTCAGCTTTGAATCGAGAACGCGTTCCTCGGCGGTGAGCTTCGCGAGGTCGTCCAGAATCTCCTGGATGTCCCGTGCCTCGGCGGCCGCAGCGCCCGCAACGTAGCGGGAGGGCGAGAGGTTGTAGTCGTTCTTGGCGATCTCCTCAGTCTCGACAACCCGCGCAAGGGCCGCGACGTCGCGGCCCGCGTGAACCACGCTGGCGACCTTCTGGATCGCGGCCTCGGTCAGGTAGTTCTTGGGTCGGCCCTTCGAAAATTCGGCGGCAGCGTTCACAAGAATGACTCGGTGCTTCCGTTCCTTTGGCTTCTTCCGGCGGAGGACCACGATCAGTCCGGCGGCCGTGGTGTTGTAGAAGAGGTTGTCAGGCAGGAGGATGACGGCGTCGATGAGATCCTCATCGACAAAGTACTTCCGGATCAGCTTCTCCTTGTTCTCGCCGTCGTTGCCGCTGCCTCGGCTGGCAGCGCCGGTGTCCAGAACAACCGCTGCTCGGCCGTGCTCCCCCAGGCTCGCGAGCACATGCTGCATCCACGCCCAATCTGCGGTTGATGCAGGAGCGAAGCCGCCCCGATTCGTGAACCGCTCCTGCGGATCGTTCTCATAGGTCGTCGCATCGAAGTTTTTCTGATTCCACATCGGGTTCGTGACCACGATGTCGAACTGTTGCAGAGCGCCGTTTTCCATGAACTTCGGATTCGTCATCGTGTTTCCACGCGCGATTTCGCCCTCCATGTCATGGAGGACCATGTTCATGCGGGCGATTGCGAAGCTGGATCCCATTAGCTCCTGGCCGTGCAACTTGAGAGGGCGATCAATCTTCTTCTCGCGCAGTTTGAGGGCGAGCTGACACTTGATCAGCAGACCGACAGAGCCGCAGCACGGGTCGTAGACGGTTTCACCTTGCTCCGGCCTCACGAGGTAAGCCAGGAGCCAGCCCACTTCTTGCGGAGTGAAGAACTCGCCTGCGCTTTGCCCCTGCCCTTCAGCGAACTTCCGCAGAAGGTACTCGTAGGCGCGGCCAAGGAAGTCCGGCTCGACATCCTTGAGTCCAAGACGATAGCGCGGGTCACTCAGGATCTCGATGACGCGGCGAAGGGCGTCGTCGCTGATCTCTCGCTCGCCGTTCCGCGTCTCGTTGAAATCAACGACGTCGATGACGCCCTGGAGGGTCTCGTTCACTTTCACGATGCGTCGGACGGTCGTCGTGAGTTGCTCTCCGAGCGTTTTCGGCTGAAGGTCCTCTGGCCAGTTGAACGCCTCGCGGCCGCTTACCACTGGCCATCGGGCTTCCCTCGGCATGAAAAAACGAACCACGCTGTGATCAGCCTCGACGACCGACTCTGCAACTTCGCGAGTTCCAAACTCCGCCTCAAGACGGGTCATCTCGTCCTCGAACACATCCGAGAGGCGCTTGATGAAGATGAGGGGCAGGAGATAGTCCTTGAACTTCGGCGCGTCCTTCTCTCCGCGAATCGCACAGGCCGCTTTCCAAAGGAGCGCTTCCATGGCTTTGATATCAAGTGGGCCGCGCACTGGCTCAAACTCTCCATCGCGCCTTGACGACGCGCGGCGACCACGCTTCGCAGCGGGCATTCCGGGACTGGGTTTGTCGTCGGTCGCTCTTCCAAGCCGCTCGACGATGTCGCCGTAGGCCGGGCCGAGCTTTTCAACATAGGTTCGGAGAGCTGCGAGGGCTCTCTTATCAGGTGAGTTCTTGCCACTCATCCACCGGCTCACGGTAGGGAGTGATACGTTCAACTCAGAGGCGAAGCGGGCCTGTGTGAGGTTGAGGCGCTTCGGAAGCTCCGACAAGGCCTGCGAGATTGGCGACTTGTTTTCTGGCACGAAAAGGACTCTAATGACACATCGTGTGATATGTCAAGTGAAATTGTTTCTTGGCCTCAAACAAGCCACATCAAGTGGCTATTTATCAGCATGATAAGTCCAAATCTGACAAACCACGATTATATGGCCTGACAAATCTGATTGATGGCGCGTGATGCTGGTTCGGGTCTTCCGCATGAGGCGGGCCAGAACCAAAGGCGAAACGAGCTCCAAGCGTTGGTGGAAGCGGGGTACGCGGGATGTCTTCTGAATTTCAGCAGACAGTGTCTGCTGAATCTGCCGACTGTGCGGATGGTGGCATCCCTAAGTCAGGAGTGATCGGAACTGCCGAGGATTCACTTTTCGCTGATCGAGCCCGCTTTCAAGGCGGGCGCTCGCTACTTCAGAACAACGGTCGCGGGTTTGATCGAGTCGAGCTTGGCTCGCGAACGGACAGCGACCGGCATCAAGGGCGCGGCCAGCCGTCATTGGGCGGCCACGCAGAACGAAGCGGCCTTGATGAGAGACCTGTTCGAGTTCGCCCCATTTCAGCGGGTTTGTGAGGTCGAGGCTTTGGGCGAGGAAGGAGCGTGGCCGGCGCTGCGGCGGGGGGGTGGCGACCCGGGGGGGTGGCGCGACTCGCAGCAGTCCGTCCGCGGCATTTGCGCCCAACCGAGCCGAGCAAAGGAGGCACACGATTCCAAAGTTCCTTAGAGACAGTGTCGACGCGGGAGGCGTACCCGGCGCCGCGAGCCCGCCGCAGTGTCCGGCCACGCGGGACACCACTACCAAGCCCGCGAGATGGCTTCGTCGGACCCCCTTCGATGGCCTCCTCGCCATGACGACCAGGGGTTTCTCTCAAACATCACGGACTAGTCCGTGACCACTTCGCAATGACGGACGCACCGAGGTTCCGCCTCCCGCTGTCTCGCCCGGTATGCTTTGCCTTCCATGATCCCCCGCTACTCCCGGCCGGAGATGTCCCGCATCTGGTCCGACGAGAATCGTTTCTCCACCTGGTTGAAGATCGAACTCGCGGCCACCGACGCTTTGTGCCGGCGGGGGGTGGTGCCGCAGGCCGCGCGCGACATCCTGTTCGAGAAGTCGCGGTTCGACGTGGCCCGCATCGACGCCATCGAGAAGGAAGTAGGCCACGACGTCATCGCGTTCGTGAGCGCGGTGGTGGAGAACGTGGGCCCCGAGGGCCGATTTCTTCACTACGGCCTGACCTCCTCGGATGTGGTGGACACCGCACTCTCGATGATGGTCCGCGACGCTCTCGACCTGCTTATCTCCGATCTGGATGCCCTCCGCGAAGCTGTCAAAGCCCGCGCGATCGAGCACAAGAACACGGTGATGATCGGTCGCACCCACGGCGTCCACGCCGAGCCCATAACCTTCGGTCTCAAGCTCGCCCTGTGGTACGACCAGCTTTCACGCGACCGTAGGCGACTCGCCACCGCCCGTGCGGAAATCGCGACCGGCAAGCTCTCGGGCGCGGTCGGCACTTTCTCGCACCTCGGACCCGACGTCGAAGCCGAAGTCTGCAAAGACCTCGGGCTCACGCCCGCGCCCATCGCCTCCCAGGTCATTCCCCGCGACCGTCACGCTCAGGTGATGACCACCCTCGGCATCCTGGCCGGGAGCCTCGAAACCTTCGCGACGGAAATCCGCGCGCTTCAAAAAACCGAATTCCGCGAGGTCGAGGAACCCTTTGGCGCCACTCAGAAGGGCTCGTCGGCCATGCCCCACAAGCGCAACCCCATCGGTTGCGAGCAGATTGTCGGGCTCGCGCGCATCGTCCGCGCGAACTCGATGGTCTCGCTCGAGAACATGGCGCTCTGGCACGAGCGCGACATCTCGCACTCGTCGGCCGAGCGCGTCGCCATTCCCGACTCGTTCCTTGCTCTGGACCACATGCTCCGCCGATTCACCGGAATCGTGAAGGGCCTGCGGGTGGACGCGGCGCGGATGCGGCGCAACCTGGACGCGGGCAAGGGTCTGGTCTTCTCCGGCCGGCTTCTCCTCGAGCTCACCGAGAAGGGCGGCCGGCAGCGCGAGGACGCCTACAAGATCGTCCAGGGCCACGCCATGAGCGCCTTCCTGAACGAAGGGGATTTCAAGGCGATGGTCTTCGCGGACGCGGAGATCGTGAAGACCCTGGGCAAAGAAGCGCTCGAACACGTCTTCGATTTGTCGCGGTATCTTCAGCACACCGACACGCTTTTCGCTCGAGTTTTTGAGGCCTCATGATCCAGCTTCGCGTTCTCGTTTCTCTGAAAACCTCGGTCTTCGACCCCCAGGGACGGACCACCCTCGAGGCCCTGCACGGCCTTGGCTACAAAGCCGCGACCGATCTGCGCCAGGGCAAGTCGTTCCTGCTGAGCTTCGACGGGATCACCGAGGACGAAGCCCGACGCCAGGCCGAGGAGATGGCCGCGAAGGTTCTCTCGAACCCGGTGATCGAGAGCTTCAAGATAGAGCGAGTGGCCTGATGAGAGTCGGCGTCGTCGTCTTTCCCGGCAGCAACTGCGATCACGACACCCAGCGGGTCTTCGGCGAGGTCCTCGGGCAGGACGCGCGTTTCCTCTGGCACAAGAATAGCGATCTTCAGGACTCCGACGCCATCGTCATCCCCGGCGGATTCTCGTATGGCGACTATCTGCGCACCGGAGCGATCGCCCGTTTCTCGCCAGTCATGAACTCGGTCAAGGCGTTCGCGGAGAAAGGGGGCCGCGTCCTCGGCATCTGCAACGGCTTTCAGATCCTTCAGGAAGCCGGAATGCTCGATGGCGCCATGCTGCGCAACCGGAACGTGAAATTCCTCTCGCAGCGCGTGCACATTCGCGTCGAGGCCACGGACACCGTGGCTACCCATGGACTCTCCGCCGCCGACGTCATGGCCATGCCGATCGCGCACGGCGATGGGAACCTCTACCTCGACGACGACGCGCTCGCGCGTATCGAAGGCGAGGGCCGGGTGGTGTTCCGTTACTGCGACGCGGCGGGGCAGGTGAGCGAGGCGTCGAACGTCAACGGCAGCCGCAATGCCATCGCCGGAATCTGTAACGCGGGCCGGAATGTCGTGGCGCTGATGCCGCACCCCGAGCGCGCCAGCGAGGCGATCCTGGGATCGGACCAGGGTCTCAAGATTCTGGAGGCCTTCGTCGCGCGGTCGCAACCAGATCGGGTCAACTGAGTTCTCAGAACCCGGTTGACCGGACGCCCCAAAATCTGAGCCGTGGGCTCTATTCGGCCACTTTCATCACGATCAACGTCATGTCATCGTGCTGTTTCGCGCCCGCGGCGAACGCATCGGCCTCGGTCATGATCCGGGCCACACTGGCGGTGAGGTACACCCTGGCTCCGTGGTAGGCAAGCGATGCCAGGATGAGGGCGAGCAGCACCAGGCGTCGGACGCCCAATTTCATGTCGCGCACCGGAGGGGCGCCTGGTGAGACCACGTCGCTTCGAGGAAGGGAGGGGCTGGGCGCGACGCCGGGCCGGGTCTCAATCCGTGCTCCGGCGAACATCCACGATGGCGGCCAGGATCGCGAAGAACAGGACCACGCACTGACTCGCGAGGACGATGAAGAAGGTCATGGTGTTCGAGGTCCCGGATTGTAACCGAGCCGGAACGAGGCGGTTTGAACCGACGGTTGGAGTCACCAGGGGGCCGGCTTCTACCGGTTCATGCGGGCCACACCCTTTGTTGAGTTGATGGTGAGCTCGATGCCGCGCACGCCGAAGGTGGTGGCATTGGAGAGAACGGCGAGGAACGCGGTGTCGAACGAGGCCGAGCCGCAAAAGGCCCTGGTGCAGGCCAGGGCTCCCACCTGGAGCGACTCGCCGGAGATCGAATAGGTCCCCGAACACGAGTTGCAGTCGGCCTTGACCGCCAGTTGACCGCCGTCGCGAAACTCGACGGTGTAGTTTGCGGGCTGAGGTATCGGGACGAGGCCGATAGCCGGGGCTTCGATACTCTGCGTTTTCCAGACGCCGCCCACCACCGCCGAAGGCCCGGTGAGGACGCCCTCGCCGCAATTGGAGGCAAGAGCGCTGAAGGCGACAAGCAGCGCCAGGAAGAAGTAATTCCTAGGCATGTCACTCATTTTATTGAGGCATGTTTGCCCAGGCCAAATTCTCGAGGAAGAGCAGGGGGACACGAGCGGTATAGTCGGTGAGCCTCCAGAAGCCGTCGAAAATCAGATTTCATGCCGCTGAGAGACCATGACCCCTCTTCGCACCACCCTCGAACGAAACCTCGGCTGGGCCATGCTGGCCATCCTCCTTGGCGGCTGCCTGCTGGTGCTGATGCCGTTCGTCTCGGCGGCGATCTGGGCGGCCGTGCTCAGCTTTTCGGTCTGGCCGCTGTACGGCCGGCTGGTCGGCCTGCTCGGTGGGAGGTCCACCCTGGCCGCGTCGCTCATGGCGCTGGGCCTGATCTGTTTGATTCTGGTGCCGTTTGTCATCGTGGGCGTCACCCTGGCTGACAACGTCGAAGAGCTCACCACGGCCACGCGGCGCTTTGTGGATGCCGGTCCGCCCGCCCCTCCCGAATGGCTGGCCACCGTGCCGGGGGCGGGACAACGGGCCGTCGACTACTGGCAGAGCCTGGCCGCAGACCGGCCCAAGCTGCTTGGCGCAGTGGAGCGGCTCATCGCGCCGCTGAGCGGATGGTTGCTCGCGGGCGGCCTGGCCATGGGCCGCGGTCTGGCCGAACTGGCCCTGAGCATTCTGATCGCGTTCTTCTTCTTGTGCGACGGCGGCGCGGTGGCGGCGCGCTTGAACAAGGCGGTGGAACGGGTGGGCGGTGAACGCGGCCCTCACCTGCTCGAACTCGCCGGCAATACGGTGCGCGGCGTGGTCTACGGCATCCTGGGCACGGCTTTGGTGCAGGCCTTGATGGCGGGAATCGGCTTTCTCATCGCGGGTATCCCCGGAGCTTTCCTGCTCGCCCTGATGACGTTCTTCCTCTCCGCCGTGCCCTTCGGGCCCGCCTTGATCTGGCTGCCGGCGGCCTTGTGGTTGTTCCAACAGAACCTGACCGGCTGGGGCATCTTCATGGTGATCTGGGGGGTGGGAGTGAGCAGCGTGGACAATTTCGTCAAGCCCTGGATCATCAGCCAGGGCAGCGCCATGCCGTTCCTGTTGATCTTCTTCGGCACCGTCGGCGGGGCGTTGGCCTTCGGTCTCATCGGCGTGTTCATCGGACCGACTCTGCTGGCCGTCGGCTTCCGGCTGGTGGCGGAATGGGTCTCCGAAGGCCCCGCAATCGCGTCCGTCCCGGCGCAGAGTCAGTAAGAGCGACTGACTTTTTGAAATCAGCCTGCTAACGAAGACTCGGGCGATCTAGAACCGGAAGGTGAGTCCGCCCGCGAACTGCAACTGTTTCGCATACTGGGCATCCGAAACAAGGTAGCAGCCCCAGTAGGGGTCGCACCAGTAGCCGGCCGCATCCGACTTGATGTAGGTCGGCGTCCAGCCGGCCTCCATGCGAATGCCCACGCGGGCACTCGGGAAGAACTTCACACCGGCCGCCCAGGTGGTCGAGAACTGCGTGTGGCCGCCGATCTCTCGCGTCACGTTGCCGGCGGTGGCCTTGACCGCGCCGTACTGGGTTGCCCCCAGACCGGCGAGGAGGTACGGGCGAATCCTCCCTCCCTCTCCTCCGAAGTTGTAGGCGGCGTACCCGTGGTAGTTGCTGATGTTGATGTCTGCCCAGTTGACAATCGCGGTGCCCCCGAGCTGGAGGGTGGACGCCTGCAGGTCATACCGCGCGCCTATCTCAAGTCTCGACGACACCATAAAGCCGAGGCGCCCGCCCCAGTTGATCGAGTTCAGGGGATCGATGGTGTTGAAGACACCCACGCCTGGCACCTTGACGGCATTTCCGGTCACGCCATCGCTGTACGTCCAGCCGAAGGTTCCGCTCAGCTCGATCTTCTTGTCGGCGGCCCCGGCATTTACTCCCGCCATGGCCAGCGCGCACGCAACTAACGTCGTCAGTTTCCGATTCACAATCCCTCTCCTTGAATTAAGCGCCGGTTGAGCAGATACGGAAGGGACCCCGCCCGCTCGCTTCGGGGTCGCGCCGGCATCGGACGCAAATGTGTAAAGGGTCTGATATAGCAGACTTAGCGGTCCATGGTCGACTCGCGATGAGGGGTGAGGAGCGGCCGCCAGCGAATCAGATTATCCTCCCGACTCGTGCCCCATAGACTCAAACCCGAGCGTGTGACGCGAATGGCGTTCTTCGCGAGCGTGCTGCTCATCCTCTGGCTTGCCTATCGGATCGTCGAGCCGTTCCTCGTGGAGATCGGCTGGGCGGCGGTTCTGGCCATCTGTCTCGACCCGGTAAGAGTGCTTCTGCGACGAACGTTCAGTCCCACTCGCACCGCCCTCGTGCTCATCCTGATGGTGGTGGTGCTCCTGGTGATCCCGGTGATCGTCGTCGGGGGCATGGTACTGACCGAGGGCGCCACCGCGGTCAGCTATGTCGATGCCGAGCTCCGGAGCAAGGGTGGATCCTCCGCCTGGCTCCACCAGGGCTGGCAATGGCTGCGCGAAAAGGCGCCGGTCCTGCCCCCCGAGGACGAAGCCATCGGCAAGGTCACGGCCAGCCTCGGTGCGCTCGCGCAGTTCATGGCCGGCCAGGCAGGAGGAGTGTTGAAGGGCCTGGCCAACTTCGTCTTCGCTCTGGCCATCACTCTGACCCTCCTCTTCTTCGTCCTGCGCGACGCCGTCTCGCTCTCCGAGTCGCTGCACCGCTCGCTGCCCTTCGGGCCCGAGCACAATCTCCGGTTTCTGGCCATCACCCGCGCCCTGGTTTCGGCCAGCGTCACCGCCACCCTGCTGATCGCGGCCACCCAGGGAGTGCTTGGCGGCCTGACCTTCGCCCTGCTCGGCATTCCCGGCTCGGCGATGTGGGGAGTGATGATCGGCCTGCTCGCGCTGCTGCCCATGATGGGGGCGACTCTCGTGTGGTTGCCCGCCGGACTGTGGCTCCTGCTTTCGGGGTCGGCGGCCAAGGGGATCGTCGTCCTTCTCGTGGGCGTCCTCATCCTGGGCAACGTGGACAACGTGATCCGCCCCCTGATGCTGTCCGGCAAGTCACAGGTGAGCACGCCCGTTCTCATTATCAGCCTCCTTGGCGGGTTGAGCGCGTTCGGCTTCATCGGCATCGTCCTCGGCCCGCTCGTCGCCGCCCTGTTGACCGCGCTGGCCGAGACCTACCCGATGACGCCGGCCCCGGTCGAACCCCCAGCAGACGCGAACTCTCAGCCCACGGCGTGACCCCGAGCCGAATCGGCGCCACCCTGTCGCCGCGCTCGACCCTCCCGCCATTGTTCGATTTGGCACGTGAGTAATCTAAAGTGAGACTTTAGGAATCTCATTCATGAAATACCTCCCGCGAGAACTGGAAAGGCAGGTGGCGCACGCAACCCGGCATTTTCCCGCCGTGGTCCTGACCGGCCCGCGCCGGGCGGGCAAAACGATGCTGCTACGCCGGCTTTTCCCCAAGGCGAGCTACTTCCTGCTCGAAGACCCCGACGTGGTGGCACGGCTCCGGGCGGACCCGCAGGGCTTCCTTGACGCGGTAAAGACGCCCGCTATCCTCGACGAGGTGCAGCAGGTGCCTGAGGTGTTCGCGTTCGTCCGTTCGCGGATTGATCGCCACCCGCGGCGCGCAGGCCAGTGGTTGCTCACCGGTTCTCAGGAAGCGCCGCTGATGCGGGGCGTGACGGAATCCATGGCCGGGCGGGCGGCGGTGCTCCAACTGCTTCCCATGTCCGTGCGGGAAACGCCGAAGGTCAGCCTGTTGCGCGGCGGCTATCCCGAGGTGATGGCGCGTCCAGCCGGAGCGCAGTTGTGGTTTGCTTCGTACTTACAGACTTATCTGGAGCGGGATGTCCGGGCGGTCACAGCGGTGAAAGATCTTGCTACGTTCCGCCGCTTTCTCTCGCTGCTGGCCAGCCGGCATGGGCAGATCCTGAACAGGACAGATCTGGCCGCGCCACTGGGCGTGAGCGTGCCGACGATCACGCAATGGCTCGGCGTACTTGAGACCACCGCGCAACTCCTGATCGTGCCGCCGTTCTACGAGAACCTCGGCAAGCGCCTGATCAAGTCACCCAAGGTGTATTTCGCCGATTCCGGCCTCGCCTGCCATTTGTTGGGGATTGAGACGCCAGGAGAACTCGAACGGTCGCCGTTTCAGGGCGCGCTCTTCGAGGGTTTCATCGCGGCGGAGATCGCCAAGACACAGGTAAACGCCGGGCGACGCCGCGAGCTTTACTATTTTCGCGACGAGCAGGGCCTGGAGGTGGATTTCCTTCTGCCCGGGCGGGGCGGTTCGGTGGCCTTGGTGGAATGCAAGGCCGGGCGCACGGTCACCCCGGCAATGGCCGCGCCCATGCAGCGGCTGGCCGAAGCGCTGAAACGGAAACGCGGGAAAGCGACGGACGTCCCGATGTTCCTGGTCCACCAGGAACCGAAAGCCGGAACGCCAACGCACGCTGTCTCCGCGGGCGTCCGCGCGGTGCCGTGGCGGAGTTTTCTCACTGAGCTGTGACCCGCCGCGCAACTCCTCCGCGACGCAGCCATTTCCCCGCCGGCGTGACCCTGATGGCTGGAGGGGGCGGGGGTTACGCGGCTGGCTTCTGGCCCGGGGGCTTGAAGAAGCGGGCGAGGAACACCGCGAGCAGAGTCCAGAGGAAGATCACCATCCCCGCCAGCGCGCCGTAGGTAAGACAGGCGGCCTGGGGGCGCACAAAAAGGGTGACGACTGCCCGCCCAGAAAAGAGGGCGGGACTGACAGAGAGTGTTAACGAAACGTGACCGCCAACTGCAGTCCGCGTTGATGGCTCGGGCCGAGGATCGGGGCGACCATCACGGTGCGCCGGCCGGGAACCGGCTTGTGATCCTGGCGCACGACGGTGATCCCCGAGATGTAGCCGAGGGTGGCGCCGGCCAGGACGTCGCTGAGCCAGTGGACGTCCTTGTTCAGGCGCGAGTAGCCGACGAAGCCCGCGAACGCATACAGGGGAGCGCCGAGCTTCCAGCCGTAGTGCTTCTGGGCAATGGTGGCGAACATGAACGCGTGGGAAGTGTGGCCCGACGGGAAGCTCTGATTGTTGGATCGATCGGGCCTCTCCCGGCCCACCGCGACCTTGACAAGCTGGAAATACCCCGCGTCAAGCACGGTTCCAACCGCGAGGTCGTAGGTCGCGGCCCGGAAGCGGCCTTCCTTTACGAAGCGCCCGCTGACGAACAAACCGATGGCCAGGCTGGCCGAGACGGCCGGGCCGCCCAGGGTGTCTCCGAGGTCGCCCAGCGAAAGGTGGGTGACCGAGTTATGGACATTGTCGTCGAAAAGCGAACCGAAGCTGCTCAGCGCACCGCCGAAGAGGAGCGGGGCCACCGTCTCTTTCGAAAAGACTCCGACAAAGGAGCGGCCCACGTTTGGAAAGAAGCGACCGAGGGTGCGTCGTTCGGGAACGGCCGGTTCAGCGAGCTCGGTGACCAGCGGGGTTGGGCTGGGAACTGCGGAGGCTTGCGTCACCGCCGTCGGATCGACGCGGTTGCCGGCCAGATCTTCGGCTCCAACCCCGGACGCCGTGCCGCCCGCGGTGAACAGTGCGACGAGGGCTAGGAGTCTGGGCGGCAGAAAGCTTGGTAGTTGTGGCCCGCAGGGCCAGGCGCTGAGGTGGGCTCGCGGCGACGGGGACGCCTCGTGCGTCGCCACTGCGACGACCGGGACTTCGGAATCGTGTGGCTCCTTTCTCGGCTCGATGGTCGCGAAGGGTTTCAGACAGACTGCGGCGACTCGCGCCCAACGCCCCGACGCCAGCGACCCACCTCAACACCCGGCCCCGCTCCGTCTTTGCCCAAAGGGAC
>JANLSZ010000354.1:0-94448 GCA_031362685.1 Vicinamibacteria bacterium | reverse complement strand
GATGTTGGCGCCCGCCCGCTTCAGCATCACCATGTAGGGATAGGCGGCAATCGCGGGATAGAGCGGATCCAACTCGCCGTTCACCGCGTAGATGGGCCGATTGGTCAGGTTGGCGGTGAAGATCTCGCCATCGGCGCGGATGGCGGGATTGGAGAGAACGCGCAGAAAGCCATTGAGCGGAAAGAACGCGGACCAGGCGGTGGGGTTTTTCAGGCCGACGAACCAGGTCCCGGTGCCGCCGTCCGACGTGCCCATCAGATGCACGCGGTTCTCATCGATGTTGTACGCGCGCTTCAGGCGATCGAGGATCTCGTCGAGACTGTTCATCTGGTTCGCGAACCACCACTGGGCGTCCGCGTAGCCGGAGGGATAGACCGCGAAATATCGCTCCTTGAATTCGAGACGCCGCCTTTGGCGATTGGCTCGGCCCGCCGGCGGCCCCGTGCCGCCTTCTTCTCCCTCCTCCGGGTCAGGGCGGGCGACGCCGCCGTGCAGGTAGACCCGAACCGGATATTTCAAAAGCGGGTTGTAGTTCTTCGGGACGACCACCGTGGTGGCGTGAAGGGCGCCGCCTCCGGACAGAGTCATCCAGCGCATTTCGCCGGTTTCCGCTCCCGGTTTGTAGGGCCGCCCGTCCGCGAGGCGCCCCCACACCGTGGCGAACGAGGCTCCGGAAGCGATGATTTCTTCGGCTGCCTTCTCCGCGCTCTTGACCGAACCCGCGCTCCAGAACGCGTTGAACGCCCGGTCCAGCGCGGGGTTCTCTTGCGCCGCGAGAAGGGCCGGGCAAAGTGCCGCCAACACCGCGACTCTGAACCGCTTCCCCATGAGCGAATTGTCGCACGCGACTCGCGCGCTCCGAAGCCAAATTGGAACCAGGGTGGCCCACCGAATCCCCACGCGTCGGCACGCCGTAGACTTCCGATCAAATGACTTCCACACGCATCGAGAAAGACACCTTCGGCCCCATCGAAGTTCCGGCGGACAAACTGTGGGGCGCCCAGACCCAAAGGTCGCTCCAGAACTTCAGGATCTCGACGGAGAAAATGCCGCCGGAACTGGTGCGGGCTCTGGTCATGGTCAAGAAGGCGGCTGCGCTCGTCAACGTGGACCTGAAAGCGCTCGATGCGACCAAGGGAGAGGCTATCGTCAAAGCGGCCGACGAGGTCATCGCCGGAAAGCACCCGGCCGAGTTCCCCCTCGCCATCTGGCAGACCGGTTCCGGCACCCAGTCGAACATGAACGCCAACGAAGTTCTGGCCAACCGCGCCTCGGAGATTCTTGGAGGCCAGCGCGGCGAGGGACGGACGGTTCACCCGAACGACGACGTCAACCAGGGCCAGTCGAGCAACGATGTCTTCCCGACCGCCATGAGTGTTTCCGCGGTCGAGGCGTTGACTCGCGAAGTGCTTCCCAAGGTTCGCGCGCTCAGAGACGAGCTCGATGCCAAAGCGAAGGCCTTCCGCGACATCGTCAAGATCGGCCGCACCCATCTTCAGGACGCGACCCCGCTCACTCTGGGCCAGGAGTTCTCCGGATATGTGGCGCAACTCGACCACGGCCTGAAACACGTGGAGGGCGCGATCCCTCACCTCGCCGAACTGGCCCTCGGGGGCACCGCGGTCGGCACCGGCCTCAACGCCCATCCGGAGTACGCCGTCCGGGTAGCAAAGAAACTCGCCGAACTCACCGGCCTTCCCTTTGTGACCGCGCCCAACAAGTTCGAAGCCCTGGCCGCCAACGACGCTCTGGTTCACGCCCACGGCAGTCTCAAGACGCTGGCCGCCTCGCTCATGAAGATCGCGAACGACGTGCGCTGGCTCGCCTCGGGTCCTCGCTGCGGCATCGGCGAACTGTCGATTCCCGAGAACGAGCCGGGCTCATCCATCATGCCCGGCAAGGTCAATCCCACCCAGAGCGAAGCCATGACCATGTTGTGCGCCCAGGTCATGGGCAACGACGTGGCCATCAATATCGGTGGAGCCTCCGGCAACTTCGAACTCAACGTGTTCAAGCCGCTCATCATTCACAACTTCCTGCAAAGCGCCCGTCTCCTCGCCGATGGCTGTGAGAGTTTTCGCACGAACTGCGCTTACGGAATTGAGCCGAACGCGGCCAAGATCGATCACAACCTCCACGACTCGCTGATGCTGGTGACCGCGCTCAATCCCCATATCGGCTACGACAACGCCGCGAAGATCGCCAAGACCGCGCACAAGAAGGGCCAGACCCTCAAGGCGACCGCCATCGAACTCGGCCTCGTCACCGCCGAGCAGTTCGACGCCTGGGTGAAGCCCGCAGACATGGTGGGAACGAAGTAACTTCCGATCGCGGGCCTCGGCCAGCCATGGACAATCTGACCCACACCCTTGCCGGGGTCGCCATCGCCCGGCTGGGCCTCGACAAGCGTGTGCCCGGAGCCACCCTCACTCTGGCCCTCGGGAGCAATCTTCCCGACCTCGACATCGTCAGTGGTTTCTGGGGCAATGTCGCCTATCTCGAGCATCACCGTGCCATCACTCACGCCTTCCCGGCGAGCCCGGTGCTTGCCGCGGGTCTGGCTCTCGTTCTTTCGCGCTGGCCAAAGTCGCGCCGGCCGTTGGTTCCGACCTTCTTCCTGGCCTGGCTGGGCGTCTGCCTGCACATCGTCTTCGACCTATGGACGAGTTACGGCACCAGGGCGCTCCTGCCTTTTGATTCGACCTGGTATTCCTGGGACTGGATCTTCATCATCGATCCCACGCTGCTGCTGCTGCTGGTTATCGCCTGCTTTGGGGTGCCCCGGTTGGGGAGGGCCGCCGCGAATCGCAGGGCGATGTTTCTCGCTCTTGTCTACATCGGACTTCGCGTGGGTGCGCATGGGATGGCCCTGGGGCAAGCGCAGAGCTTCGTGGGTTCCGAGTTCAACCTGGTTCGCGCGTTGCCGGATCCGCTCTCCCTCAATCGCTGGCGCTTCATTGCCAGCAACCCGCAGGCCTTCGCCACCGGCTATGTTCCGGCGATCGGGAGCGCGCGGGGCAAGGTCGCGACTCCAAGGTCCGCGCCCGACGCCCTCGTGAATCGCATGGCCAGGGAAAGCGTCGCCGCTCGAGTCTTTCTCGATTTCTCCCCGTTCCCCAGGCTCGAGACGCGGCGCGAAGGCGACTTGACCGTGATTGTCTGGCGCGACCTGCGATTTGCGGATCGCCGCGCCAATGGCTTCTTTGCGGAGGTCAAGGTCGACGCCGCCGGCCGGATTATTTCCGAGCGCGTCGTCTTCTAAGGGCCCTTCCTCGTGTTCCTGATTTGAGCGGGTATCATCGTCCCAGAAGCGAGCGCGCCGATGGTGCTTGACTCCATGGAGGCGCGATGACCCAGCCGGAAGAACACCACACAAGCCTTTCGCCCTGGTGGCGCCACGCCACGATCCTGGTGTTGATCGCGGGGTTCTCCATTCTGACCCTCGTCACTGTCCTCACGTATACGAACGCGCCTCCCATTCCGGTGCGCGTCACCAACGTGGCGGGGGCCACGCTGTTCGATCGGGCGACCATCCTCCACGGCCAGGAGGTCTTCCTCAAGTACGGCTTGATGGAACACGGTTCACTATGGGGTCACGGCGCCTATCTCGGACCCGACTACAGCGCGGAGTATCTCCACCGCCTCGCCGAGATCTGCGGCGATTCGGCCGGCGATCTGAAGAAGAACCGTTACGATTCTGCGACCGAGACGCTGGCGTTCAGCCCCTGCGAGGCGTCCTCCCTCGAGATCCAGGGCGGCGAGTGGGAACTGTACTTTCGCGGACCGATCCCGGCGCCGGGGCTCGGGTCGATGTTCATCAAGGACCCATCCGAGGTCCGGGCCCTGAACACCTACTTCGCGTGGGCCACCTGGGCCACCGTCGCCAACCGGCCCGGGAAGGACTATTCGTACACCAACAACTGGCCGTATGAGCCCCTCGTGGGCAACCGCCCGAGCAGTTCCACGTACCTTTGGAGCGCCCTGAGCCTGATCACGCTTCTCGGCGGCATCGGCGCGATCCTCTTCTTCTTCGGTAAGTTCGACTATCTCGGGTGGGGCGGGGCGAAAACGGCTTCGCATTTTCATGACCCCGCTCTAGCCGGGTGGAAGTTGACCCCCTCTCAATGGGCCACCGGAAAGTTCTTCGGCGTGGTCGCCGCGTTGTTCGCGCTGCAGAGCCTCGCGGGCGGCGCCCTGGCTCACTACCGGGTTGAGCCAGGGGCGTTCTACGGCTTTAATCTCGCCTCGTATCTTCCCTACAATCTGCTGCGCACCTGGCACCTGCAACTTGTCATCTTCTGGATCGCCACCGCCTGGGTGGCGGGAGGACTCTTCCTCGCCCCGCTGGTGGGTCGCGAGGAGCCCAAAGGGCAACGCCTCGGGACCAACATCCTGTTCGGCGGGCTGGTCTTCGTGGTTCTCGGCAGCCTTCTCGGCGAATGGCTGGGCATTAACGACAAGCTTGGCAACCTTTGGTTCTGGCTGGGCCATCAAGGCTCGGAATACCTGGACCTCGGACGGCTCTGGCAGGTGTTGCTTGCGGCCGCCCTTGTGCTCTGGCTCGTCCTCATGTTCCGCGCCCTGCGACCCGCGATGAAGGCGCCCGGGCGCTCAGAGATGGCTTCGCTCTTCCTCTACTCGGCGGCCGCCATTCCGATTTTCTATCTGCCTGCTCTGTTCTACGGGCCCCACACCAACTTCGCGATTATCGACAACTGGCGGTTCTGGATTATCCACCTGTGGGTCGAAGGCTTCTTCGAGTTGTTCGCCACTGTTCTCGTCGCCACCATGTTCCACCAGATGGGTCTGGTCAGCGTGACCACGGCCACGCGGGTGGTGTATCTGGACGCGATCCTGTATCTCGGCGCGGGCATCGTCGGCACCGGCCATCACTGGTACTTCACCGGTCAGGGTACCCTGAACATGGGCCTCGCTTCCGCCTTCTCAGCCATGGAGGTTGTGCCGCTGACTCTGCTCACTCTGGACGCCTGGGACTTCGTGCGCATCAAGGATCGTCCCTGTGAGGCCTGCGGCTCCAGCTTCGCGGGAGGCCAGATGTGGGCCATCTACTTCCTGATGGCGGTGGGATTCTGGAACTTCGTCGGAGCGGGTGTCTTCGGATTCCTCATCAACCTCCCGATCGTGTCGTACTTCGAGGTGGGGACCATGTTGACCAGCAACCACGGCCACGCGGCGATGTTCGGCGTCTTTGGGATGCTCGCTCTGGCCGTCCTGGTCTTCTGCCTGCGCGCCATGCAGACCGACGCAGTCTGGGCCGGCACCGTGAAGTTCGTGCGGGTCGGGTTCTGGGGCCTCAACGCCGGTCTCGCTCTCATGGTTCTGACCGATCTGTTTCCCGGGGGCGTCCTCCAGTTGTCGGACTCCCTGAGCAACGGTTACTGGCATGCGCGTCGCCTCACCTATCTGATGAGCGGAACCTTCCACACCCTCGAATGGGTGCGGATCTTCGCCGACTCGGTCTTCCTGCTTTTTGGGGTTGTGCCCATTCTGATCGCCGCGCTGCGGTCGCTGGCGAAGCGTGACGCGCCCCGGGTGAACGAGGGTCTCTAACCACTCTCCGGTCACGGACTGGCCCCGCCGATATCATCGGTCTTCATGCCGAAGATTTCCGCCGTCCTTATCGCCCAGAACGAAGAGGATCGCATCGAAGCCGCTCTCCGAAGTCTGGCCTTCTGCGATGAGATCGTAGTGGTCGACGGCGGGTCGCAGGACTCGACCGCCGACCGCGCGAGCGCTTTGGGCGCCCGTCTTCTTCGGCGCCCGTTCGACGGTTTCGTGGCCCAGAAGAACTTCGCGATTGACCAGGCGGGCCATGACATCCTCCTGTCTCTGGATGCCGACGAAGAAGTGAGCGCCGCCCTGAGGAAAGACATCCAGGATGTCTGCGCGGGAGAGATTCTGCCGAAGTCGGGATATCGCATTCCTCGCGTGACTCACTATCTCGGTCGTGAGATCCGCGCCACCGATTGGTACCCCGATTGGCAGTTGAGGCTCTTCGACCGAAGGCGCGGGCGTTTCGTCGGCGACCTCGTTCATGAATCGGTGAAGGTCGAGGGGGCGGTCGGGAGCCTGGCCGGGGAGATCATTCACCGGCCCTATCGCGACGAAGCCGATCATTTGCGGCGAATCGATCGGTACACCACCCTCTGGGCGGAAGGGGCTTATCGGAGAGGCGAGCGCGCGACCCCGGGCTTTGGAGCCGCCGCGTCGGCCTTTGCCTTTCTTCGCAACTACGTCTTGAAACGGGGAATCTTTCTGGGCCCCATTGGTTATCGGATTTCCAGCTTGAACGCGCTCTATGTGCGCCAGAAGTTCGCGAAACTGAAGGCGCTCGAGAACTCAGGGCCGCGGTCCTCGTGAGAATCCTCCACGTTGACACCGCCACCGAATGGCGCGGCGGTCAGAACCAGATCGTCCTCACGGCGGAAGGGCAGATCGCTCGTGGCCATGAGGTTCGAATCTTCGCGAATGCCCAGGGGGAGCTTGCGGCCCGCGCCTTGAAGGCGTCCCTGCCCGTTCATGGAGCCGCGGTCGGGCGAGGCGACCTTTCCTGGGCGACCATGGCGGCGATCCGTGATGAGGCGGGCGCGTTCAGGCCCGACGTGATTCACGTCCACGAGTCTCACGGCTTTCCCGGCGCCATCCTGGCCGCGCGGCGGGCCAGCACCAGGCCTCGACTCATCGCAAGCCGTCGCGTCGACTTTCCTCTCGGTTTCATGTCCCGTCTCAAGTACGGGCGGATGGACCGGATCCTGGCGGTGAGCCGCGCCGTTCGAGACATCCTGGTTCGCAGCGGCCTGCCGCCCGAGAAGATCGTCCTGGTCCACGAAGGGGTGAAGGACCGTCCGCCCGAGGGGGGAGGGCGGGAAACCCTTCTCGCCCTTGGTGTGCCCGCCGGTGCGCCTCTTATCGGCAACGTCGCTCAGCTGGTCGATCACAAGGACCACGCGACGATGCTCCGCGCCGCCGCCATCGTTTTGAAGGCCAAGCCCGAATGCCGGTTCCTCATCTGCGGCGATGGTCCCCTCAAGCCGGAGCTTGTTTCGCTGACCGAGTCGCTCGGCATCGGCGGCCAGGTGATCTTTGCGGGTTTCCGAAGCGATCTCGATGCTCTCATCCCCTGCTTCGATATCTTTTGCTTGTCGTCGCGTCTCGAGGGTCTGGGCACGTCGGTGCTCGATGCGATGTGCTTCGCGCGGCCGGTGATTGCGACGCGGGCGGGCGGGATTCCTGACGCGGTGGTCGATGGGGAAACCGGCAGACTCGTGGCGCCCCGTGATTACGAGGCGCTGGCCCATGTTTTGACCGAAACGCTTCGTTCGAGTGAGACGCTGGCTCGATTCGGCGCCGCGGGCCGCGATAGATTTCTAAATCAACTGACCAGCACCGCTATGGTTGAGGCGACGCTCTCGGCCTACGTCTGAGCGGCCAGCCCCCCCGCCTCTGCGGAACCGGCAGGGGGGTGCCTTCGCGCTAGCCCAGCAGTCCGGACAGGAACAGCGTGCCGAAGTGCAGAGTGAGGACGGCCTTGCCCTCGAACTTCCCGTGGCCGGGCGTGATGTCGATGAGCATGTGCGCGGCCGGGGCGATCTTCTCGTCGAAGATGGACTCGAGCTTGATCACCTTGGCCGGATCGGGCGCCGTGCCGCGCGCAAGCGCGCCCTGATAAAGCGCCATGGTCCAGTCGGTGGCGCTGATCTTGACCACGCCAATCGTGTACTCCCCCGCGGCCAGCACGACCTTCTCGCCCGATTTCAGATCGGCCGACAGTTTCAGTTTCGGTCCTCGCGGCGTAGTAAAGACGCCGACGGCCGCTTCGGTAGCCCGCGTCTCGTTGGCCGGCGTGGTGTTGTACGTGATCACGGCCTGAACGCCCCCGGGAAGATCCGCGGTGATCGTCTTGTTGAAATGAGGGTGAGCCGAGGCATAGGCCGCCAGGGCCATCACGAGAAAAGTGGTGAGGGTGCGTTTCATGGTCAGAGTTCCTCCTTCAGGATCCGGCTATCTTAGGCCAGCGGGCGCTGCGTCCGCGAAGACCCGCAGTTCGCCAATCCGGAGCGGGACGGGACCGGCCAGATCGATGCGAAGAGTACGGGTGGGCCGCCCCAGCCAGGCGAGGAGCTGGGAGAGGCCACGGGCGCCCTGGCGCTGACGCTCGAGAGGCGGGCGGACCGAGTGCGTTTCGATCACTCCGGAATCGTCCGACACCTTTAACCGAAACTCCCGATCGGGCGGGGTGGCCCCGAAAGCGATTTCCAGCCGGACGGGCACGACCGCGGACGCCCACGCGACTTCGATGAACGCGGGCGAGGCGTCCGCGCGCCAGCGCGTCGACACCTGTCCGTCGCTCAGTTGGGAGTCGCGCTGCGTTGCGCTCGATCGAACCCGCGCACCCTGCAGATCGAGGGTCGAGAAACGACGAGGCGTGAGCGCGCGGAAGACCGCCACCTCTGGACCGTTGTGGATCGACTTCGGCGAAAAGTGGGCGACCAGAACAAAGCCCGAAGGGGTCGCCTCCGCGCCGGTCAGCACCAGCACATCGAACTGCGACGCTACGAAGGCCTCGCCGCGAAACCCTCGGAGCGGGACGATCTCAAGGCCTCCGGTGTCGAGGGCTCCGAGTTCCGGGATCGTGCTTCCGACGCTCTCGATTTCCGGGGCGGCGCCGATCCTGTCGAGGGCCTGGTCGAGGGTCAGAGGAGCGCGGAGGGCGGAGAGATAGCGGCTGGTGTCGAGAGCAGGAAGAAGCAGCGCCAGCACCGCGGTCGCGAGAGCGACCAACCGGGTTCGCGCAAACAGATCCTCGAGTCCGACCGCGGCGAGAAGACACAGGGCGCCGAGGGTCGGCACTATGAAACGGCCGAAGCGCGCACCCGTGGTCGAGAAGATGACGATCCATAAAGTCGGGAACAGAATCCAGCAAGGCGCCCAGCGAGACCGCGCGCGCAGGCTCAGTGCGGCGCCCCAGGCCGCAAGAGCGAGGCCCGGCAGAGAGAGCGCGCGCGGCAATGTGTCGGTGAGCAAGCCTCCGAGCCTCGAGACAAAATCGGAAGTCGGGGTGTTCTCGTAGTGATAGGCGAGCTGCACCCTCATCCCGGCCACGGAGTCAGTTCCGCCCAGAAGAGTGTAGGGCGAGAGAACCGCGAAGAGAACGAGGGCCAACAGCGACCGAGCCGCGATCCGCGGCAGGGTCGTTCTCGCGGCCAAGGCGGCCAAGAGGAGAGGCGCAAACATCAGCGCTGCGGAGAATTTGATGGCCGTCGCCACGGTGGCGGCGACCCACGCCAGCCATGGAGAGCCCTCTCCATTGCGGGGTGCGGCCAAGGCGAGGGCCGCGAAGAGGAAGGCGGCTATGACCGAGTCGGGATGGAGCATGTGCGCGGTTTCGATATCAATGGGCGAAAGGGCCAGCATCAGGGCGACGACGAGGGCCGAGCGCCGGGAAACCCAGGACGACGCCACGACAAAGACGAGAAGGACGGTCATCGCCGATACCAGGGCGATAAGGGACCTCGCGACCAGATACGCGTCGGCTCCCCGAGCGCCGGTGGCGGTAAGGACGATGCGCAGAATCCAGATCAGGAGCCCCGGGTACTCGTAGAAGCGGTGGTCCCAGTCGTCGCGCGCGATCATGCCGAGCGCGTTCTCCACGAAGATGCTCTCGTCGTAGTCGGGCTGGTGCCGCAGGCCGAAGTCCAGATGGGCGAAGCGCAGCGCTGCGGCCACTCCGAAAACCGCCGTGCCGAGGGCGATCGCCCTAATCCGCGTGCGCGGGCCCCGCGTGTCCTGGGTCACCAGGATCCTAGTAGGCGACGCGCAGGGCTTGCCAGCCGTTCTCGGCATGCGCGCGGATCGCGGGACCGGAGTGATCTCGATCCGACGTGGCTCGACTGGCGGAAGGAGCCGGGCACGCTCCGGTGGCGACATAGGTGAGAGCAGCCGCGAGCGAAGCCTCCTGGGCATTGCCGAGGGCGTGGTCGATATCGTCAGGGGCACGGCAGTCGGGCGCGAAGCCGTCGTAATAGTCGCCTTGGCCGCGCGCGTTCTGCACGCTGAAACTCACCGGCCAGAGCATTTTGTCGCAGACGCGGAATCCGTACTGCCCCACCGGCTTCCCGTAGGAATTCTCCCCGACCACGACGACCGGCATGAAGGGCCGAAGCGCGTTGATGATCAGTTCGCTCGCGGAAGCCGAGGATTTTGTGGTGATGACGATCAGCTGACTGAGTGGGAAGGCCGAGGCCGGGCGCGGAAACCGGATGGCATTGTTGCGAGAGCTCTGCTTGTCGTTGTGAACGTACTGAGCGAAAACCTCGCCGGTCGTGCGATCGCCGCCGATCAACCCGCCAAGGTGCTGCGCCACCGCGATGAGTCCGCCCCCGTTGTAGCGAAGGTCCAGGACCAGTTCGGTGGCGGAGGCGTCGCGCAGTTGCGCAAAAGCCGCGTCGAGTGCTGCATACGAGGGCTCGACGAAATTCTTGAAGACGATGTAGCCGGTCTTCTTACCGCCCGCCTCGTGGATGGTGACGAGGGGGACGGTTGGAATGGTGACCACGCGTTTGGCCATGGGTCCTCCCTTGGCCTCGCCCCTTGCGTTCTTGAACGTGACATTGACCGAGTAGCCTTCCTCCTCGTCGCCCCAGATGGTGTTCCACTCTCCGTCCTCATAGGTCTTCTGCACCGACTTGCCGTTCAGGGTCAGGATTTCGCTGCCCCGGTCGAAACCGACCTCGGCGGCCGGCGATCCCGGGAAGACGTCGGTGACCCGAAGCTCGTAGCCCACCGTGAACTTCATGGAAAACCCGAAGCCCAGATACTGCGAATCGCCGTAGAAGGCTTGACTCGAACTGGCGCTCGAGATATAGCTGAACGTGTTGTCGATGGGGCGGTAGCGCACGGTGTCCAGCAGGGCTTCCGGGCTGGCGAAGGTCGAAGGGCTCACCGCCGGAAGGTTGCGGTACCAGTAGTACCAGTCCTTGAGCGTCTGATAGACGGTCTGGTTCTGGCCGGAGATGGAGCAGTCCTGGGCCTGCGCGCCCGAGGCCAGGGTGGCGAGAACGAGGATGAGGAGTTTTCGCATGGGGGCCTTTCGAGGGACGCGGGAATGGTAAGCGACCGCCCCCATTGGGCAGAAGGGGGTGAAAGCGCGGTTTGCCCCCGGGGGGGTTCGCTTCTAACCTTCGAACCGGCCATGCCCCATTCCGTCCTCCACGTGTGCGACAAGTTCGGAGTCTCGGGATCCAGCATTCACGGGGTTTCAAGACTGTTCGCATGGTGGTTTCCCCGGTACGACAAGTCGCGCTATGTTCCCCATCTGGCCGGCCTCAAGACAGAGGACGCTGCCTCCCGCGCCCTCCGGGCCGAGGGCGTTTCCGCCCGGATGCTGGGCCGCACCCCGTTCGACCCACGGCTCATTCTCGACATCGGTCGCGAGATCGAGCGGACCCGGGCTCGGATTCTCCACGTTCACGGATACGCCGCATCGAACTTCGGGCGGATTGCCGCGCGCCGCGCCGGAATCCCCCTGGTACTTCACGAGCACTTCGCCGATCCGAATATGCCCTGGTACCAGAAGGTTCCGGATTTGTTCCTCCGCGATCTCACCTCTCACGCCATCGCGGTCAGTCAATCGACCGCCGATTTCCTGATCCGCGATCGTTTTGTTCCGGACGACCGGGTCAACGTCGTGTTCAACGGAGCCCCGCTCGACCAGTTCGCTCCCCGGCCGCGCGAACAGGGCTACGGAGTGCGCGCCGAATTGGGCATACCGGTTGAGGCGCCGGTGATCACCACTATCGGTCGCCTCAACGCCCAGAAGGGCCACGCCACCCTCATCGCCGCGGCCGGTCTGGTGATCGCACGGGTGCCCGGCGTTCGTTTCCTGATCGCCGGAGATGGCGACCTCATCGATTCTCTGAAGGCCCAGGCCAAAGCACTCGGCGTTCCCGAGTCGATCGTGTTTGCCGGACATCGCAAGGACGTTCCCGCCCTCCTCACCGCCACCGACGTGCTGTGCATCTCGTCCAACTACGAGGGCACGCCTCTCGTTCTGTTCGAGGCCATGGCCGCGGGAAAGGCCATCGTTTCGACCGCGGTGGACGGCTGTCGCGAAGTGATCCAGGACAAGAGGACGGGGCTTCTCGTTCCCCCCAAGGACCCTGAAAGACTTGGGGACGCACTATTGAGTGTCATCGAGGATCCCTCGCTCCGGGCCAGGCTGGAGCGAGGCGCACAGCAAGCCTCGAAGAAATACGACATCAGCGAGTGCCTGCGCGCGATGCAGCAGATCTACGACGACCTTCTCCTTGAGAACAAGACCCTGTCCCCGCCGCCAAGGTGAGTCTTTACATGAAGGCAGCGGCTCTGATTTCGCGGGCGTTTCTTGTGGCCGCACCTCTGGTTGCTCTGGCCTTCGCCAACACCGCGGCGCTGAGGGTTCACTGGGATCTCGACAACCTGGGCACCAGCCGCCGCTACTGGGAAGACATGACGGTCGCAGTCAGCCTCTATGAGACGCGGGACTGGGGGCCGACCCAGGAAATCAGCATCGACGACGCTCTCGCGGCCCGCGTCCGAGGTCGTTTGCGCGCACTCCTCCCGCGCGCGGCCCAGCGGAACGATCTTCGTCCATGGGAATTCTGGCGCACCGTCCCGCTCCGCAGCTTCAGTAACGTCGCCCCTACCGAACTGCGCTTCTCGGACGACGCCGGGCGGGCGAGACTTTCTTCTCTGGGCTTTCGCTGGCTCGGGGGCATTGCTCCCTACCTCCCGCTGTGGCTGCCATTTCTTGCCTTCATCCCCTTGGCTTTCTGGATCATGGTCGAGAGCCTGCGTTGCGGGGAAGGAACGGCAGGAGCCATCTTCCTCGGCCTCATCGCCTCCTCGGCCTATTTTCTTGAAGCCCTGACCCTCCCGTATTCGGCTGCGGGTTTTCATCTGCTTTCCGCACTCACCATCGTTCCGCTGTCCCTGTTTACCTTCGGACCGACGCCCACGACCCGCGGTCTTTGGCCGCGAGCGGTTCTTGCCGCCATCTCCCTTCATGTCGCCACCTGGTGCCGATCGAGCAGCATCATCTTCCTGCCCCCCGCGGCCGTTCTTCTGCTGATCGCTCTGTTTCGCATCGAGGCGAAGTCCTCCCCCAAGAGGCGCGCGATTCTGGCCGCCATCCTCCTCATGGTTCTCGTGGCGCCGAAGGCGGTTGCGCCCAGGCAAGCTCATGAGTTCTGGGTGGGAATGTGGGAGGGCCTGGGTGACTTCGACCGCGAGCACGGCCACGTCTGGTCGGACTGGGACGCGCGGATCGCGCTGGATACCGAGGGTTACTCCATGGAGAGGCGCGGGCCCTACTGGACCGCGGAAACCGAAGCGGTGTTCCGTCGGCTGGTCCTTCACGATCTCCGAACCGATCCCTTCTGGTACGCGAAGATCCTGGTTCATCGGGTCTTTGCCACGATCACCCAGTGGAGACTCTGGCCGACCGCTCGAGAATCCGGGTTGACCTATCAGGCGCCTCAGCATCCCGCCGAAGGCTTCACGGATACGTACTACAACTTTGTGAAAACCGCCGATGTCTTCACGGCGTTCGGCCGAACAGGGGAAGCGCCGCTGTGGCTCCTTTGGGCTGGCCCGGTCTTGTTTCTCGCGGTGGCCCTACGCACCCGCGCGGCCGGGTTCTCGCGTCGCGCGGCCGTGATCGGGAGCTTCGCGGCTGCGGCCCTTCTCATGCCCGTCGCGGTCACTACGGCTTCCGGCATAGAGACGCAGGTCTTTACCTTCACCTTCCTTATTTGCGGGGCCTTCGTGGGTTCGGACGCGCTCGGGAAGCTGTTTCGAAGACAGGAGCTAGTCCCGTGATCCCCCTCATCGCCCTTGATCGCCCGGTGAAGGGAGGGGGATGCCGCGCTTCTCATAGTACGCCCGGATTCTGGGATTTTGGCCGAACTGCGAGCGAATTCGCTCGTCGGAGCCTGGAGGAAGGACGTGGATATCGTAGCCAAAACAAGACTCCACCGCGACCGGCGGACCCAGAGCATTGAGGGCGAGTGGAGAAACCCCCGGCTCGGAAGGCGTTCTCGAGCCAAGAATCGCGAAGGTGTAGACGGGTCGATCATGGCGTCTCGCCCCCACGCCCCCGAGGAACCACTCCGTGTTGGCGAAGTTCACAAAGGGATCCAGCCGCGGGGTGACGGACACCACCCGGAGGTCTGTGGTCGAGAACGCCGTGATGTACTTCGCGAGCCAGTAATCGGCGACTCCGTAGTGCAGATCATGTTTCCTGGCCACCGCGTCGATGCATCGCACCAGGGGTGGTTCGTAGCGTTCGACTGGTTGAACACCCTTGGGCAAGAGCCTGAGGCCTGGAAGCATGGCGATGACCAGGCCCACGAGTAACAACCTCTCGCCCCACCGGCCCAGGGCCGCCGAGACGGCGATCATGATGGTGACCAGAGCGGCCAGCTCCGGGCCAAGCAGGTAGCGTGTGTAACCGCTTTCCCGAAAGGGCGCGGAGACGAGCGCCATCGCGGCCACCGTGACCACGGGAAGGATGGTGGCAAACACCCCGAGAAACCGGGTTTCAATCCGGCTCGACCGTTTGACCGAGAGCGCGGCCATAACCAGGCCCGAGATGAGGAGGGCGCTCAGGGCGCGCTGTGGATTCGATGACGGGAACGCGTCATCCGCCATCCTTCCAAGCGAGCCCAGGGTCCGGCTGAGGTCGATGGCCAGCTTTCCGCCCACCGTGATCACCGGGGTTGTCATCCAGAACAGACCGACGCCACCAATCGTGCCCCCGAGAAGGGCGGCGAACGCTCGAGCGATTTGGGCCCGCCGATCGGGCTCCGCGGCCACCATCACCAGGGCGAGGGCGGCGAGTGCCGGGGCCACAAACCAGACAAGAAAGAGCAAATCCGACGCCACCCCGAGCGTGACCATCAGGCCCAGGATGAGCGAGCGCGGTCTGGAGCCGATCGTTTCGACCAGGAAGCTGAGACTGACCACGCCGATGAGAGCGGTGAAGCCGTGGCGGTTGCTCCAGATGAACGCGATGAAGTCGAGTCCCACCCCTTTCGCGATCAGGGTCAGGATGGCCGCGACGGAAACGGGGGCCAGGATCCTGCCCGGGCCGAGCGTCTTGGAGAGCAGGCGCTGGAGGGCGAGAGCAAGAAGGACGGGCTGGGCCATGGCTTCGAGCACGTGGCCGGCCGCCAGAGTCTTCGTGAATGCGTCGAGCAGGAGCGCCCAGACCATCTGAAGATATTCGGGAGCGTGCGAGATGTTCCAGCCGGCGTAGTGAAACCCCAGTTGGAACAGATCTCGGTACAGCAGTCCGTACTGCACGGTATCGGAGGAGAAGAAGAACCACAGATCGACATCACGTTCGGCCAGGGTCACGGACAGGAAAACGTAAACCTGATGCAAGGCCACCATCAGCAGGGCCCACGACAGAACCTGCATCGATCTCCTCGATTCAGGGCGGGCGGGTTCGAGCACCGCTAGCGCTTGCCCCGCTTCGACTTTGATGGCGATTTCCTGCCCCCGCCGGGCGACGCGTAAAGAAGAGCGAAGGCGGCCGCCAGGCCGACCCAGTCCCAAACCGACAGCCAGGAGCCGGTCACCTTGCCGCGTACGAAGCCCAGAGCCCCCGCCGAAATGAGCAGAGCAAAGGGCATAAGGCTCAGGGTCACGAACTTCTTGGGGGCCGACGGGGGCAGGAGGTTCGGCAGGAGCCCGACGAACAGAGCGACCTCGGGCTCGTCATACAGAACGATGGTGAACAGCGCCGAGTAGGCGATCCGGATGGCGAGGCTCGTGGTCTGGGAACGCAAGGCGACGAGGCCCGGGAGCAGGGTCATGATTCCCAGGACGAAGATCAGCCATCCGGGCCAGACGCTCCTTCCCACCACCAGCCACGAGTCCGACGGTGGGGATGACGGCGTTCGGGCGTCGATGCCTTGAATGGCTGCGAAGGCGACCTCGCCCAGACCGACGGCTCCGTTGTCCCGCAGCGCTGGATCAGCGGGCGTGATCGGTACGCTCCGCGACAGGAAAGCCCGCGAGTAGGACGTGTCGGCCACCAGGATCACTCCAAGTTGGGCCGCGAGGGCGCGGGCCGCGAGGGGCTCGCATTCGGTGCGGAAGGCCCGGATGAAGGGCTGGGTGAAAAGGCTGATTCCAGGATCGTCAAAGAAGAAATCGAGGGATGCAGGCATGCCAAGTACCGCGGCGGAAACCAGGTCTTGCGCCGCGATCTCCCTCCGCTCCGAGGAAACGCCGTTGGCGCAGGCCGGCGCCATCAATGAAGGCGCGCTCGTCGAGTCGTGAAGGGGGGAGGCGTCGAGGACCACGATGCCGTCGATCAGGCTCCGACTCGGGCCCAGGCTCTCAAGGTAGTGAGCGAACCCTTCTCCCTTCGACTCTCCACCATCGAAGGAAGCCAGAATCCAGGTTTTCGCGGGACGAAGCCGCGAGGCCTGACGGCCGATTTCGATCAGGAGAGACAGAGTCCGTGAGCGGTCGGAAACGTCCTGCACGTCCTTCCTCGAGTCGTGGTGGGTAGCGATGACGAGAAGGCGATCGCTGCGACCGGGGAGGCTGGCCAGCACGTTCGTGCCGGGTGAACCGTCGAAAACGAATTCCTCCACCGAGGTTTGCGCAAGGCCTGCCTCTTTGAGTTTGGCCGCGACGAACTGGGCGGCCGCCTGATTTCGCGGCGAGCCGAACGGATGGGGGCCGAGGGCGTTGAGGGTGGCGCTCGTCTGGGCCAGGGTGGCCGCATCGAAGGAGACCGCGGCAAGGAGGGCGAGGGAGATCAAGGGAGGTGATTATAGGAGGCGCTTGATTCCTCTCCACCACGGCTGCGGGGATTCGGTTCGCGCGGCCCTGAGCCCCAGGGTGGAGTCGCGATAACAAACGTCGATGCTAAGCTGATTTTCAGAGAGCACTCGGTCGGGTCGCTGCTCTCTTCTTCCCTTATCAACCAAGGCGGGTCTATGTTGTTGCTTCCCCGATTTTTCAATCCAGGGCTCCTCGGCTCCCTAATCTGCGCCCTCGCGTTTGGTTCGATGGTCTCGGCCGGCGACATCGTGGGCCGGGTGGATCTGACCGAGAAAGGCGGCAAGAAAGCAACCGATCTTTCCGATGTTGTGGTCTACGTTGAGAATTCGAGGGCCAAGGCCAAGCCCGGGAAGGAAGTGGTCACCATGAAGAGCAAGAGCTTCGCGCCTCACGTGATTGTGGTGGGAACGGGAACGACCATTGAATTTCCCAACGAGGATCCGATTCTCCATAACGTCTTCTCGGTTTCGGGCGAGGGTTTCGATCTTGGCTTGTACAAGAGACCCAAGAGCGGCTCCCGCATTTTCGACAAGCCGGGCGTTTACACCCTCTACTGCAACATCCACCCCCAGATGAGCGCCCTGGTGGTCGTGCGGGACAGCCCGTATTTCGCCAAGGTAACGAAGGAAGGTGCGTTTCGGATCGAAGGAGTTCCTGCGGGCGAGTACAAGGTGACGGCGTTTCACGAGCGATCGGGCGAGGCAACCCCGGTCTCGGTGAAGGTTCCGGCCACCGGTGAAGCGACGGCCGCCCTTTCTCTCGACGCCGCTTCCTACAAACGGATTGCCCACAAGAACAAGTTCGGCAAGGACTACGGTCACGAGGCTTACTGATGGGACTCACCAAGAAGATCCTCCTTTTCACCGCCCTGCTGACCGTGGGGATCGTGGCCGCCACCCTGGGCTTCACCACGGTTCAGGCCAATGCCCTGGCCCAGGCGAACCTCAATGAGCGACTGACCAGTTCACGCGGGATCTGGGATGCGTTTCAGACCGACCGGCTGGGCAAGCTCAAGCTGGCGGTTCGAACCCTGGCGAATGAGCCCGCCTTCAAAGCCCTGATCGAGCAGCGTGATGCCGCCACCATTGCCGATACCTTGATGGAACGAGGCGAAGACCTGGGCGCCGATTTCTTCATGGCCACGGATCCCGCTGGTCTGGTACTGGCACGATCGGACAAGCCCACCGAACACGGCGCCGATCTCTCCAAGGACCCGGTGGTTGGAATGAGCGTACGGGGCGAAGCCGCGGAGGGCTTGTGGCAGGAAGGGGATCGGATCTTCCATGCCGTTTCGACGCCCATGTCCACGGGCGACAACCAGCAGGGCGTTCTCTTGGCCGCGTACGCGCTCGATGGTACGGTAGCGAAGTCGTTGTCGCGGCTCACCGGCGCAGAGATCGCCTTCCTCACTGGCGCCGGCCAAAGCCTGTCGGCCTCATCTCTCGGCCCGCTCGAACCCGCACTCGCAGCCGCCCTCAAGACTTCCGGTTCGACCAAGCCAGGCGAAGCCTTCGACCTCGCAATTGCGGACGAAACGTACCGGGCCATGTCCTACCCCCTCGAAAATGCGGCGCGCCGGCCGGTGGGTGCGCTGGTGGTCCTGGCCTCCTATGCGAAGGAGATGAAGCCCTTCATCAGCTTCAGGAATTCCCTCTTCATGGTCGGAGGCCTGATGACCGTGCTGGGGCTTCTGGGCGCTCAACTTATTGCCCGGCGCATCACCGATCCGATTTCGCTCCTGGTCGATCGCGTTCACAAGGCACGGGACGGGAGCTTCGCCGGAGCGATTCCGGTCCACACCACCGATGAGGTGGGCGCTCTCGCAAAAGCGTTCAACGGTCTCCTGAACGAGCTGCGCGAGAAGGAGCAGTTCATCGAATTCATGAGAACGGCGCAGCCGAGCGGCGGCACCACCAACTTTCCCCCGGTGGGCCGAACCATCGATCCCGGGGCCACCCTCGGGCTCCCGGGGGCGACGGGGTCCGGGACCGGGACCGGGACCCTTCCCGGCGGGGATGCCAACCTCACCATCGGTTCGAGCTTTGCCAACCGCTACAAGGTCGTCGAAATGCTCGGTCGGGGCGGCATGGGTGTGGTCTTCCTCGCCAAGGACAATCAACTCGACGAAGTGGTGGCCCTCAAGACTCTTCGCTCGGATGTGCTGTCGGAAGATCCCACCCTCCTCCAGCGGTTCAAGCTCGAGATCAAGCTGGCCCGCAAGATCACCCACAAGAACGTGCTTCGCACCCATGACTTTGGCGAGTGGATGGGCACGCCCTACATCTCCATGGAGTACCTCGAAGGCGTTACTTTGAAGGATCTCCAGAAGAGAAAAGGCGCCTTGCCTCTGGGCGTGGGTCTTCAGATCGCGAAACAGATGTGTCACGGTCTGGCCGCCGCTCACGCCCAGGGAGTGGTGCACCGCGACATCAAGCCTCAGAACATGCTCATCATTCCGGAGACCGGCGATCTCAAGATCATGGACTTTGGAATCGCCACCGTCTCGAAGGTGAAGGACGAGAGCCAGCCCCAGGACTCCTCTATTACCGGGGCGGGAGTGGTGCTGGGAACGCCCGACTATCTACCCCCCGAGCTGGGGCGCGGCCAGCAAGCGGATTTCAGGTCCGATATCTACTGCATGGGCGTGGTTCTCTTTGAACTCTTTTGCGGCCGGCTCCCCTTCACCGGGGAGTCGCCGTTGCAGATCGTCGTGCACCACATGCAGACGCCGCCACCCTTGCCCCGCTCCATCAAGCCCCAGCTTCCCGAAGACCTGCAGGCGGTGATTCTCAAGTGCCTGGAGAAGGACCGCGAGAAGCGCTTCCAGACCGTTGACGAACTCACCGGAGCGTTGAACGCTATCTCCGAGCGACAGGCCGCCTGAACCTTCCGCCGCCTTGGAAAGCGGCGTCCTATCGTGCGCGCCCAATCGTCAGCGAGATTCGCACCGGGCCTTCCGAGGTGTCTATCATCACCCCGTTCGAATCCAGCCCGGCGATGACCCCGTCGGCCAGGGTGTCGCCGAGCCGCAGGGCCACGATCTCTCCGAGGGGTGAGTAGACAAACGCCATCAGCTCGTCAGTCGATCGTCCGATCCCGGCGAGGGCCAAGTCCTCCACCGCGAGGTCGCGTGCGCGAAAGACCACGTGCCCGTTTGGCCCCGCGATGATGGGCCCGAGCTCACCCGCGCGATCGGGGCGTTTCAATACGCGCGCGGTTTCCTCTCGAGTTTCCTCGAGTTGAAGGGCGCAGATCGCGGCGCGCCTGACATCACTCGCCCCGGCCTCGCGCGCGAACACGCTGAGCTTCGAGAGACCGGAAGGACCAAGAGCCACGTAGGAAGGCTCAGCTTCGGCGAGGGCGGAAAGGATCGCTTCTCCCCGCCCTCGTTTGGTCCGGAGAGAAAACCGGCTCCCGGCTACGGTCCCTTCCGCGTCGTTTGGGGGAAGCGACGAAACGCCAGGGAGTCGGAGGAGACGAACACTGCCCACCCGATCGACGTGAAGAGGCAGGGCCTTGAGCGCGTCGTCAATCGAGGCGCCCGCGAAGTCGACGTTGACCCGTCCCCGCACCTCTTCGGCGACCACGAAGGGCTCGTGGGAGAGCGCCTCCATCATGGCCGCGATATCCACGAGGTCCGCGTCGGCGGCCCGCAGGGAAAGGCCCCCCGGCTCTGACCCGGAGGCGCGCAAGGTGACGGCCAAAGCACCCGGGATCACGTTGTCCCGATCCTGCCGGCAGAACGGCTCGGTGGGTCGGAACGGCTCGTCGACGGGTAGCGCAAGTGCGGCCTCCGGGCCGGCGCGAAACGATTCGCCCACCACTTCGAACTCATAGCAGCCTTCTTTGCGCGCCCGCGAGAACTCGCGAAGGCGAAAGAAGCCGCCCTCGAGCCGGCGCTCGAGCGCGTCCGCGGCCCCCATTCCCGAAACCACCCCGCGAAGGGTGAAACGTCCCGTGTCTCCTTCGAGGGAGCCGAAGGTCAAGGCGGCGGCGGCGTCGCGGAAGGAGGCCCCGGTCTCGGCCAGAAACATCCGGGGCGAGGTCTGACGCCGACGAAGATCGTCGAGGGCGATGGTCTTTTCAAGGGCCAGCTGCTCGTCGCGCGCGAACCTCAACGCCTCCTCCCGAGAGGCCCCGCGGGTCCGGTCTCGCATCCGTGCCGGATCGAGGCTAGCCAGGGCGACCGCTCTGGCCGCGCGATGGTATAGACGAACCCTGGCCTCGATTCGAACCCCGAAATCGGCGGAGCGGAGGATCAGGCTCTCAATATCGATCAGCCGAGGCGCTCCTTGGAGCACGCGAAAAAAACGGTCGGTGTCTGGATAGGTCGCGGTGGCGCTAAGGGTGCGCCGCGATTGACCCAGCGCCCCTGCTTCCGTGATGGTGGGCTGGCCTACCTCGATGTTGCGGAGTCCGGCCTCGGTGGCCAGCTGCATGAGCAGAGTCGCGTCGTCGTTCGGCGCGGGCCCATCCGGCAGGGCTCGGGAGAGTTGAACGAGGTGTCGATCGAGAAGCTGCCGCTCTTCGCTGTACGGTCGGCCCGGCACGCCCTGAAGAGAGACCAGGACGACGAGAGAGAGGGGCAACATGGTTCAGTTCGGGGTTTCGAGTCGAGGGGTGCGCACAGACTATAGAAGCAGGTCGGATTCATTCCCCAGCGAGATTCTCCGATCCGGCGTTGTATTAGTCTCGCCTCCTTCGTTCCACTCAAGTTTCAAGAAGGAGTTTCCATGAACCCACTCAAGGGCATCGGCTTCGGCCTGCTGCTTCTCGCCACCACCGCCATCGCGTCCACTCCCCGGACGGTCGTCGATCCCAGGACCAACGCCTCGAACCCGAACGACCCTCCCTTCTCCGGGGCGGTGAAGGTACGCGACACCCTCTATGTCTCCGGCCAGATCGGTCTGGGACCGGATCGGAAGCCGCCCACCGACGTCACCGCGGAAGCAAAACTCGTGATGGAAGCGGTGAAGAACCAAATCGTCCGCGCGGGCATGACCATGGACGATCTGATCAGCGTCCAGGTCTTCTGTTCGGATGTTCGCCACTACGACGCCTTCAACGCCGTGTACCGGACCTACTTCACCAAAGAGTTTCCGGCTCGCGCCTTCCTGGGCTCCGGACCTCTTCTGTTTGGAGCGCGATTCGAGGTGGTGAGCGTGGCGGTGAAGCGCTGACCTCGTTGCTTCTGAGTGAGGCGCCGCCGCCGGGCTTCACCACCCGGTTTGCGCCCGCGCCCACCGGGCTCCTGCATCTTGGCCACGTGTCGAGCGCCCTGGCGGTGTGGGGGGTGGCCCGCGCTTTTGGGGGTCGCGTGCTCCTGCGTATCGAAGACCACGACCGAACCCGTTCTCGACCGGAGTTCGAGAAGGCGATTCTCGACGATCTGGAGTGGCTTGGTTTCGCGCCGGATGAGCCGGTGGTCCGGCAAAGCGATCGTGAGTCGAAGTACGCACGGGCCTTGCAGGGCCTCGAGGCGACCGGGCTGGTCTACGCCTGTGGATGCTCGAGAAAGTTCATTGAAACGACCAGTGGTTCCTTCACCGGGGAGCTTCGGTATCCGGGAACATGTCGCGACCGAACCGTGGATGGGTCGGTGGAGCAGGCGCGTCGCCTTCGCCTTGATCCGATGCCGATCGTCTTTCACGATCTCCGTCTCGGCCGGCTTGAACAGATCCCGGCGGAGCAGGTCGGGGATATCCTCATCCGCGACCGTCAGGGGCAATGGACGTACCAGTTCGCGGTAGCCGTTGATGACTTCGACCAGGGAATCGATGTGGTGATTCGCGGCGGGGATCTTCTCGCTTCGACCGGTCGGCAGATCCAACTCGGCCAACTCCTCGGAAGGAAAACTCCGCCTTTGTTCCTGCATCATCCGCTGATCACCCATCCCGATGGTCGGAAGCTCTCGAAATCGAACCACGACACCGGCCTTCGTGAGCTCCGCGCCGGCGGCTGGACGGCGGAACGGGTGCTCGGCCGGGCGGGAGCCGTCCTTGGTTTGACCAGGGGCGAGCCAATCACTCTGTCGGAGATCGGGCCGCGAATTCTGGAGTTGAACCGAAGATGAGCCGCGGGTTTCAAACCGCCGTCGTCATCGGCGGCTGGTGGGGTTTCGTCGAGGTTACCCTTACCTACGTCACCGGCTACGCGCCCGCCAGCGAGGTCGCGGAGATCTTCTTCGTTCCCGTCCTCGCTTCTTTGCTCTACCACCTGGCCCTCCGCGCTGCCTTCAGGGTGAGGCCCTATAGGGTCTTCGAGCTTCTGACCACCGCGGGCCTTCTGCTTCCTCCGCTGGTGTTCATGGGGCGAGGTCATTTCCGGCTGGTTCCCCTCAATCTGGCGGCCGGACTTCCCCCCGTCCTTCTGTGCTTCGTGCTCGTCCTTCTTGAGGCGAGGAGGCCATCGGATCGGGGATGGCTGACCCCTGGTCGAATGGTGTCGGTGGTCGCCATCTACCTGGGTGCGGCTCTCGCCTTCGCAATTCGCAGCGATCGGAATGCCGCCATCACCACGGCCATGATTCTCACTGCCGCCGCCTGGTGCCTGGCCCTGGCGGTCGTCGCGGCCGCGACCCTGGCCCTCACCCGCCGATTCGTCCGGGCAGCCCAGTTCGCGGTCGTCATGGCTTTCGCCATCGCGCTGGCCTGGCAGCGAGGTTCGGCCCCGCCAACCTACGAGACCGCGGACGGTGGGCCAGTGGTGCCGTCGCCCACGAGGCCGGGCGCTCCCAACGTTCTGCTGATCGTGATGGACACCGTGCGCGCCGATCATCTGGATCTGTACGGCTACCCGAGGCCCACGTTCCCCCTGACCAGCCAGTACCTCAAAAGCGGCCTGGTCTTTGACCGGGCGACCTCGAGCGGTACATTTTCGCTGACCTCCCACTCGTCACTCTTCACCGGCCTGATTCCAAGCGCCCATGGCGCGTACCCGGTCTTTCGCGCCGGCGCCTCGTATGGCCGGGTCTGGCCGGACATCGTCACCCTGGCCTCGTTCCTAAAGGGCCGGGGTTATCGGACCGCGGGGGTGAGCGCCAATGACATCTTTCTGGCGGAATGGACCGGGCTTCAGAAAGGCTTCGACAGCTTCAGCGCTTCCTCAAGACGGCGTCTGCGCTTTCCCGCCCTCGCCACCGAACTTCGAAGATCTCTTATCCCCCGGAACTGGCTGGGGGGGCGTCTGACCCCGAACACCACCTGGAAGGCCAGCGAGATCACCGACGCGGCCCTTGGCCTCGCCGGTCAAGGGCCTGAGCCGTTCTTTCTGTTTCTGAACTACTTCGACGTCCACGACCCTCGCGTGCTGACCGGATCTCCGGCATGGATCGTTCCGCGGTCCAGCCTCCCCATCGACGCCTACGACAGCCGGATCGCCTACCTCGATTCCGAGATCGCTCGCCTCCTGCGCTCTCTCGAGCAACGCGGCCAGCTGGATCGGACTCTGGTCATTCTCGCCGCCGACCACGGCGAATACTTCTTTGAACGCGGGCTTCGCGGCCACCCCCCTTCGACCTATGAGCAGAGCATCCACGTTCCCCTCGCCCTCCGCCTGCCCGGAGTGGTGGGAGCGGGAAGGTCTGCTCGCCGCACCGGACTGCATGAGGTCTACCGGATGGTCGAGGACATCGTGAAACAGCGCTCGCTCGATTGGCTTCGAGAGATCGACCTCTCGCCGAGGATCCTGAACGAGGCCTGGTCGCGCAACGACTACGAAAGGACGGTGCCGCCGGATGGCCGGCCCAGCACGAGCGTGGTGTTCTCCGGAAACCTCAAACTGATCCACCGCCTGAACGGCCTTTCCGAGCTGTTCGATCTGGAATCAGACCCGGGCGAACAGCGGAATCTGATGGCCTCTGAAGACCCGCGAATCGTCACCGCGCGCGCGCAGATGCTCAAAGAGGTGACCCTGCGAGCCGTTCGCGGCCCCGGGCCCGCCCCACGCCTTTCTGAAGACGCGAAGGAACGACTGCGCGCCCTCGGGTACCTCAGGTAGAAGGCGGGGCGAGGAACCCCGCCCTACTTTGTGGCGAGGTTTGCCTTGAGAAAACCGAGGCTCTTGGCAAAGACAGACTTCACGAAGTCGTATCCGTGGTCGCCCGGCGAAATCGAGAAGTCATGGGGGATCTTCCGGCCTTCAAGCACCTTGTGCAGAGCTTCGTTTCCCGCGAACAGACCGTATCGGTCCTGACCCCCGCAGTCGAAATAGAGGGCGGGAGCCTTGGATGCCTCGATGGTCTTTGCGAGTTCGAGCGGATCGTCGGCCTTCCAGATCGCGGGATCGACCGGTTCTCCGAAAACGCCCGTGAAGGCGCGCATCTGTCCGCCCCGCGCCCCGGCAAGGGCGGTAGGGATCTCGGTGAGAAGCATGGCGGAGTGGGTAGCCACCGCGCCGAAGACCCCCGGTTGAGAGAACGCGATATTGAGCGCGCCATAGCCCCCCATGGAGACCCCGAGCAGAGCCCTGCCCTCGCGCTTCGCGATCGTCCGGTAGTTCTTGTCGATGTACTCGACCAGATCCCTGGTCACGAGATCCTGGTATTTGCCCTTGCCGGAATTGACGAAGAGATTGTTGCCGCCATCGACCGTCACCACTATGGCGTTCGGGGCGACGCCGGCCTTCACGAGTTCGTCATATTGAGGTGCCAGACCGCGCCGCTCCCAGAAGGCAGAGTTCTCGAACATGCCGTGGAGCGCGTAGATCACCGGGTACGAGGCCTTGCTGGTTTCGTAGTCGGCGGGCAGGTAGGCCACGTAGGGAACGGGAGCGCCGAGAGACTTGGAGTCGAGGGTCCTGGCTCTCTCGGAGGCCGGCATGCCGCGCGGTCCCCCGCCGCCCGGTGCGCCCGGGGGCGGCGGCGCCGGGGGTTGCGCGGGCTGGGCCAGGGCGACGGTGGCGATGAGAAAGGCCAGGACCGTCCCCCGGATTTCTAGTGTCTTCATGTGTTCTGCCTATGGCCTCTTGAGAAAGCGACTTATGTCGGTGAGCACCGCGTCGAGCATGGGCGCGGTCAGTGTCTTGGTGAATGTATTGCGTTGAGATGGATGGTACGAGATGAAGATCCGCCTTGTCTTGTTCGTGGCCGGGTTGGGCGGAAGATCGTGTACGAGACCATGGCCGAACTTGAACGACCTTCGGGCTTCGATTTCGCTCTCCCCTTTCAGCATCGCCACCAACGCGTCGAGGGCGAATTTGCCCAAAGCCAGAACCGCACGCGGCTGTAGCAGGCGCCACTCCCGGGCCAGGTAGGGACGACAGGCCGCGGTTTCCGCGGGCTCAGGTTTGTTGGCGGGAGGGGCGCACCGCACCGCGGCCAGGATGTAGGCGTCGGTCATGGCGAGGCCATCGTCACGCCACACCGACGTCCCCTGATTCGCGAAACCGGCACGGTGAAGGGCCGGGTAGAGAAAATCACCGGAAGGATCGCCCGTAAACACGCGGCCCGTGCGATTGCCCCCGTTCGCGGCGGGGGCGAGGCCGACTACGAGGAGCCGTGCCTTTGCATCGCCGAAACCCGGGACCGGTTTTGCCCAGTAGGTCTGATCCCGATAGCGCGCAACTTTGACGGTGGCCGCGTGGGCGCACCATCGCCGCAAACGCGGACATTTCTCGCATCCAACGATCTCGTCACTTACTCTGGAAAGCGAATCCGGTTCCATCAGGCTGAATGTACCCCCTCGACTTCGCTCCGGGGGAATCCATCGCCATCTGAGAGAATTAAGTGCGCACTTCATCAAGGGAGCCTAGAAAGAAGACCCATGGCCGATCATCGATCGCTTCCTCTCACCGATCTCTCCGAGGATGAGAAACTCTTCCAGGAAACCGTCGCGAATTTCGCCGCGGAGCGAATTCGTCCGCTGGTCTCGAAGATGGACGTAGAAGCGAAGATACCGCGGGACCTGATCGACGCCTGTTTCGAACTCGGTCTCATGGGCATCGAGATTCCCGAGCGGTTCGGCGGGGCGGCCTCCACCTTCTTCATGTCCGTGGTTGTGGTCGAGCAACTGGCGCGGGTTGACGCTTCGGTGGCAGTCCTGGTGGACGTTCAGAACACGCTTTTCAGCAACGCTCTCTTGCGCTGGGGGAGCGAGGCTCAGCAGGCGAAGTACTTTCCGAAAATCGCGACGAAGTGGGTGGGGGCCTACGCGCTGTCAGAAGCGGGCTCCGGATCCGATGCCTTCGCTCTGGCCTGCAAGGCGGTGGACAAGGGCGACCACTATGAACTGACCGGGCAGAAGCTCTGGATCACCAACGCGGCCGAAGCCGAACTCTTCATCGTTCTCGCCAACGCCGATCCAAGCAAGGTCTACAAGGGAATCACCGCGTTTCTGGTGGAGAAGGGATATCCCGGCTTCACCGTCGGCAAGAAGGAAGACAAGCTTGGCATACGCGCCTCGTCTACTTGTGAACTTGTTTTCGAAGACTGCCAGGTTCCCAAGGAGAACGTTCTCGGCGAGGTGGGCAAGGGCTACAAGATCGCCATCGAAACCCTGAACGAAGGACGCATCGGTATCGCCGCCCAGATGGTGGGGGTCGCCCAGGGGGCTTACGAGTACGCTCTCAAGTATGCGCAGGAGCGCAAGCAGTTTGGCAAGGAGATCGCCGAATTCCAGGGCGTGCAGTTCGAGCTTTCGAACATGGCCATGCAGATCGAGGCCTCGCGTCTTCTCACCTACAACGCCGCGCGCCTGCGCGACGTCGGCTCGCCCTTCATCAAGGAAGCGGCCATGGCCAAGCTCTTCGCCTCGCGCACCGCGGAATATGTCGCGTCCAAGGCCATCGAGATCTACGGCGGCAACGGCTTCACCAGGGAATACCCGGTGGAGAAGTTCTACCGCGATCAGAAGGTCGGCCAGATCTATGAGGGCACCTCGAACATGCAGCTCCTGGTGATCGCGAAGCAGATTCTCGGGAAGATGTCGTAGCCCCGAGCCCACCGAACCCCGAACCGCTGCCGAGCCAGCGAAATATGATGCGAGGCATTGCGAGGCGCGAGCGAAGCGAGCAACGAAGCAAACCCCATGAAACCACTACTCTCCCTGTCCACCAACGACCTTCTCGATCGTTTCGCCTCTCAGGATCCCACTCCCGGGGGCGGATCCGCCGCCGCCCTCGCGGGCGCCCTGGCCGCTGCTCTGGTCGAGATGGTCGCGAGCCTCCCCAGGTCCCGCACCGGGGCCGCCGAGGAACGTGAGAAGCTCGATTCCGCGAAGACTTCGGCCGCCAAGGCGGGGGCGCGATTGCGGCAGCTGGTGGATCTCGATACCGATGTCTACAATGCTGTGACCTCGGCGTACAAGATGCCCAAAGCCACCGACGACGAGAAGGCGGCGCGCGGTGCGGCGATCGCCCAGGCCATGCGACGGGCCACCGAGGTGCCGCTCGAGACCTGCGAGCGCAGTGCGGAGGTGCTTCGGGCGGCCGCCCTCGCCCTTGCGCATGGCAATGCGAATGCCGCGAGCGACGTCCGGACGGCAATGTCGCTTTGTCGTGCCGCCCTCGATGCGGGCGCGGAGAACGTGCGCGTGAACGTCGCCTCCCCTTCGATCGCCCCCGAAGCCTCTTGGTTTCTGGGCCGTCTCGAAACGATGCGCGCCCCCCTCGAATCGATGCTTGCGAACCCAAACCGAAAGTAGGAATCAGGAATGCCGTCTCGACTCTCTCGCTCTGCCTTTGCCATCCTTCTCCTTCTCCCTCTCACCACTCTTTCATCCGCTCAGGACATGGCCATTAAACCCAAGACCGCTGCTGAAGCCAGGGCTTTCACCGACAAGGTCGAGAAGGAACTCCTTGTTCTCGCGAATGCATTTTCGCGCGCGGACTGGGTGAAGTCGACCCACATCACCGATGACACCGAAGGAATGGCGGCGGAAGCCAACCAGCGATTCACGGATGCCGCGGTCGCCGCGGCCCAGAAGGCCGCGACCTTCGATGGGGTCAAAGTCTCACCGGAAGTCGCCCGCAAGCTGAAACTGCTGAAGGTGGCCCTGGTCACCCCCGCGCCCACCGGCTCGGTCGAGAGCAAGGAAGTCACGACCCTTCTCGCCCGCCTCGAAGGAGCCTACGGAAAGGGGAAGTACACCCGCAAGAACAAGGACGGCACGGAAGAGACCCTCGACCTCGGCGAACTCTCGAACATCCTGGTCAAGTCGCGCGACCCCAAGGAAATGGAAGAGGCGTGGACCGGGTGGCACAGCATCGCCAAGCCCATGAAGAAGGACTTCATTCGTTTCGTCGAACTGCAAAACAAGGGCGCGCGTCAACTCGGTTTCAAGGACACCGGAGCGTTGTGGCGCTCCAAGTACGACATGGCCCCCGACGCCTTCGCCAAGGAACTCGACCGTCTCTGGGAGCAGATGAGGCCGCTGTATCTCTCGCTTCACGCCTACGTCCGCAAGCGCCTCCGCGAGACCTATGGGCCGAACGTTGTCCCCGAGAAGGGGCCCATCCCCGCGCATCTGCTGGGCAACATGTGGGCGCAGCAGTGGGGGAACATCGAACCCCTGGTCGCTCCGAAGAATGCCGACCCCGGCTTCGACCTCACCGCGCGTCTCAAGGAGAAGAAGGTCGACGAACTCGAGATGGTCCGATACGGCGAGCGATTCTTCACCTCTCTTGGCTTCGAGCCCTTGCCCAGGACCTTCTGGGAGCGGTCGCTGTTTGTCAAGCCCAAGGATCGAGAGGTCGTCTGTCATGCCAGTGCCTGGGACGTGGACAACGACAACGACCTGCGTATCAAGATGTGCATCGAAATCAACGCGGAAGACTTCAGCACCATCCACCATGAGCTGGGCCACAACTTCTATCAGCGCGCCTACAACCAGAAGCCTTTCCTGTTCCGCGACAGCGCCAACGACGGTTTTCACGAGGCCATCGGCGACACCGTTGCCCTCTCGATCACCCCGTCCTATCTCAAGAAGATCGGCCTCATCGACCAGGAACCCGATCCATCCAAGGACATCGGCTTGCTCCTGCGCATGGCCCTCGACAAGATCGCGTTCCTGCCCTTCGGCCTTCTGGTGGACCAGTATCGCTGGAAGATCTTTTCGGGCGAGATCACCTCGGCCCAATACAACCAGGCCTGGTGGGATCTGCGCTTGAAGTACCAGGGCGTCGCCCCTCCGGGAACCCGCACCGAAGACGACTTCGATGCCGCGGCCAAGTATCACGTGGCCGCGAACGTCCCGTACACGCGCTATTTCCTGGCCCACATCCAGCAGTTCCAGTTTCATCGCGCCCTTTGTCAGGCCGCTGGCCAGACGGGGCCACTGAATCGCTGCTCAATCTACGATTCGAAGGAAGCGGGAGCCAGGCTCGCCACCATGCTGGCCATGGGAGTGTCGAAGCCCTGGCCCGACGCCATGGAGGCGCTCACCGGGTCTCGTCAGATGGACGCGACGGCGATCCTTGATTACTTCGCGCCTCTCCAGAAGTGGCTCGACGAACAGAACAAAGGCGTCCCCGTCGGCTGGTAGCCGACCGCTCTGCCGGGTGTCTCAGGGGATAATTGCCCGGCAATGTCCAAACGACGCATCGACGAAGTGGTTGCGGAGTGCCTTGACGTGAAGACGCGCTTTTTCGCGATCCAGGCTGAAAATCTGGTGGCCCTCGCAGACGTGATCGCCGATCGGGTCCGAAAAGGCGGGAAGGTCCTGGTCTTCGGCAACGGCGGTTCGGCCGCGGATGCTCAGCACTTCGCGGGGGAACTGGTGGGACGCTTCACCAAGGAGGGTCCGCCTATTCCCGCGCTGGCTCTCACCACCGACTCGGCGATCATGACCGCAGTGGGCAACGACTACGGCTACGAGCACATCTTCAAGCGCCAACTGGAAGCTCACGGCCGTCCCTCGGATATCGCGATCGCCATCAGCACCTCCGGCAACTCCCGGAATGTCCTGGAGGCGGTCCACGTTGCGAAGGCGCGTGGCCTGCTCACCGTGGGCATGACCGGCGAAGGCGGCGGCAAACTGGCGGCCCTGGTGGATCACCTCTTCGCGGTTCCTTCGAAGGAAACGCCCCGCATTCAGGAAGTTCATCACCTGATGAATCACATCCTGTGCGAGCTGCTCGAAGAGCGACTTCGGTGATTTCGAAGAAGGCGCCGGCTCGGAAATTCCGCGCCCGCCGGCCGCTCGATCTTTCGCGCGTCCGGACGTACCCGCTCGCCTCGCGCGTGAGCAAGGTGAGCGTCGCGGACTTCGGACGACCGCATGCGCGCGAGGCCAGGCTCTCCGGCTTCGTCTCGTCCCTTCCGAAGATCCTGGCCGCCGATCAGCTTCGCGCGGTGGCCGCGAATCTGGTGCGCGGGCGGGAGCGAAAGCGCCCCCTGATCTGGGGCATGGGCGCGCACGTGCTCAAGGTCGGGCTCGCTCCGCTGGTGATCGATCTGATGGAGCGCGGCTTCATCACCGCCATCGCGCTCAACGGCGCGGGGATCGTTCACGATTTCGAGACCGCCGTCGCCGGTCAGACGTCCGAAGAGGTCGACGCGGTTCTGGGCCGCGGGGAGTTTGGCATGGCCCGCGAAACCGGCGAAGAAATCAACAAGGCGATCACCCTGGGCGACCGCGACGGCCTGGGCCTGGGCGCCTCCGTAGGCCGGTACATCGAGCGACGGCGCGGCACGAAGTTCAAGCGCTTCTCGATCCTCGCCGCGGCCTCGCGCCTTCAGATCCCGGCCACCGTCCATGTCGCCATCGGCACCGACATCGTCCACATGCACCCGTCATGCGATCCGGGCGCGGTCGGTCGCGGGTCGCATCTCGATTTCCGAATCCTGGCTGGCGAAGTGGCGCGCCTCGGCGGGGGCGGCGTCTATCTCAACATCGGCTCGGCCGTGCTCCTGCCCGAAGTCTTTCTGAAGGCGGTCACCCTCGCCCGCAACCTGGGTCACAGGATCGAAGACTTCACCACTGCCAACTTCGATTTCATCCAGGGCTATCGGCCCAACACGAACGTGGTAAACCGCCCCACCAAAGGCGTCGGTCGTGGCTACTCCCTGACCGGACACCACGAGATCATGATTCCACTGCTGGCCGCCATGCTGGTTGAAGCGGATCCGCCCCTCATTCGCGGTTCTCAGCCTCGGTAATGAGCGTCCCCGAAAGCCAGCATTGGGAAGAACACGAACGACAGAAACACCAGCCCGATCCCGAAGCCCGTGCCCTTGCCGAACTTTTCCGCCAGGGGGATCATCACCAGGAACGCGGCGATGAAGTTCACGAACGGTATGCAGAACAAGACGATCCACCAGATCGGCTTGCCAGTGATCTCCAGTAGCACGATGATGTTGTAGATCGGGATGAGCGAAGCCCATCCGGGCTTGCCCGCCTTCACGAAGACCTTCCACACGGAGGCGATCATGAGCAGCACGAAAGCTCCCATAAACAGGAGGAAGCCCAGGCCGAGCAGGCCGCCCGCCAGCCCCGGTCCTTCGCTGCCGCCCCCCTCCTGAAGTGCCGCCAAGGCCAACGCTAGATTCGCCATTGTCCGCTCCATTTCCATGTATGAGGCCCTACCTCGCAGGTTTGCGATTACCGCCCCTTGATCATGGACCGGAGTGTAATCCCCAAAAGGGCCCGCCTTGCCATTGGGAATGGCGGATTGCGCCGGTGATGGTAATTCGCATTGATTTCCGGCCCGCGGTGGTTAGTCGCTAGGATTCCACCCGCACCTTCTTCCCTGAGGACAAAACCGTGGCCAAGCGACTCTTTCTATTCCTGCTCACCAACCTCGCGGTCGTCACCACGATCTCGATCATCCTCGGCCTGCTCGGCGTCCGCTCGGACGGCGGCCTGGTGCCGATGGCCATCTTCTGCTTCGTCTGGGGCATGGGCGGCGCGTTCATCTCGCTGCTTATCTCCCGGTGGATGGCCAAGCGCGGCATGGGCGTGCAGCTCGTCGACGGAGATACCGGCAACCCCGATGCGGATTGGCTGTACCGAACCGTGCAGAGGCTGGCCCAGCAGGCGCAGCTCCCCATGCCCGAGGTCGGGATCTACAATTCACCCGAGATCAACGCGTTTGCCACCGGACCGTCGAGGAATCGCAGCCTGGTGGCGGTCTCCACCGGCATCCTGCGCGCCATGAAGCGCAACGAGCTTGAAGCCGTGCTCGGTCATGAACTGTCCCACGTCGCCAACGGCGACATGGTGACCATGACTCTGCTCCAGGGCGTCATGAACGCTTTCGTGATGTTCATTTCCAGGATCATCGCCTCCGTGGTCGCGGGCAACTCGCGGGGTGAGCGGGGTTCGTCGATGATGTACTTCGGGGTCCGGGTGGTGGCCGAGATCGTCCTCGGAATCGCGGGCTCGCTGGTCACCGCGTCGTTTTCGCGACACCGCGAGTTCCGGGCCGACGCGGGCGGCGCTGCCTTGGCGGGCAGCGAGAACATGGTGGCGGCTTTGCAGCGCCTCGCCGAAGGTCCGCAGACCATGGATCCTCGGGCTCCCGCGCTCGCGAGCTTCAAGATCTCCGGCGCTCCCGGCTTCATGGCCTTGTTCTCGACCCATCCTCCCCTCGAGGTTCGCATCCAGGCGCTGCGCAATCGCTAAACCGCGGGCAGAATCGCAGTTCCCGCTCGTCCAGAGCGCCAGAAGGAGATTTCCATGGTCGACCTGAAGAGTTTCATCACCAGCCAGTTGCTCGAAATCATCCAGTGGCAGGATGACTCGCGCGACACCATTTCCTGGCTGTTCCCCGACGATGACAAGGAAATCAAGAACGGCGCGCAGCTCATCGTGCGCGAATCGCAGCTCGCTCAATTCGTGTACCTGGGCCAGTTCGGCGACACTTTCTTTCCCGGCAAGCACACCCTGGTCAGCGACAACATCCCCGTGCTGTCGAGGCTCAAGGGCTGGAAGTACGGTTTCGAGTCCCCCTTCAAGGCCGACATCTACTATGTCAACACCCGTCTCTTCACCGGGAACAAGTGGGGGACCGCCAATCCCATCATGATGCGCGATCCGGACTTCGGCATCGTGCGCGTCCGTGCTTACGGCACCTACGACTTCCGGGTGGTGGATCCGAAGGTCTTCCTGAAGGAAGTGGCGGGCACCGACACCAACTTCCGGATCGACGAATTCGCCGACACCATGCGCTCGCGCCTCGTCTCGATGTTCTCGGACGCGCTCGGCGCCGCGAAGATTCCGGTGGTGGGCCTGGTCGGCCGATACGGCGAGTTGGGCGACGCCCTCCTGAACGTCATCAATCCGAAGATCCGCGAGAAGTACGGCCTCGAACTCTCGACCTTCCTGATCGAAAACGTCTCGGTACCGCCCGAAGTCGAGCAGGCCATCGACAAGAAGGGTGCCATGGCCACCCTCGGCAATCTCAACGACTACGTGAAGTACCAGATGGGGCAGTCGGTGGTTCAGCCTGGCGGTGCGGGAGGCGGCGCCGGCGGTCCCATGGAGATGGCGATGGGCTTTGCCATGGCCCAGCAGATGATGCAGGGCATGGCCCAGCCCGGCTCGCAGGCCGCGGCCGGCGCGTTTCCGGTGGCGAGTGCGGCCCCAGCGGCGGCGGCCTCGTCGATTCCCGAACTGCTCGGGCCGGCGGATGCCGCGAAGCTCATGGGCGTTTCGGAAGCCGACGTGATCGCTACAATCGAATCCGGCGACCTGAAGGCGAAGAAGATCGGTTCTCAGTTCCGGATCACGCGGGCAGCCCTCGACGCATTTCTGAAGAGTTGACGGCGCTGAGCTTCTAAAACGCGCCGTCATTGCGAGGAGCCACTCCGTTGGTGCTGCGACGAAGCAATCTCGCGGGCTTGGTCGTGGTGGGAGGGGATTGCTTCGTCGCAGCGCCAACGGAGCGGCTCCTCGCAATGACGCTTGCGAGCGTCCATGAGTGAAGTGCTCGCAAGCGTCAAATACTCCTGCCCCGCGTGCGGGGCGCAGGCCACCTGGAATCCGGGTAAGAACGCTCTGATCTGCGGCTTCTGCGGCACCGAGTCCGCGGCGGAGCTCAAGACCGAGGGCGAGATCGTTGAACACGATCTCCCGCAGGCCCTCGCCTCCCTCCAGGGTCGCGAGACCGGCCTCGCCCGCGAAGCCATCGAGGTGAAGTGCCAGAGCTGCCAGGCCATCTCGTCGTTCGAACCGAACCGCGTGGCCCAGAACTGCGAGTTCTGCGGGTCGGCGTCGCTGGTGCCCTACGAGGGTGTGAACGAGATCATCCGGCCCGAGAGCCTGCTGCCCATGAAGGTGTCGGAGTCGCGGGTGCGTGAAGACATGCGGCGCTGGTACGGCTCACGCTGGTTCGCCCCGAATGCGCTCGGGCAGAAGGCCATGACCGACACTCTCCGCGGCCTGTATGTGCCGTACTGGACGTTTGACGCGCGAGTGCACGCTGCGTGGACGGCGGAATCGGGCACCTATTACTACACCACCGAGAGCTACACCGAGAACGGCCAGCGCCGGACGCGCCAGGTCCGCCATACGCGCTGGAGTCCGGCTTCGGGTCAACTCGATCACTTCTTCGACGACGAACTGATCTGCGGCTCGAAGGGCGTGCATCCCACTCTCCTTCGCCAGGTCGAACCTTTCCCGACCAAGGAGGCGGCGCCGTACGACTCGGGGTACCTGGCCGGTTTCGTGGTCGAGCGGTATCAGATCGACCTCGCGAGCGCCGCCCAGGTCTGGCGCGTCGAAATGCACGCGAAGACCGAAGCGCTGTGTGCTCAGCAGGTCCCGGGCGACACCTCCCGCAATCTGCAGACCCAGCAGCAGTACTCGGCCCAGACCTTCAAGCACGTCCTGGTTCCAGTCTGGCTGCTCTCCTATGCCTACCGCGCGAAGCCTTACCAGGTGGTGGTGAACGGATACACCGGCAAGATCGCGGGCGAGCACCCGCTCTCGTGGGTGAAGATCTTCTTCGCCGCGGTGGCCGCGATCATCGTCGCCATCGTGGTGATCTCGATCGCCGGATCGAACTGAGCAGACTTGGTTGGTAGTGGTGGGAGGGGGTTGCTTCGGCCCACCACCAACGGACTGGGGCCTCGCAATGACGTGAGGGGGGTACGGGCGGACAGCACGAGCCTGGTAGTGGGGTGACGCGCCGTCGGGGTGGCGCGAGGCGCAGTGCAGGGGGCGCGGTAGGGTTCGCTGTACCACATGCGACGGTCCCAACTACCAAGCTCGTGCTGTCCGCCCGTACCCACCTCACGTCATTGCGAGGAGCCATTCGTTTCGGTACTGCGACGAAGCAACCCCCTCCCACCACTACCAACCCCTCATTCCTCGCCCCCGGTGAACTGCGACGTCCTGACCCGGTCCGCCATCGACGGGCGTTTCTGCGCCGCCGCGAAGGCTGCCGCCGCCGCCTGCACCGTAACGCGCCGGGCGGCGAGCGCCGGGCCGCCGTCGATGAGGAGGCACGGCACGCTCACCTCGGGTCGCGCGTAGACCTTGTCCTGCGCCTCGAAAGAGATAAGCGCCACCGTGCCCTTGCCGAAGGAGAGCTTCGCGTCGAAGAGCGTGCGCTTGATCAGCAGAGTGTTGAGCCGAGCCGCCGAAGCCTTGGTGTGAAGCGCGAAGAGCACCGTCCCGGCGAGGTTCTTCGCCTCGCCCTCGGGGAGCGACACCGGAACGAACCGGGGCCGGGCGTCGAGGCCCACCCGATCCGGGGTCCAGTTCCACGCCCGCCCGTGAATGGACTGGGCCAGATCGGAGAACGTCTTGTCCCCGGCCTCCGTGGTGAGAAGGCGCCAGGCGGGGACGTACACGGAATCGCCTTGAGGTGAGAAGCCCTTGGGAACCCCTTGCGGAAAAATGGCGGCGGCATACGCTTCGAGCGTCTTTACGGCCGGGGCGCCCACGATTCCGATCTGAAAAGGGAACCGCCAGAAGGGCAGCAGCGCGCTCGTCCGATCCGGGGTCGTGCCTTCTTCGCGGTCGTAGTTCGCCAGCACGAGACCTTTGGGCGACGGGGCCACGCCCGCGTGGCAATTGGCGCAGATCGACGCCACCGCATCGTCGGGGAGCTCTGGGTCCATGCCGCAGTTGGGGCAGCGTGAGGACACCACGGCAACCTGCCGGAACGAGGCGCCTTCGGTCCCGAGCGGGTCCGCGTCCTTGCCGCGGGTGAACGCGTCGTGTTCTTCGTCGCTGAGGTAGCCCGCGATAGTCCCGAAGCCACCATCGAAGAGGACGGTCTCGTCGCCCTGGTCGAGGAAGGCCCGGACCAGGTAATAGGGGCGATACACCGTGGCCTCGAACGTGACTGCGACCTGGCCCTGCTTCGCCACCGATTCGAAGCCGGCTTCGAGATTCTGGCCGCGCCACTTCTCGAGGTCGCGCCGCGAAGCGTCCGCGGGGGCGCGCGGCACGAAATGGCCGAGCTTCGGCACGTCGGCGCTCAGCAGCGGCTTGAAGATGCTGCGACCGAGGCGCAGTCCGGCATCGCGCAGGTTGAAGCGGGCGGGGTCGTAGCCGGGGGCGGTCTGCTCTGCGATGTAGGCGCGGAGGCGCGCGATCTTGGGCCCGTCGCTGTGACGGCCAAGGACGGCCTGGACGATCTTCCCCGCGGTCTGGCGGTAGGGAACCTGAACGAGCCGGCAATCGACGATCTTCGCGGATTCGCGCAGACGGGACTCGAAACGCTTCAGCAGCGCCTCGATCATGATGTCGGGAGGCGGGTTTCCCTCTGGGTCGCTGTACTGGGCGACGAGGGCCGCACGGTGGGCGTCGACGCGATAGCCAATGAGCGTCTCGAGGATCTCGACCGGCTTGACCCGGGCGGGCTCGACGAAGACCTCCTCGCGTTCGGGCGCCTCGACGATCAGGAGCGACTTGCAGTGCTCGCAGGTGTGGCTCACCGTCGCGTCGGTGGCGATAAAGGGGCCGCCACAGTGCGGACAGGAGAGCTGCAGCTCGAATCCGCGGGGAGCCGCGGGCGGGGTCGTTGGAGGAGGGGGTTGCTTCGGGCCGCTGCGAACGGACGGGGCCCTCGCAATGACGTCCCGAGAGCGGTTGGCGGATAGTGGAGCGATGTGAGTGAGCTCCTACCGACCTTTGTACTTGTCGTAGAGGCGCTGGTGCTTGTTGTCGAGGGACGTCTCCTGCCCGTCGATGATCACGTTGGTGATGCTGGTGCGATGGTCGAGGATGTCCCCGTTGGTCATGATCAGGGTTGCAGTCTTGCCCACTTCGATCGAGCCGAGAGCGGCCGCCACCCCGAAGATTTCCGCGGGCGAAAGCGTGATCGAACGAAGCGCGGCCTCGCGGGGCAGGCCGAACGCGTAGGCCATGGCGGCTTCGAAAGGAAGGTTGCGCGAATTGGACGCGTCGTCGGTCACGATGGCAAAGCGGACGCCCGCCTTGTGGAGAGTCGCGGCGTTCGCGTAGGCCGCGTCGTAGGGATCGCCTTCGCGCGTGGGCAGTTGATCGACGCCCAGGAGCACGGCGACGTCGTTCTTCTTGAGATCCTCGGTGCAGCGCCACGCTTCGGCACCGCCCGCGACGATCAGCTTGATCTTGTTCTCGACCGCAAACTGGATGGCGCCCTTGATGTCGGCCTCGGCGTTCGCGCGCATGACCACCGGGATCTTTCCGGTTGCGGCAAGAGCGAGCGCTTCCATCGGCAGGTCGACCTTGAGCGCCGTTCCCGCGGCCTGGCCCTCGCCATAGGCCCGCGCCTCTTCGATCAAGCTCTTCAGCCGGAGGAGGTCTTTCTCCTGGTTCTTCTTTCTCTCCTGCAGGCGCTGCTCGAACGTCTTGGGCTCGATATTCGGAGGCCCTTGCGAGAAATCGATGACCGGCGCTCCGGTCGGGTAGCGCATGTGCAGGGCCACCGGCGCTTTCACGGTGAGAGCCATCGGCGTATCGCCGACGGTGCGGATGATGGCGCTCTGGCCCGCGATCAGGCTCCGACCCCCCATGGCGCTCCCCGGAGCGGAAAGGGCGGTGGTGATGCCGAAGGCGCGCGCCACGGGCAGGAGCTCGCTGTCCGGATGCAAGGCGACCCACGTCTTCGCGTGCGGGTTGATGTCGCCGGTCTCGTTCGTGTCCACGGTCCCCGGGGCGCCCTGGGTGACTTCGGCCAGGCCCAGGTAGGTGAGGCCGTCGAAGAGTCCCGGGTACACCGTCTTCCCCCGGCCGTCGATGACGCGCGCGCCCGCGGGCGCGGTGAGGCCGCTGCCCACCGACGCGATCCGGCCGTTCTGGATGATGATGGACGCGCTCTCGAGCACCGCGCCCGCAACGGTCACGACTCTGGCGCCGGCGATCACGAGAGGGCCGTCAGCTGCGAAAGCCAGGCTCGTGAGTGAGCAGGCGAGGGTCGCCGAAGCCGTCAGCGAGGAGTATCGGATTCTCATTGTCCACCTCCGAGCGTCGCCGCTACCCCTTTGCGGGCGGCCACATCCTTGCTTCGATCGAACAGCACCTTGCCGTCGACCAGAGTCATTTCCACCCGCGTGTCGGGCGCGAAAGGATGCGATTTGAAAATCGCGAGGTCCGCGTCCTTGCCCACTTCGATGGAGCCCGCCCATTTGTCGATGCGGAGCTGTTTCGCGGGATTGATGGTCACCATCTTGAAGGCCTCGTCCTCGGAAACACCGCCGTAGCGGACAGTCTTCGCGGCCTCCCAGTACAGGCGTCGCGCCAGTTCATCCGAGTCGGAGTTGAGCGACACCACCACCCCGTGACTCGCCATGATGGCCGCGTTATAGGGGATCGCGTCGTAGGCCTCCATCTTGTAGCTCCACCAGTCGGAGAACGTCGACGCGCCCGCGCCATGCTTCGCAATCTCGGTGGCGACCTTGTAGCCCTCGAGCACGTGCTGGAAGGTGGCGATCTTGAAGCCCATTTCGTTGGCGACGTTGATGAGCATCAGGATTTCGTCGGCTCGATATGAGTGAGCGTGGACGAGACGCTTGCCCTCCAGGATTTCCTTCAAAGCCTCCATCTGCAGATCCTTCCTTGGAGCCGGGGGGCGTTGCACGGACCCGCCCCCCGGACCCCCGTCGCCTCGGCCCGAATGAATCGGGCCTCCGCTCTTCGTGGGCTTCTTCGCACCGGCCGCCTTCACCGCGGCCTCGTAGTCGTCCCAGGACTTCTTGTAGGCCCTGGCTTCGAGGAAGGCGTTCCGGATCGACACTTCGACCCCCATGCGAGTGGCGGGATAGCGCTTGATCGCTCCGCCGGGACCCGCGAACTTCGGGTTTTCGCCGAGAGCGAACTTGATCCCCGGGGGCGCGCCCACAAAGATGAGGGCGTCGCCCGAGACCGCGCCCCAGCGCATCTTGATCGTCGCGTTCTGGCCGCCGATCGAGTTGCACGAGCCATGAAGAATGTTGGCGGCGGTGACGCCACCCGCCAGTTGCCGGTAAATACTGATGTCGCGCGGGTCGAGAGCATCCCTCACCCTGACCTCCGCGGTTACGATGTTCGTGCATTCGTTCACACCGTCTTCGACCGCGGTGTGGGAGTGTGCGTCGATCAGACCGGGAGTGACGACTCGACCCGATGCGTCGATGATGATGGCGCCCGCCGGCACGGTTACGTTGGCCCCAACCGCGGTGATCTTGCCGCCCGCGATCAGGATGGTTCCCTTTTCGATGATTCCGGCCGCGCTCACGGTCATGATCTTCGCGTTGGTGATCGCGGTGATGTCCTGCCCTTCGGACCGCTCGCCAGCGGAGGCGAGGGCGCCGAGAGCGAGGGCGAGAGCGCACTTCGATGTCCGGTTTCTCATCGCTGCACCTCAACCTGTCCACGAACGGGGTCCCGCGTTGTCTCGCCTCGGTCTTCGCCTGGTGGCGGCGAGCCTCCGGCGCCCGGCGGGCGGGCGGGTTTCTCCTCGGGCTCGTACAGCTCGCCATCGACGAAGACCATCTTGATCTTCGCGTCCTTGCTGAGCGGCTCTCCCGACCAGACCACGACATTCGCGATTTTGCCCTTCTCGATGCTCCCCATCCGGTCGGCCACGCCCAGAATCTCCGCGGGGGTGAGAGTCACCGCGCGCAGCGCCGTGTCGCGGGGCAGGCCTTTCTCGATGGCCTTTCGGATCCCCACCAGAAAGTCCGGGGCAAACCCGGAGACGAGGGCGAACCTCACCCCCGCCTTGTCGAGGACTCCCGGGTTCCTCTCGGCGCTTTCGATTTCCGCCCGATCCTTGTCGTCGTCGATCCCGCCGAAGAAGCCACCCGTCCGCGGCGGATCGAAGTTGACGCTCACCAGCAGCGCGGGCCTTCGCTCCTTGAGCAACGCCGCCTCTTCGGAGGCGTGGGTGTTTCCGGCGAGCACCAGCTTCAACTTGAACTCATCGCCCAGCGCGAAGGCCCGGCGCAGATCTCCGATTCGGGGGGTCTGAAGCAGCAGGGGAGTGATCCCTGCCGCCACCTCGGCCCAGACGTCGAGGTCCGGGTCGAAGGCCGGCCGCTTCTTTCCCATGGGCGCCTTTTCATAGGCCGCCATCTCGATGCGGTGATACGCGCCGTCCATGAGGGCCTGACGGAAGAAGGCCATGGTGCCCATGAGCGATCCGGGGTACCGCTGGCCGAGGGTCGCCATACTCGCGGCCAGGGCGATGTTCGGTTTCACCACCATCGCTTCGAGGCGGTCGCCCACCAGATTCATCACCGCGGCCGCGCCAAACACCAGGCCCTCTCGGGGGACGGCGACTATCGTGGTGACCCCGAAGTCGCGCGCCTTCAACGCTTCGACCGCTCGAACCTGCTCGTAGATGTTGGAGGCCGGGGCGATAGGGTTTGTGGTCGGACCCGCCGCCGCGCCCGCCGCCGCCCCTCCGCCTCCGCCACCCGGACCGCCGCCCGAAGCTCGCAGCGCTGGCATTCCGGCGCCCGAATAGGCGTCGATGAGACCGGGTGTGATGGTGAGTCCGGTTCCGTCGAAAACGCGCGCGTCCTTGGGAATCGTGGCGTTTGGCCCCACGTCCATCACCACCCCATCGCGCATGACTACGGTGGTGTTGTCCAGGACCGCGCCGGATACCGTGACCACTTTGGCCTTGGTGATGGCGTAGGAGGGAGTTTTAGCCGCATGAGCCGCGGGTATTTGAAACAGCAAGGTGGCCGCTCCAAACACGGAGGCGCGGGCTCGCAGAGCAAGCGCGCGGCGAGGATGTCGATTCATCGTCCTGATCTCCAGTGTCAGTTGAGGAGGTCCAACCTGAAGGAGAGCCCGCTCCACCGTGGGTGATTCCTGGATCGGTCGGAAATACTGCGCCGCAGTATAGGTCGCATTGGGTCGGCGCCCGGCGGAGGTTGGGCGAGGCCTCCGCGCTAGAATTCCGCGCTCCCCATGGACTTTTTCGGCAAAGGCGAACACCGCCAACACATCCTGTTCGTGTGCACGGCCAATGTCGATCGCTCCAAGACGGCGGAGGACCTTTACGAGAACGATCCTCGTTTCGAAATCAGGTCCTGCGGCGTCGCCCCTTTTGCGCAGGTGGTGGTGACCCGCGAACTCCTCGACTGGGCCGACCATGTTTTCGTCATGAACGAAAGCGAAGACCACCACGTCACCGCGATCAAGCGGCGCTTCCCCGGATTGTCGAAACAGGTGGTCGACCTCGACATCGAAGACCGATGGAAGCGGGGCCACCCCGAACTCACGAAGCTGATCCTGTCGAGACTCGAACCGCACATCGGCAAGCCGCAGTCAGCACCGGCCGCGAAGAGCTGAAGCGGGGCTGGCATCTGCGGCACCGCGAGTTCGAAGACCGAAGGCTGCAACGGCGGCGGCTGGGCTCAGTGCGGGCCGAACACATTTCCCGCGGGCTACTTCCCCGCCTGGAACGCCGCCGAGCACATGAACCTGCCCCTCGACGAGACTCAACTGTCGAGTCGCGCTCAGCTAGCCGGCTGCCCCGACGCGCGAGCCGCCCTTGTTCTGCCTACGCTCTGGGATGCGGTGCCAGTGACCGCGACACCTTTTGGGTGGCGTCGCCCCAATCCTCCAACCGATCACTCAATGCGACAACCGCCACGTCCTGGTTTTCGTACCAGCCCCGCTCGGTGTAGGAAAGCAACCTCGTACCGGGAATGGAGCAGGCGATGTCCACGATCGTGGAGGCGCGGCTCAGCGATATTCCGTAGTCCTGGCCCGGGTGGGGCGAGTAGCCGAACCCGGTTCGTCGGAAGCCGTCCTCCACGGCGGTCCAACCCCGGTCGCCGATCATGGGATAGTGGGTCAGGTGCAGCTGCCGCGATCCGGCGCCATGAAATGTCGCCAGCAGAACCCCGTCCTGGTTGAGATGGCCGCACAGGAAACGAAGCCAGCGCTCGGTTCTTTCCTTGTCGACATGAGTGAACAGCGAGCCGATCCAGATGACGTCGTAGCAACCTCCGAGATCCACCTCGCTCAACTCCGGTGCCGACCGGATGGCGCGGCCCTTGAAGTTGTCGGCGCAAAACGCCACCCCGGCGGGGTCGATGTCGCAGAACGAGAGCCCGGCAGCAGGGAACGCGGTGCGCAGGTGACGCGAGACTCGCCCGAATCCGCAGGGAAGATCGAGGACCGAGGTCACTTCGTCGAGCCGAGACAGAACCAGCGCGGAGAGAATGCACCTGAGCGCGCTCTCGCCGGTATCAAAGTACCAGTCCTTTCCAGACCGCCACATGACATCCTCAGGGCTGACCGCGCGCTCGACGGGCGATCGTCGATAACGTTCGTAGATCTGTGATGCTCCGGCAAAGTCCATTGAGGATCCCCGATCCGCCTAGCGCAAATATGTCAGCCCGGTGAGTGTAACCCGGCGCCCGGTGGTCATCTCCGGTTCCCGCGTTCCGGCGCAGGGGGCCCTGCGCGCCCCGCGTTCCAGGGGATCAGTCGCCGAAGCAGATGCCGAGACCTCGCGCCGACTTCATCACGTCGGAGTCGAGGGGGACCTGCTTTGTCTTGCTGCCGCCGACCGCGACAGCAGCGTTTGGAATGTGGGACGAAAAGGGGGATCAGCCAAAAGATCGACCTCGTAAGTTCTTTAATAAGAACAGGCTCCGCCTGGAGACTGGCGGAGGGCCGGGGACTCGAACCCCGAAGGGCCGTGAAGCCCGGGAGCTTTCAAGGCTCCTGCCTTACCAGTTAGGTCTAGCCCTCCGCGATGGCGCAGGGGCGTGAACGCCAAGGCGCCTTTAGTCTTCGCGACGATACTTCTTGCGGCTGCGCTTGCGGGCGAGAGCCTGCTTGACCCGCTTCTTCTCTCCCGGCTTCAAATAGAAACTATGCTTCTTGACATCTTTGATGATGTCTTCCTGCTGGACTTTTCTCTTAAAGCGGCGGAGGGCGCTTTCGATCGTCTCGCCTTCTTGCAACCTGATTTCGGCCAAGAGCCTCTCTCCTCACATAAAGTCTTCATGACGAAGGTTCCAGCAATCCAAACCATGAGACTCCTGGAAATTCAGCTCTCCAGTCGAAACCCCAAGGGACGCGCGGGAATTAGAAGGGGATGCTAGGCGATGGCCTCTGAACGTGTCAAGGAAACGGTCGGGACGCTGTTCGTGGTGGCCACACCGCTCGGCAACCTCGACGACCTGACCTTCAGGGCGGTTAAGTGCCTAAAAGGAGTGGACTTGATCGCCTGCGAGGACACGCGCCGGACCGCCAAACTGCTCAACCATCTCGGCATCAAAAAGCCTCTCATTTCCTGCTTCGAGCACAACGAGCACGCCCGGATCGACGAGCTTCTGGCGAGAATCGGGCGGGGCGAAGACGTGGCCCTGGTCAGTGACGCCGGGACCCCCACTATCTCTGATCCCGGGTTTCCGTTGGTTCGAGCGGCGCTCGCGCGGGGAATCCGGGTGAGTCCGATCCCTGGTCCTTCCGCGCTGGTGGCGGCATTGTCGGTCAGCGGTCTACCCACCGACGAGTTCCTCTTCGCCGGTTTCCTTCCCCGCACCGTCGCAGCCCGACGCACGCGTCTCCAGAGTCTGCAGGGCCATAGGGCCACGCTGGTCTTCTATGAGTCGCCTCATCGCATGGTCGATTCGCTGGCGGACATGATCGCCATTCTTGGAGACCGTGACGCGTTCCTATGCCGCGAGGTCACGAAGGTTCATGAGGAGTTGAAGCGTGGCTCTTTGTCCGAGATCGCGAAGGACCTCAGCGCTCGCGCCGAAGTCCTTGGTGAGATTGTGCTGGTCGTTGCCGGCGCCGGGGCCGAGGCGCTGAAGTCAGGGACGATGGAGGAGGCCCTGAGTCGCTTCGACGCTGAAGTCGCCATGGGTGCCACACCCAGGCAGGCCGCCAAGGAGGCGGCCCTGTCGACCGGGCTTTCCGTTCGGGACGTCTACGCCCGGGCCGTCGGGCGAAAATGAAGCTGGCCCCGAGGAGTTGACAAGCCCAGCCTTTTGAACCGACCATAGGGCAAGCGAATGAAGATTCTGGTGATTGGAAGCGGGGGGCGGGAACATGCGATTGTGGCGAAGCTCCGTGAAAGCACAATAGGTGCGGTAGACGAGATCTATTGCGCGCCGGGGAATGCGGGGATCGCGAAGCACGCGCGTCTCGTCCCCATCGGGGCTTCGAACACCGTCGAGCTCGCGGATTTCGCCCAGACCATTCACGCCGATCTCACCATTGTCGGCCCCGAGCTTCCCCTGATGCTCGGCATCGTGGATGAGTTCAGGAAGCGCGGCCTGCGTATCTTCGGCCCCACCCGTTCCGCGGCCGAGATCGAGGGCTCCAAGGTCTTCGCCCGCGAGTTCCTGACCCGCCACAATGTCCCCTCACCCCGCTACTCCATCTGCGGCTCGTTCGACGAGGCGGCGCGCATCCTGAAAGAGGGCAAGATCGGCTTCCCTTGCGTAGTGAAGGCCGACGGCCTTACCTCGGGCAAAGGAGCCATCATCTGCGAAACCCGCGAGGAAGCGGTGGCGGCGGCGACCGCCATGCTCAAAGACAAGCGTTTCGGCAAGGCGGGCGAGCGAGTTGTTATTGAAGAGTTCATCCCCGGCGAGGAAGTCTCGTTTCTCGTGCTGTGCGATGGAACGCGCGCGGTTCCGCTTGCCAGCGTTCAGGACCACAAACGTCTCAAGGACGGAGACAAGGGTCCCAACACCGGAGGCATGGGTGCCATCTCTCCGGCCCTGAACCTCAAGCTCGAACTTCACAAGGAGATCATGAGCACGATCATCATCCCGACCATCGCCGGCCTATCGAAAGAAGGTCGGTCGTTCTCGGGCGTGCTCTATGCCGGTCTGATGATCGGGACCGACGGGAAACCGAAGGTTCTGGAGTTCAACGCTCGTTTCGGCGATCCGGAATGCCAGGTCATCCTCGCCCGGCTCAAGAGCGACCTTGCCTCGCTTCTGGTGGCGGTGGCGGATGGCGCGCTCGCGGAGGTGAAAGTCGAGTGGGCCAAGGAACCTGCGGTATGCGTCGTGGTCGCGAGTGAAGGCTATCCGGAGAATGTGGTCAAGGGTCGGGAGATTCGCCGGGTCCCCGACTCCGAAGAAGGCCTTCAGATTCTCCACGGCGCCACCACCATGGAAGGGCAGAAGCTCGTAACCAACGGGGGACGGGTTTTCGCGGTGACCGCACTTGGGACCTCACTGCCCCAGGCCCTGAACCGCGCCTATGAAGCGGTGGCACAGATCGAGTTCGAGGGCGCGCAGCATCGACGGGACATCGGGGCGAGCGCGCTCAAACGCCTGGGCGTCGCCTAGTCCTTGAATCGGAGCATCTCGGCGATGTCGTTTTGCGGAGGCCTTCCGTCGCGCCGCACCAGAGGCTGTCCGTCGATATCGACGACACCGGTAAGGAGGACGAGGTTGAGTATGCGGCCGCGTAGAATCGGTGCGCCCGGATCGACGATCAGCGCCTTCGAACCCGGGTTGTAAGAGACACGCATCGACTCGAAGCCCGGGTCTCCGGGGAAGGCCGGACCTTCATAACGCAGTCCCACGCGCCCCTTGAAGCTGTCTTCGTCCATGTCGTTGTTGAACTGGACCATGATCCTTCCGGAGAAATCAAAGTCGCTCTCGCCGTCCAGAGGCAGAGTGAATACGATCACCGGAGGAACCTTGGGCCGCTCCGGAGGGGGCGAGGCAGGCGCCGCGTCTGCTTTCGGGGTGGGAGGCGGGGTCAGCGCCACCTCGGCCGCGTCAATGATCACCACGCCATTTCGGGTCACCGGTCTTCCGATGACTTCTATCCACCGGCTGGTGTCGCGGCGGATAGATGGATCGAGTTCGAAGCCGTCCCCCTTCGGTTTGTGGTTGGTCACCCAGATCGCGAACAGCGAGTCCTTGATCACCCAGTCATTCACGGTGCGCATCGAGCGAGCAGGCAGGTCGGCAAAAAGATTCCGCCCGCGGAACTTGCCCACCACTCTCACCAGCTGGCCATCCATCTTTCCGGCACGGGTCACCAGAAGTTCGAGAGAGACGATGGCCGCCTTCTGTTTGTTGACCTTCTCCGGTGGGCCGAGCCACGTCCAGAACTGGATGACGCCCCTGGTGCCGGAGATCTGCCCCGGGTTGCTGCTCCCGCCTTGGCCGGAGGTGGCGGTGAAGAGTCCCGTCACTTCGATGATTTGCCCGCCGAGGTTGGTCAACTGATCCTCGTTCATTCCGCTGCGGATGGGCACGATGGTCACGCGCTCTCCGCCCTCGCCCAGCTCCCAACTGGTGTTGGAGATTCCCTGGACGTTCACCCGGCCTTTGACCCGAATCGCTCGGTTGTTGTACGACTCCGCGTTGAACGCGAGATCGTTGAGGCTCACATCCACCACGGGCCCGTAGAGCGATTCGAGATAGGCCGGGTCGGTTCGGGGGTTTACCTGAGCCGAGGTAACGGACGAAAGCGCCAGGAGCCCGAAGACGAGAAGCGTTCGAAGTTTCATGGCGCGGGGAAAGTATAGGAACGGGCATCCTTCTTGCGCAAAGCGCCCCGAGAGATTCATTTTCGGCGTAGGCTCTGCCAGCCCTTCTTGATCCGCATCGGATCGACGTTCATCCCACCCAGTAGCGTAGGAGGTTCCATGGCGGAAACTGTGTCCGAGACCAAGGCGTTCAAGCCGTACATTCCCGATGAAGCGAACGTCGCGGAGCTGACCCCGCGCGCGCTCATCATCGGAATGCTCTTCGGCATCATCTTCGGGGCGGTCACCGTCTACGTCGGCCTGCGGGCCGGTCTGACCGTGGGCGCTTCGATTCCCATCGCCGTGTTGTCGATCTCGGTCCTGCGGGCCCTGGGCCGTCCCACCATCCTGGAGAACAACATCGTGCAGACCACCGGGTCGGCGGGCGAGTCGGTGGCCGGCGGCGTGATCTTCACCCTGCCCGCCCTGATCTTCCTCGGCTTCGGTCTCGAGTATTCGAGGATCCTGGTGCTGGCGCTGATCGGCGGGTTCATAGGCGTTTTGTTCATGATCCCGCTGCGCCGTCAGCTAATCGTCAAGGAACACGGCAATCTCCTCTACCCGGAAGGCGCTGCGTGCGCGGATGTCTTGATCGCGGGGGAGAAAGGCGGCTCTTTCGCGAGCCGGGTGTTCTACGGCCTCGGCCTCGGTGGCGTTTACACCCTGCTGCAGAACAGCAACGCGCTGGCTCTTTTCCCGGAGGCGCCCTCGTATGCGCCGAAGGTGCTGCCCGGCGCCATGATCAGCGCCGCCACCACCGCTGAATACCTGGGCGTGGGTTACATCATCGGTCCCAAGATCGCCGGCGTGATCTTCTCCGGCGGTCTCTTCTCCTGGTTCGTGGCCATGCCCATGATCAAGTTCTTTGGTTCGCAGGTTGCGACCGCGATCTATCCGGCGGCCATCCCGATCGCCCAGATGACGTCGCCCCAACTGTGGAACAGCTACATCCGTTATATCGGCGCGGGTGCGGTGGCGGCGGCCGGGCTCCTCACCTTGATGAGAACCATCCCGACCATCGTCTCGGCCCTTAAGTCCAGTGTGTCCGAACTGAAGAAATCCCGCGCGCAGGGAGCGGCTGACGCCGCCGCGGTGGGCCGGACCTCCCAGGACCTCCCCATCACCGTCGTCTTCGGCGGCTCGCTCATGATCATCGTGGCCATGTGGGCCATGCTCACCTTCATGCCCATCCCCGGCGCGCCCACCGGGGCGGGGGCGAATCTGATCGCCGCCATTCTCGTGCTGGTCTTCGGCTTTCTCTTCGTCACCGTCTCTTCGCGTATCTGCGGCCTCATCGGAACCTCGTCCAACCCGATCTCCGGAATGACCATCGCCACCCTCATGGCCACTTGCGCTCTCTTCCTGGTGGTCGGGTGGACGGCCGCTCCCTACGGGGCCCTGGCCTTGATGATCGGGGGCAGCGTCTGCATCGCGGCCGCCAACGGCGGGAACACATCGCAGGATCTGAAGACCGGCTATATCGTCGGGGCCACGCCGCGCGCCCAGCAGATCGCGCTCATGGCGGGCGTGCTCGCGTCCTGCTTCGCCATCGGCGCCACCTTGATCCTGATGAACAAGGGACTCGAGAAGTACGTCGACATTCAAATCCCCATCGATCTCGCGGCTCGGCCGGACGGTGTGGTGGTCGAGACCGAGTCGTACGAACACGCCGGGAAGACCTACACCCTTCTCAATGTCATCGGCTCACCCACCATCCCCGAGGGCAAGTACCTCTTCGATCGGAATACCGGCCAGGTGGAGAAGCAGTGGATTCAGGGTATCGGATCCGATCAGGCCACCGCGCCCCAGGCCCGCCTCATGTCCGTGGTCATCAACGGGATCCTGAACCGGAAACTCCCGTGGGGGTTGGTGCTCATCGGCGTCTTCCTCGTGTTCACCGTGGAATTGCTCGGAGTGCGCTCCCTGTCCTTCGCGGTGGGGGCGTATCTGCCGGTCGGAACGTCCGCGGCCATCTTCGTGGGCGGCGTGGTCAAGTGGCTGGCCGAGCGGGACGCCGTGCACAAGGCGGGAGACGAGGAGACCTCGCCGGGGTCGCTGTATGCCTCCGGCCTTATCGCCGCGGGCGGCATTGTCGGTCTCTTCGCGGTGGCGGTGAAGGCTCTCGAGACCACGGGCCGGGTGCCCGCGAACCTGCTGCACGTGGGCGGGCCGCTGGAGACGAACAATCTGGCCGGGGTGCTGGCCTTCGTTCTGCTCGCGTATTCGCTCTACTACTTCGCGCGCAAGCCCCTGGCCGAAACCCCTAAGTAGGCCTCACGCCTGCGGGCCTTGGGGTTCGCGTCCGTCGCTTGAGACAATGACGCCGTGCGCGCCGCGATCTCCGTCGTCTTTCTCGCGGCGATCGCGGTGCCGAACGGAGCGTCCGACCTGAGCGCGCAGGTCCCTGCTCCGAACGAAGCTCCCCGAATTCTTGAGAAGGCGCAGGCCGCAGTTCTTGGCGAAACCGCTTCCTACACTCTGCGCATGACCGTGCATCGAACCGGGAAGCCGGCCCGGGTGGTCACCATGGACGGCTTCAAGTCGGGTGACGATCGCGGTCTCGTGCGCTATGTGGATCCGCCCAAGGAGAAAGGCACGGTCTACCTTCGTCGCGAGGACAACACGTATATCTATCTTCCGGCGGCTGAGAAGGTGGCAAGAGTCGGGCCGAAACAGACGTTCGGAGGCGGCGATTTCAACAACGGCGACATCTTCAGGCTCTCGCTCACCCGCGACTATGAAGCGACCATGGCCGGCGAGGAGACGGTTGAGGGAGCTCCCTGTCATGTCCTGGAACTCAAGGCCCGCAACCGGGGTGTCGCCTACGACCGCGTCCGTTATCTGGTGCGAAAGGACGGCACCTTCTTCCCCTGCCTCGCCGAGTACTTCACCATCTCGGGCAAGAAGCTCAAGGTGCTTCGCTCCGATGAAGTCGAGACTCTGGGCGGGCGCAAGCGGCCCACCCGCCTGGTCATGGAAAGCGCTCTCGAAACCGGCGCTTCCACTGAACTCAAGTTCCTGAAGATCGACGATCGTCCGAAACTGGATGAGCGGATGTTCTCGCCCGCCTCACTCGAACGCGAGCGTTGATGTCTTGCCCCGCTCAACCATGAGCGCCTGGGCGCCCGCCACCCTGGCCCTCTCCCTTCTCCTCGCCAGTTCGTTCAGCGCGGCCGACGACGACTACGAAGTCGGGGTCGAGAACTTTCTCTATCGCTCGACCGAGTCGCTGCTCAATCGAGACAATGTGTTCGGCCTCGCCTCCACTGAGAATCTTTTCCGGCTCACCGGAGCGGTGCGGAAGTCCTTCGGGAAGTTTGCGGTGAAGGCCTCGGCCTTCACGGAGAGGCAGACCGGCAGGATCGATACCACCAAGGTCGCGTTTCGGCAGGCCTTTGCCGAGTACAAGACCGAAGACGGCTTTCTTCTTCGCGTCGGAAAGCAGAAGACGGCCTGGGGTTCGGGCTTCGTCTGGAACCCGACGGCCCGACTCGAGCCGCCCAAGTCGCCTGCGAATCCGGGCACCGAACAGCCCGGTATCGACGCGGTTCGCATGGATATCTCACCCACCGATTGGGCGTCGCTTACCCTGGTGGCGGGGCGGGCGCAGACGGGGCTCACCGATCTGCCCGGCTCGCTGACCCGCGAGACCGAGCCCGCGTGGACGGGGGCGATGAGAGCGCGTCTTCTCCTCGGCCATACGGACGTGGCACTTACCTACCTCGCGGGCGAAAAACGCGACGGCCTCCTGGGACTGGATCTCGGTCGAACCTGGGGCGCGGTGGCGCTCCACGCCGAGACCTCGGTGTATCGCGGGTCGGAGATCGATCGGGCCCGACCCGGGGATTCTTTCCTGCGGGTGGCGACGGGGGCGTTGTGGAGCCCCGGCGACTCGACCTTTTCGTTCGAGTACTTCTTCAATGGCGAAGGCATGACCGACGCGCAGTTCAGCGCCTACACCGCCCGGCTGGACCGCAACCTCACCGCCGCCAACGATCCGGGATTGCCGACCGGGCTCCGAGCCGCGGCCCTGGCCGCCTGGAGCGTCGACGCCGCCATCCCGTTCTCCAGCAACCTCGGCCTGCGGCGACACTATGCCACCGCCGCGTTCACGCGTCGGGAGATCGCGACCGACCTCAACGCCAACCTGCGTGCGGTGATGGGACTGTCCGACCGAGGGGTCATCGTGACTCCCGGACTCGCCTATGCTCCCAGCCGAAACGTGCAGATGACCTTCGACCTCGTTCTTCTTTTCGGACCCGAAACCGCCGAGTACAAACTCGCCCCCATCAAGCGCGCCTTCCAGGCCCGCGTGAAGTACATCTTCTAATGGGTTCGGTCAGCGTGCGCAACGTGAGCAAGGACTATGTGCTGGGGCGGACCCTGGTGCGCGCCCTGCACGACGTATCGCTCGAAGTGGAGCGCTCCGAGTTCATCGCCATCGCCGGTCCTTCGGGTTCAGGCAAGTCGACGCTTCTCAATCTGGTCAGTGCCATCGATTCGCCGACCAAGGGCGAAGTGCTGATCGACGGCGTGGCGCTCAAGAGCCTCGATGACAATGGGCTCTCGGACCTTCGCGCCAACAAGATCGGTTTCATTTTCCAGACCTTCAATCTCATTCCCGTGCTCTCGGCCTACGAGAATGTCGAGTTTCCCCTTCTGTTCAAGCGGAAGGGAAGTGTCTCGAAGTCCCGCGTGAAGGATGTCCTCGCTCGCGTCGGCCTTGAAGAGTTCATGCATCATCGCCCCGATGAGCTCTCGGGCGGCCAGAGGCAGCGGGTGGCGGTGGCTCGCGCCCTGGTCACCGACCCGCTGATCGTCCTGGCCGACGAGCCCACCGCCAACCTCGATTCCGAAACCGGCCAGGCCGTCATCGATCTCATGCTCGAGATCAACCGCTCGGCCGGAACCACGTTCATCTTCTCGACCCATGATCCCAGCGTGATGAGCCATGCGCGGCGGGTGGTGCGCCTGGTGGACGGCCGGATCGCCAACTCGTAATCTCGAACGGACATAATGCCAAGAGTGAATCTTCCGGTCATCCAGGACGCCCCCCCCGCGGACCGCGTCTCCTGCCTTCAATGCGCGAAGTGCTGTACCTACGTGGCGGTGGGGATCAACGCCCCCACCACACCGAAGCTCGCCACCGAGATCCTGTGGCATCTCTATCACCGCGGAGTTTCGGTGAGCCGCGATGAAGCGGGCGCCTGGTACGTGCAGTTCGAAGCCCGCTGCCGGTACCTCGGCCAGGGGAACCTGTGTGAGGTCTACCTGAATCGCCCGCACATCTGCCGCGCCTACGACGATCAGTCCTGCGAAGTGAACGCGCCGCAAGCCGGCCAGATCGATTTCACGGAGCCAACGCAGTTCCTCGACTACCTGAGCCGAAAGCGGCCGAAGGTGTACCGGGCCATCGAGAAGTTGCACGTGCCCCCAGCACTTCTCCCCCCTGCGGCCACCAGGGCCTTGCCCAAGGCGAGGGCGAAACGAGCATCATCGGGGGTTCGCTGAGAGAATCAGCGCGATGAGCGAGACTACGCCCGAGGACGGCCCGCTCGCGAAACTCAAAGCGCGACAGGGGGAGGAGGATGCGGCTTACGAAGCGGCGCTGGCTTCGCTCGATCGCCTCGTTTCCTTCCCTCTTCCCGCGGAGACCCTGCCCGACCTTCCTGCCCAGCTCGAAGCCATCAATCGACTCTGGGCCGCCTCCGAAGGGGAAGCCGCGGCGAGCCGAGGTTTTCTCGATCGACGCGCGATCGAGGCGCTCAAGCCCGCCATCGCGCGACAGCAGGAATGGAACTCCAATGTGGTGCGCATACTCAATGGCTTCATCGCCGAAGAGTCGAAGGCGCTCGCCCATTTGCGCGAGATGTCGGCCGCCCTCATTCGCTATGCGCAACGTCTTCTGCCCACCGCGGATGCCCGTGATCGTGTGGCCTCCGGTTACGCCACGCTGCGCTCCGAGCTGATCCTCGAGACCTTCGACCGAAGGCTGGAATCGCTTCACCGCCGGATCGACGGCCTGCAGGGTCTGGTGGACCGGGTCGAGGTGCTGGGCGCCGAGGTGCTGGCCCTTCGCGAGACCCTGGAGAGCAAGGCTCCGCCCCCGGAGCGCGTCCGGACCGCCCTCGATGCGGCCGAGAGCAGCGCCTACGTCGCTTTCGAAAACAAGTTCCGGCGCAGCGATGAGGCTCTGGCCTCTCGCTTCGCGAAGTACGCGGGTGATTTCGCTCCGGTCTCGTCCGGCTCGACCGTCCTCGACCTCGGATGTGGCCGTGGCGAGTTCTTGCAGGCCCTTTCCAGGGCCGGCATCAAGGGCCGCGGGGTCGAAAGCAACGCGTCCGCGGTTTCGGTCTGCCAGGCCGCCGGTCTTGACGTCGCGCATGGCGATCTGATCCAGTTCCTCAAGTCGGTGGAGCGCGCGTCGGTCGGCGGCGTCTTTGCCGCCCAGGTGGCCGAACACCTCCCCCCCGCCATCCTGCAGGCCCTCCTGGTCGAGGCCCACCGGGTTCTCAAGAGCGGCGGCTGGTTGATCCTGGAGACGGTGAATCCAAGAAGCGTCACTGGTCTGCTCGAGGTTTTCAATCGCGACCTCACCCACGAGAAGCCCCTTCATCCCGAGACCTTGTCGTTCCTGGCCGCGGGCGCGGGATTCGCGGACGTGCGGGTGGAAATGCTGTCGCCGGTCGAACCGCTCTCGCAGCTTCGCAAGCTCGAAGGAACCTCGGCCCTTCCCGGTTCGGTGGTGGAGACGTTCAACGAGAACGTCGATCGCCTCAACGCCCTGCTCTACGGTTCGCTCGAGTATGCGCTCTATGCCCGGCGCTGACTTCGAGGGGAACTGGCCGGGTCACGAGGACCGCGTTTGAGGCTGGCCGTGGTTTCGCCCCTCCCGCCCGCACCCACCGGGATCGCCGACTACACGATCGACGTGGTGAGGGCTCTGGGCCCTTCACATGCGATCGAGTTGTTTCACGACCAGTCGCCGGTAAGTTCCTCGCTTCCCGCCCCCGCGTTCCGGGTCGACGATCTTCCGGCTCGCGCCGCCAGGGCGCCCTACGATGCGGTGGTGTACCAGATGGGGAACGCTCCCGCCCACGACTTCATGTACGAGTGGATGGAGCGCGTCCCGGGCCTGGTGGTCCTGCACGATCTGGTTCTCCACCACTCGTACGCGCGTCGCTTTCTGGAATCGCCGGAGTCGCGGGCCTACGCCGCCGACCCGTCGAGTCGCGACAAGCAGGCCCGGGCCGAGGAAAAGCATCAGGCCTATCTCGCGGCCATCGAGGGTGTCTATCCAGGCATGGGCGAGCGGCTGAAGGACGCCCACTTCAATTCGACCGGCGATCTTCTCCCCTATGCCTTTCCCTTGTTCGAGCCTGCCCTCACCCGGGCCCGGGCCGTGGGCGCGCACAACTCATTCATGGTGGAAGCTGTCAGGGCCGCCCGTCCCGACCTGGCCTGCGTTCGCCTGGCCATGCCGGTCGAACCTGTGGCCGTGGATCCTTCAGGGTTGCCCGCGTTTCGGGCGAAGGTCGGTCTCCTGGACACCCAGGCGGTCGTGGGCTGCTTCGGTCTGGTCACCCGGGAGAAGCGGATCGAAACGGTGGCCCGCGCGGTCGCCCGCATCGCCCGGATCCACCCAGGGGTGCGTCTCCTCCTGGCCGGACCGGTCAGCGATTCCTCGTGGCTGGCCTCGCTCCTCGAGCGAACCGGGGTTTCGAATCGAACCATCGTCGCCGGTCGCCTTGATAACCACGAGTTCGCCGCGGCCATGGCCATCACCGATGCGGTGGTTCATCTTCGCTACCCGACGGCGCGCGAAACCTCGGCGGCGCTGCTCAAGGTGATGGCCCAGGGACGGCCGATCGTCATCTCCGATCTCGCCAATCAGTCGGAGATTCCGAACGAGGTGGTCCGGCGGGTCGACTCGTGCGACGAAGAAGGCGATCTGACCCGCGCCATCGATTGGATTCTCCGGAATCCCGAGCCGGCCCGGGCGATGGGGGAGAGAGCGCGCCGTTTCACCCGGACCGAACACGCCCCCGCCCGGACCCGGGAAACCTACGAGCAGCTTCTCAAGTCGGTCGCTCCCCACTATTCTCGGCCTGTTTCATGAGGTCGATCAGCGTCGTCTTCCCCCTCTTCAACGAAGAGGACTACGTGCTCCGCGCCTACGAAGCCGCGGTGGACGCCTTGCGCCCCATCACCGACGACTACGAGATCATCCTGGTCAACGACGCCTCGACCGATCGAACCTCGGAGATCATCGAGTCGCTCCGCCAGAAGGACCCGCGGGTCAAGGTGGTTCACAATCCCAGGAATCTCAAGCTCGGGGGAACCCTGCGCGCCGGGTACGCGGTGGCGACCAGGGACCTGATCCTCTACACCGACGCCGACCTTCCCTTCGATCTGCATGAAGTGAGGAAAGCGGTGCGGCTTCTCGAGGCGCAGAAGGCCGACGTGGTCTCCGCCTACCGATTCGACCGCACCTCCGAAGGCCTGCTCCGGACCATCTACTCTTTCTTCTACAACTCGCTCGTCCGCGCTCTGTTCGGCCTTGCCATCAAGGACGTCAACTTTTCGTTCAAGCTGTTCAAGCGCGAGTTGCTCGACAAGTTCGCCCTCAAGAGCGACGGCAGCTTCATCGACGTGGAGTTCCTGTGCCGGGCGCGCAAGGCGGGCGCCCACATCATCCAGATCGGCGTCGACTATTTCCCGCGCTCGCGCGGCGTCTCGACTCTGTCCTCACCCAGCGTGATTGTGAAGATCCTGCGCGAGATGGCAGCCCTGCGCCGCGAGGTGGCCTGAGCGGCCCTCGTGCAGGCTTTGTCGCTGTACCGAAGCCAGTCGCTCGGCGTGCGTCTCCATACCCGGCTTCGGGCCTGGTCGGCGCCGCTGCGGCCCGTGGTGGAGGCTCTGCCCCGGGATGGTTCTCTCCTCGATGTCGGCTGCGGTCACGGCCTCGTCGCCAACGAGATGGCCTTGCGGAATCCCCGGGCGCGGATTCTCGGAATCGATCTCTCGGAAACCAAGATCGCCTCGGCCCAGGCCAGTGTGGGCACGAGACCGAACCTCGAGTTCCGGCTCGCCGCGCTCGAGGCCATCCCCGAATCGGGGTTCGACGCGGTAAGTTTGATCGACGTGCTGTATCTCGTCCCCGCTCTCGCCTGGACCTCGTTCCTGCAGGCGTGCTTTCAGAAACTGAAGCCGGGAGGCACATTTGTGCTGAAGGAGATCGGAACCGAGCCCCGATGGAAGTTCGAAAGGCTGAAGATCCAGGAGTTCATAAGCACCCGGGTGGTCAGGATCACCCAGGGCGAAACCATGCATTTCGAGAGCGGGGAGGCGCTTTTGCGGAGGCTTTCCGAAATCGGATTCGACCGGGTCGTGGTTCAGCGCCTGGATGCCGGCTACACCTCGCCCCACCTTCTCCTCACCGCCAAGAGGCCCGGACCATGACCCGTCGGTTGATCGTCAGCGGAGACGATCTCGGGCTGCACGAAGCCATCAACCGGGGCGTGCTGGAGGCCCACGAAGAGGGCATCGTCACCTCCGCGTCCATCGTGGCCTGCGGCCGCGCCTTCGACCATGCCCGCCTTTTGGTGGAGAAGCGACGGAAACTCGACCTCGGCATTCATCTGACTCTGGTCGAAGAGAAGCCGCTTCTGGGCCCGGAGGTCCTCAAGACCCTGGCGCCCCGAGGTGAGTTCCCGAAGAACTACCGGCAGCTCTTCCTTGGCCTGGTCAAGGGACACATCGACCTGCGCGAGATCGAGATGGAACTCGGGGCCCAGATTCAGAAGGTTTTGAAGGCGGGCTTGGCGATTTCCCACGTCGATTCGCATCAGCACACCCACTTCTTTCCCCAGGTCCGGTCGATCCTTTTTAGATTGGCCGAGCACTATCAGATCCGGGGTGTTCGGGCGGGTGGACGCGTGGTTCCTTCACGAACGAAGTTCAGTCTCTTTCTTGCTCCACTGGCGAAGGGCGTGCAGCGGGCGGCGCGGGCCCGAGGCCTGCTGACCCCCGACTCCCTGTGGCTTCCATCCCCCAGCGGCCGGGTGAGCGGCCCGCAGCTGCTGAAAGGAATACCGAATCTGCCGGAGGGGGTTACCGAGGTCGTGGTCCACCCGGGCGACGATCAGAAGGCTCTGGATGACCAGTATCCCGCCTGGGGTTTCAAGTGGCAGCAGGAGCTGGCGGCGGTCAAAGGGCCGGATGTGCGCGAGGTCCTGGCTGGTCACCAGGTTCACCTCACCCGTTACTCGGAGCTCGATTGACCCATCCGACGGCCCGCACGTTATCGGTGGCCGCTCTGGCCGCGCTCACCCTTGTTCCCATCCTCAGCTCCCGGATGGCCGCCCCGGCCAACTACGGGGGGCACGGTCTCACCACCGGTTTTGGTCGCGGTCGCCTGGATCTTGCGGGAATCGTCTCCGAAGGCTCAGGGGCGAGTGTTGACCTTCCGAATGAACCTTCCACTCTGACCCTGCGGCTCTCGGGCGCCGGCCCGATCCGGCTCCGCGGAGACGGTGTGGATCGGACCATTCCGAGCACGGAGGCTCCGGTCAGCGTTCGCCTCGATCTGAGCGCGGGGGGGCGGGTATTGATCGAGTCCTCCTCCCGCATCCGGCTCCATGATCTCGTCATAGAGCGCGTCCACGGGTCCAGCCAGCCCGCGGGTATTCTGGCCGGGCTGGGTGTTCTGGCCGTCCTCTTCGCCTCGCGTGGTTTGTGGCCGGCGTTGATTTCAGCGTTCCTTCTCCTCGCCGCGTTCCTTGGAATCACCAGCGGAACCCTCTCCGCGACATTCGCCCGAATTGCCGTCGCGCAACTCGTCCCCGCTCTCGTGATCACGGCTGTCCTTGTCCCCCTGGTTCTGGCCATCAAGGTCGCTCGCTTTCCCCGGCCACGCCAGGTCAGTCGACTGGCCCTCGCGGCGTTTGTCTCGTCCCTCACCCTGGCCGGCGTTCAACTCATCTGGTTCGAACAGCCGCTCCCCCTGGGGGATCCCGCGGCCTACTTTGAAATGGGCGGCAGATTCGCGGAGGCGCTCGTGCGGATGAGTTCGCCGTTCAACCTTGGGCCCATCCTGGCCGAGGTCCGGCCGTATCTGGCGCTTCCGGCGACGGGATTACTCTACGGAATGCTCCGTCTCCTCGGCAGTGGCCTGGGACTCATTTACGCCGCTCAAGCCATCGCGATGGCCACCGCGGTCTCGGCCCTGGTTTCGATCTGTGAGACCGAAATCGGCTCGCGCGCCGCGAAGGTCGCCCTGGCCATCGCCTTGCTGCATCCGAGTTTTTCCATCCTTCCCGGGATCGTTCAGCCCGAGCCATTCATCCTCGCCGCCTGGACCGTGGCCGCCCTTCTGGCCTTGCGGACGTTGGGCCGCGACCGCAACCCGCGCGCCCTTCTGGGTGCGGGGATTCTGATCGGGGTTGGTTTGGCCCTCCACCCGCAGGGTCTCTCCTTCCTTCTTCTGGCCCTGGCCCTGTGTGTTCTGCCCTGGATCCCTCTCTTTTGGAAACGGCCGGTGCTGCTCATCGCCCCCCTGCTGGGGGCGATGAGCGCGCTCCTTCCCGTGGCCGCCGCTGAACACTTCTCGAAGCCACTGGCCTACGTTCTGGACAAGCAGTACGGTTTCTTCGCGTACACCTCGCCGCATCCCCTGGGCTTCTGGCTCTACATCGACAGCGATGGCTGGCAAGGCCCGTTGCGGATCGAGGACACGACCTACCAGAAGGAACTTATCGCCATGAAAGGCGAGGGCGCCCATTCATCCACGTTCGCGGACGTGGCTCTTTTCGTTTCCCGGCATCCGGTTGAATCCGCTCGGACGGTGCTGACCAATCTCCATCGACTCTGGCATCAGCCTGACAACCCTTTCGCGGTGCCCTTCGTGCTTCCCTACGGAGTTCAGGTTCCGCTCCAACGAGCCCTGGTCGTGCTCTTCGTCCTTAGCCTTCCCGCGCTCTTCGGGGGGCGCCTCGCCATCCTTGTCCTGCCCTTCGTCATGCTGTCGATGACCTACCCCGCGTACCACGTCTTCAACAAGTACGCGACACCGGCTCTGCCCTTTACGATCATCGGCGCCTCTCTGGTCATCGATCGCCTGGTGCGGGATCGGGTCCGCACTCGGCTCCTCCTCGCGGCTCTCCTTTGCGCGGGTGTGGGAGCGCTCCTCCCTGCGGTCACGTTCGCGCGACTGGGAGTCTCGGGCGATCTCTTTCTCGCGGTCGTTTGGGGTCTGCTGTGGATTGGACTCAGCCTCGCCCTGGTCAAGGCGATTCAGATGTGGGGAGTCGACGCCCGGTCGCGGGGCCTCGCGGCCGCCGTGGGCTTCAGTGTGCTTGTCCTCAGTTCGACGGTGGCCTCACGAACCGACACGACGCGCGGAGCATGGGCGGTGTCTCTCGACCAGCCGTTTGAAATTTCCTGCCGCCTGAGCCCGGCGTCGGCCCGAAATGCCGACTTGCCATCGGTCGACCCGGCGTGGATTCTAGTTGATGCTCAGGCCAGCGAGGCGAATCCACCACGAATTGAAGTCAATGGCCAAGCGCTTGGAACGTTCACACCGACAATGCCGCCGTTTGGCCTCGCCAGCTTTCGAGGCCACCGCGACCCCACAACGTTCCGGCAGATCTGGCGGTCGCCGGTTGGTGAGGATCTCCTTGCCGCGGGCGAGCTCAAGATCCGCGTGAGCGGCGGGCCCGGCTCTCGAATCTTCGGTGACATCCGCGCAGGGGGCGAAGGGCCAAGGCTTTCGTTCGGGAACTGGCCTTATCTCAGCGTCTATCGCCTGATGCATGAGGGACAGTACCGCCTGCCGACGACGAACGTTCCTGCTCAGGCGTGTGTGGGGTCAGGAATGTCGGGCCGACCGGGCATCGACCTGGTTCGAATCCCTTCCGGCGAGGAGACGCAGATTGCACGCAAGTCCCCGAAACCGCCGACCTGGATCTTCTAGCCCGCGGAAAGTCGCGGGCAACCACAAGAGCCGGCCCCTACAGCGCGGCCCGGGTGGCGTCCATCAAACGCTTGATCTCCGTGACTTCGGCCTCGGTCGCGGTGGCCAGGGGCGGCCGCGGAATGCCGCCCCGGCGTCCGGAGAGGGTGACCGCGGCCTTCAGGCCCGCGACTCCGTACGTTGCCGTGACGGCGATGGCGAGAGGGGTCAGAGCGAGCTGCAGTCGTCGGGCGCGGACGTGATCGCCCGCCTTGAAGGCCCGGTAGAGCGCGGTCGTGACCTCGGGAGCGCAACCCGCGACGGCAACCACGCCGCCCGATGCGCCCAGGCCGAGCGCCGAGTACAGGACCGGGGCCGATCCCGCGACCAGAGGGAACTCTTTGGGCACCCCGGCCAGAATCTTTTGCAGGTTGGCGATATCGCCGCTCGAGTCCTTCATGCCGCGGATGTTCAGATGCTTTGCGAGCTGATGAACCACGTTCGGCGGAATGGCCAGGCCAGTGGCTCCCGGCATCGAGTAGAGCAGGACCGGGATCCGTGAAACATCCGCGACCGCTTCGTAGTGACGGCGCAGCGCTTCTCCGTTGAGGTGACTCTTGAAGAAGAAGGGATTGAGGATGAGAGCCGCGGTGGCCCCGGCGTCGGCGGCCTTCTTCGTCAACTCAACCGTGGTGCGCGTCGAGTCGGTTCCCGTGCCCGCGAGGATGGGGCGACCGTTGGACTTCGCCACTGCGGCCTTGATGACGGCGACCTTCTCGTCTTCCGAGAGACAAGCGGCTTCGCCGTTGCTGCCGAGAACGAGCAGGCCGGAGAAGTCGCACGCGGCGTACGATTCGACGTTTGATTCGTACCCCACGAGGTCGAGCCGCCCGTCCGCCTCGAAGGGCGTGATGAGCGGAGGGATGATGCCTTCGAGAAAGCTGGTCATCGGGCCCTCCCGCAAGCGAACGACTTAGGCGGCCGGCGTCTTCTTGCCGAGCGCGGTGGCGACTCGCTCAAGCAAACGCTGATCCTGGGGCGTGAACGAATCGCGGAAATCGCTCCACACTTCGAGGATGGCCCAGAGTCCCGCGTCGGTTCTGACCGGGGCAATGAGGAGCGAACCCACGGTCAGCCCGACCGCTTTCCAGGCGCTCTCTTCCGTGATGTTCGAGATCATTGTCGATCGTGGATTCCGCGCCGCGTCCGCCAGCGGTCCACCCGACCCGACGCGCTCGGGACCGGCCGGGCGATTGGCCGCGGTCAGCATGGCCAGATCCTCGCCGTCGGCCACGTACGCCGACACTGCGGTGTAGCGGGCGAACTTCTTCTTGAGGGTGTCTACCGCGAGTCGAAGCGCTTCTTCGAACGAGGGCGCGGCCTGAATATCCGTCTCGAGTTGTGTTGCAACTTGTTCACGCCGGTTTGCGGCTGTGCGAACCAGGTCGCGCTTCCATGGCTTCTCATCTTCCGACATCAACGACACGTGGTGAAAGTCCTCCATTGGGGGTTCTTGAAGTTCCAAGAGGGCGTCCTCGACCCGGTTGCGTAATGGGTGAGAGTCCTCTCAGGGAGCAGGGATGCTACCACCGTTGACGCTGGGGGGGTGCACGGACCTGCCCCCCCAGGCCTCTGGTTGCTCGGTCCTCGTACGGCAAGGACAGGCGCAGGGGGCAGGGCCATCCTCCACAGCGCCGACAGCTGGTCGAGGGCCTCAAGCCTCATCGCGGTGATCCGGGCCGCCATCGATCCTTGAACGCGGCGGCACGGTGTCGATCGGCGCAGGTCCTCCTCGACCACCCTCTTCGCGAAATCCGCGACCAGGTCTCGATCGGTGACGATGACCATGAACTCCTGCTGGAACCGGTAGCTCAGCACGTCGAAGTTCGCCGATCCCACCACCAGGACGCTCCCGTCCACCAGCAGGGCCTTCATGTGCGTCATCCGGTCCGGGTAGAAGCGGACGTCGAACCCGGAGTTCGCGGCATGCCAGACCATGGCGTCGCGGCACAGTGCGAAGTTGTTGTTCAAAGGCGTCACCACGGTGACGGAGACGCCCCGGCGGCGCGCGGCCGCGAGCCGGTACAGGAAGGGACCGTTGACGTAAGGGCATTCGACGAAGAGGCTTTCCTTCGCGGCATCGATGAGCGCGAACACGCGGGCGAAGGCATCTTCGTTGGTTTCGCCGTCGAGGCTGTGGAGGACCAGGCCCGGCATAGCCCACTGGGCCGCCCGCTGCCTCCCGTTCCAGGTCCCTTCGAAGTCTTCCCGGAGGAACCGGACGAAACCGGGGTCTTCGACCCGGAGCATCAGGTCGTGCCAGAGGAAGTTGTGATCCGAGAAGTTGATGCCGCCCACGTAGGCGACCCGGTCGTCCACCGCCACCAGCTTCTTGTGGTTGCGTGCAGGCAGGCGTTCGAGGAACCGCCCCGCGGGGCCGGAGAAGCGGACTCCGACACCGCCGCTCCGTAGCCGATCGATCATGTGCCTGGTCTCCCGGACCTCGGCCCGAAGGCCTCGATCGAGCAGGTTGCGCGGCGTCCAGACCAGACGGTCGTTCACCACGTGCCGGGTGAAGCTGTCGATGACGACGCGCCGGTCCGGGGCCTTGGAGGCGAGCATCAGATCGCCCATGCTCAGACCCACCGCGTCTCCCTCGAAGGAGAGGGCCTGAGTCAGGACGTAGTTCTGGGCCGATGCCACGTCTTCCTTCATGCGGCGGAAGTAGTCGCCGGAGTCGACGAGGAGTTCGATGTTTCGGGGTTTCATATCAGTTCTCCGCCTTACGGTTGCCGCGCGGGGCGCGGGCCATTTCGTCCACCGCGTCCACTACGGCCACGGGCGCTTCCTCGAAGAGGAAATGTCCGGAGCCGGGGACGCGCGCGATGCTGAAAGAGGTCAGGCTGGTTTGAAGCAGACGGATTTCGGCGTCCGACGGGCCACCGGCGTGGGGCGAAGCACCGAGGACCAGTCGCACCGGACATCGGACTTCGGCCAGTCGGGGGGCGAGCGGTTCCGGCTCGCGCGCCTTCGACATCTGCGAGAAGGCGTCGAGGGTGGCGCCCATGTCCCGGGCCGCGCCCGTGGTGTAGCCCGCCACGATCTCGTCCGTCACCCAGGCCGGGTTCGCGGATCGTTCGACCAGCATCCCGTGGACCTTCCCGCGAATCATGCGGCTTCCACCGAACAGCTTGAGGATGGGCGCCAGCATCATGGCGCGCCGGAATCCCGGCGTCGACACTTCTTCGGCGGGGCCGCCCTCGAGCGACACCACCGCGCGGATTTGATCGGGGTGCCGGTAGGCGAGGTGGAGCGCCATCGAGGTTCCGATCGAGTGAGAGACCAGGATGGCGTCCTTGACGTCGAGCGCGTCGAGCGCCTTCTGAATGCGGTCGGCCTGCGCGGTGAGGCTGTAGTCCGCCTTGGGAGGACGCGCGGAGGAGCCGACGCCGAGGGGCTCGACCACGATCGTCCGATATCCGGCCGCGGTGAACAGCGGAATGACGTTGCGGAACGCGAAGGCGGATCCGAAGAGCCCGGGGATCAGCACGACATCCTGGCCCTTTCCGGAGATGGTCACCTGCAGGCATTCGCCGGGGGCGGTGACGAGGCAGCGAGTCTCGGTGTCGTTCGCCCGGGATTCGGCGGCGACGAGGAGCGAGAGGGCGAGCGCGGCGAAAATGTTCGGGTGGTTCATCACAGGATTCCTTTCACGATTCCGGGGAGGAAGAGCAGGACGGAGAAACGCAGCATCCGTCCGGTGACTCCCCACGCGAGGAAGCGAGAGAGCGGCCAGCCGAGGGTTCCGGCGATGACGCTGATTGCGTAGAAGGAGGGAAGGCCGGTGAGGGCGCTTACGAAGGTGATGCCTCCTGTCGCCTTGCCGCTCTTCGACAAGCGGGCGCGCAAGGCTTCGATCTTCGTCTGGCCGCGCCCCAGCGGGAGCTTGAGCACGCCCCGGCCGGCGTAGTAGAGGACAACCTTGGCGGACATCTGTCCGAGAGCGGCGAGGATGATCAGCGCCGGAAACTGGGAGTGGCTCGCGGTGGAGCCGAGGTAGAGCATGAAGAGTTCCGAATTCATGAGCGGAACGATCCCGCTCATGGCGCAGAAGAGGAACGTTCCCGCGTAGATTCCGGCGAGGCTCAGGAGTTCCATACAGGCCTCCCTGACCCGGTCGCCGGGAAGGTCATGGGGGACGAGACACCGGAGCAGGTTTGCTTCCGGGCACGGCGGGCGCTCACTGTTTCCATGTGACCTCCTTGGTCGGGTGCGAGTTCCAATCGCACCCACAAGGTAGAGGTCAGCGGGGTATGAAGTCCCTAAGAGGCCGCAAAACTTCCCTAAATAAGATCCAAATTGCCTCCGTCATACCCCGAGGGCAGGCTGGCGCGCTCGCGAGCGAGGCAGGTCCCTTGGACGTGACGGTGGGGAGAAACCCACCACCGTCATTGCGAGCGGGGCACGGACTACTTCCGTGACTTTGGGAAGGAACCCCATGACCGTCATTGCGAAGGCCACTGTCCGTCCGCATGGCCTGAAGCAATCTCTCAGGCTTGGTAACTGGGGCCCGCGCAGCGTCGGCCACGCTCCATCTCGCCCAAGCCTCGATTTCGAAATACCGCGATTGCGCTGTGGATTCCGGCCTGCCTCACTGAATCTTGGACGGGTCCGAACCCTCAACGGTTGAGGTGGGGAAGCGCCTCCCAAGCCTCGGGTAAAGTCCACGGAACATGAAGATTTCTCTGACGGGCGCCATTGTCATCGCCATGATTGTCGGTGGTGTGATTGGGTTTGGGATCGCCGAGGGCGCCGTGTCCAAGGAGACGGGCGCGGCGCTCCTGACCACGTTCGACGTCCTGTCGAAGATCTTCCTGAAGCTGATCAAGACCATCGTCTCGCCCCTGATCTTCTCGACCCTGGTGGTCGGGATCGCCGGCCACTCCAACCTCAAGCAGGTGGGTCGCATGGGCCTCAAGGCCATCATCTACTTCGAGGTCGTGACCACCCTGGCTCTCTTTATAGGTCTGGCCGCCATCAACTTCACCAAGGCGGGCGTGGGCGTCTCGAAGCCCGACACGACCGAGACCCTGGCCAAGCCCCCGGCCCAGAACGCCGCGGACATCGTCCTGCACGTGTTCCCCGACAACGTCGCGAAGTCGGTGGCGGAGGGCCAGGTCCTGCAGGTCGTGGTTTTCTCTCTCCTTTTCGGGATGGGCCTGGCCATGGTGGAGGACAAGCACAAGCAGAAGCTGCTGCCCGCGATCGAGGCGTTCGCGGAAACCATGTTCAAGTTCACCAAGATCGTCATGTACTACGCGCCGGTGGCGGTGGGCGCGGCCATGGCCTACACCGTGGGCAAGATGGGCATCGACGTCCTCGGGAATCTCGCCAAGCTCGTTCTCACCCTGTACGGAGCGCTGATCGTTTTCATCGTCTTCGTTCTGGTGCCGGTGGCGCTCCTCTTCCGGATCAACATCAAGCGCTTCGTCGCCGCGGTCTCCGAGCCCGCGAGTCTCGCCTTCGCCACGTCCGCGTCCGAGGCGGCCCTCCCGCTGGCCATGGAGAACATGGAGAAGTTCGGGGTGCCCCGGCAGGTGGTCTCGTTCGTCATCCCTACCGGTTACAGCTTCAACCTGGACGGTTCCACGTTGTATCTCGCGCTCGCCAGCATCTTCGTGGCCCAGGCCGCCAACGTGGATCTGCCCTTGTCCACGCAGATCGTCATGATGGTGACGCTCATGCTCACCAGCAAGGGTGTCGCTGGAGTGCCGCGAGCGACTCTGGTGATCATCCTTGGAACCTGCGCGCAGTTTGGCCTGCCCGAATGGCCGGTGGCGGTCATCCTCGGCGTAGACGCCATCATGGACATGGCCCGCACCGCGGTCAATGTGACCGGCAACTGCCTGGCGTCGGCGGTGGTGGCGCGATGGGAAGGGGTCCTGAACGACAACCCCGAGGCTTCGCAGCCCGCGCCGGCCCAAGCCGCCTAGTCGGTCTCCCGGCTTCGTTGCCGGATCCAGATTTCGAGCGCCTCGGCGCTTATTTCGCCTCGGGCCGTGGCTAGAACGATCGTCACAAGTTCTGCCGGCGAGAATGACCGCCGCGGTTGGCCAGCCGATGGTAGTATCATCCCCCGGCCATGAGTGATACTAGAACGCGACCGAACGGCGCCTCCGGGCGTTTCGTCTTGCGGATCACCCCCGCGCTCCACGCCCAGCTCCGAAATGCGGCGAAGGGTTCGGCCGTATCGCTCAACGACTACTGCGCGCGCAAGCTGGCCGATCCGGTGGGCGCGGGCGCAACGTCTCCCGACGCAGCCCGGGCGGTTGAACGGGCTGCCGAAATTGTTGGCGACCATCTCATCGGCGTTGCGGTTTTCGGTTCGTGGTCTCGCGGAGAGGCCTCTTCGGGCTCGGACGTCGACCTGCTGATCGTGGTCGACGCCAAGACGCCGATTGCCCGACGGCTCTATTCCGCCTGGGACAAGGAGCCTCTCCGCTGGGAGACCATGCCGGTTGAGCCTCACTTTGTTCATCTGCCCGGTCCCGATCAATCGCCCGGGGGACTCTGGGCCGAAGTCGCCATCGACGGCATGGTGATCTTCGAGAAGGCGAGACGCCTCTCCATGGCTCTGGCCAGGGTTCGTGGGGAGATCGCGGCCGGCCGGATAGTCAGACGCGCCGTCCATGGGCAGTCCTATTGGGCGGAGGTCGACTAAGGCATGAAGAACCGCGATCTCGCTCGAGACTATGCGAAGCGGGCCGAAGTCCGCCTGAAAGCCGTGGACGTTCTCTTTGCGGAGAAGAGCTGGGCGGATGTGGTCAGAGAGTCCCAGGAGATCGTCGAGCTGGCCCTCAAAGCCATGCTCCGGGCAAGTGGCGTCGAACCTCCCCGCATTCACGACGTCTCGGACATCCTGGTGGCGGAACGGGATCGTTTGGGCGCCGGTCTGCAGGATCAGGTTGAAGCCCTGGCCTCCATCTCCCGCGAACTCCGCCGCGACCGCGAGCTGGCGTTCTATGGCGCCGAGGACCTGACCCCCACCAGTTTCTACTCGAAGAAGGACGCCGAGAAGGCCCGGGAAGGCGCGCGGTTCACCGTGGCCATCGTGAAACCGTTCGTGGCTTCCAAACGCTGAACCCGGACCGTCGCCGCCCCCCGCGGCGAAGCGGGGCGCGGAGGTCTGGGAAGGGAGGCTACCCGCCGGGCATTCGTTCGAAACGCCAGGTGGGTGAGCCGGCGCCCTGGATCGAATGGGCTTCGGAGATCGATACCCCGAAGGCTCGTCCTAATGGCTCGCCTTTCATGACCGTGTTCGGCGGGCCATCATCGACGATCCGTCCTTCGTGCATCACGATCATCCGGGTGGCCCAGTGGGCGGCCGCGACCAGATCATGGATCACCGCCACGATCGCCACCCCGCGGGCGGCGATGGTCGTAAGCAGCGCGAAGAGGTCGAGGCCGTGGCCGATGTCGAGATGGGCGGAGGGTTCATCCAGGAGCAACAGCTTTGGTTCCTGAGCCAGGGCGCGAGCGATCAGGGCGCGTTGTCGCTCTCCGGCGGAAAGCGAACTCAGGCTCCGATCGACGAGGTCGTCGAGACCGGTTTCCGCGATGGCCTGGGAAACCGCATGGTGATCTCCTCGGGAGAGGTCCTGAAAGGGACCGGTGTGGGGATAGCGCCCTAGTTCCGCGCTTTCACGCACCGAGAGTCTCGGCGCTCCTTCCTGAATGGCCACCACCAGGGCCACGGTGCGCGCGATTTCGCGGCTCGAGAAAGTCGACAGCGATCGGCCGCCGAGGCGGATGTCGCCCGCGGCCTTGGGGAGAAGGCCGGCGATCGCGGAGAGGAGCGTCGACTTGCCGGCCGCGTTGGGCCCGACCAAAGCCACGCGCTCCGATGCGTTGAACCCCAGCGAAACATGGTGGACCACGTCCCGCTCGCCCCTGCGGACGGTGATGTCCACAACTTCCAGGAGGCGGAGGTCGTTCATGCGCGCTCCGTCCGCCGCAGAATGTGGATCAGATACGGCGCGCCGGAAAGGGAGGTGATGGCGCCGAGCGGCAGGTCGTAGCGGTCGGAGATCGCGCGCGCCGCCAGGTCGGAGAGGACGACCAGGATCGCGCCCGCGAGAAAGGCCGCGGGCAGGAGTCGCGACGAACGCGGACCCACGAGGCCTCTCATCGCATGCGGCGCCATGAGTCCGACAAACGGCACCGAACCCGCGATCGAGGTGGTGGCCCCCGAGAGGAGCGCGGCGAGAGCCAGAAGCAGCAGGCGCATCCGCGGAACGTTCAGTCCCAGTGCCCGTGCCTCCATGTCGCCGAGCAGAAGCAGGTCGAGCGGCCGATGAAGCAGGGCGGCGGCCAGGCAGGCCGGGACAATCAGCACCGCGGCGATGGTCAGATGGACGAAGCCGCGCCCCTCGAGCCCGCCGGCCAGCCAGAAGAAGACCGTGCGAACCCGGAACTCTTCCGAGGCGATCAGCACGATCGACGTGACCCCGGAAAGAAAAGCGCTCACCGCGAGTCCGGTGAGGATCAGGGAAGTCAGGGACGACGACCTGGTGCTCTCCGCGACCAGGTAGACGATGAGCGCGGCCCCGAGGGCGCCCACGAAGGCGGCGGCGGGAAGAGCCAGGAAGACATCGAACGACCACCCGAGCTTCACCGCGACCACCGCGCCCAAAGCGGCCCCCGATCCAACCCCGAGAAGCGAAGCGTCCGCCATCGGATTCTGGAACACCGTCTGCAGGAGAGCTCCGGTGAGAGCGAGCGCTCCTCCGATAAGCGCGGCCAGCAGGACGCGCGGGAAACGGATCTCCCCAAGAATGACGGTATGGGCCTCGTCCAGAGATGACGCGGCCTGGAATCCGAGGGTGCGCAAGGCCTCGGAGGCGAGTTCGACTGGCGTATATCGCACCGCTCCGAGACACATGGCGGCGATGATCGAGAGAATGAGGCCGCAAGCGAGCAAACCCGTTACCCGCCCTACGCTCATTTGGGGAACCTCTCCTGGTGGAGGGCGTGCGCCATGAACTCGCACGACTTCACCGCGTGGTGGTTGAGGGCCACCAGAAGTTCGGTGGGCATCTCCACCACATGTCCGGCCTTCACCGCCCGCATCCTTGAGAGCAGCGGGTGTTCGTGGATCTCTTTCGACGTGGTGGTGTGACTGCCGATGAACAACCAGTCCGGATCGAGACCGTAGGCCCGCTCGGCTCCGAGGGGCGTGATTCCGGAAAGACCCGCGAGCGCCGCGGCGTTCCTGCCTCCACCGCAGGCGATAAGCGCGTCGAACGCGGTCATGGAGCCGGCGGTGAAGCCGCTCGCCCAGTAGAGGAGCGTGGGCCGGGGGGCCCCCTGCAGCCGACGTTCGATCTGGCGGAGGCGGGAGTCGAAGTCGGCCGCGAGATCCGAGGCCGCGCTCCTTTCGCCCACCGCCTCGCCGAGATCGAGGAGGGCCCGCCGAAAGCCCTGAAGGGAATCGAGGCCGGTCATCCGGTGGACCTTGAGGCCGGACTGCCTTATCGCATGCAGGACATCGGCATCGGTGTACTCGGAGACCACGACGAGGTCCGGCCGCAAGGCGATCAGTCGCTCGACGTCGACCTTTGGAAACCGGGCGATGGTCTTCGGAATCCGGCCCACTGCGTTCGAAGTGCCTGGCTCGTCAACCAGGGCGGTGACCGCCACCAGGCGCGCGACCGGAAGGATGTCCGCGAGGATCTCATCAGAGGCCAGATTCAACGACGCGACCCGCTGCGGTGGGGTCGAGGTTTGAGCCCACGCCTCTGGTGTCGAGGTTCCCAGGAGGGCGACGATCAGAGTGAGCGCTACAGGCAGGGTGTCACCGTTCTTCGGCACCCGGCTACTTCGCGCTGTCCATGGAGAGACTGATGCGAAACCGTCGAGGCAGCGCCGCGTAGCCCAGAACCTCCTGATAGTTCGCGTCATTCAAGTTCTCAACCGCTCCGAGGATTCTCAGGTGCGAGTTGAGACGGTAGGCCGCACGGACGTCCACCCGAGTGAATCCAGGATTCTCCTCAAGCCCGATGCCCAGGAAATCCGAATCCGCGCGCTGGCCCACGCTGAGCAGAGTCGCGGCCAGGGTGCCCCGGGCGATCGTCACCTCTCCCCTGATCGATCCCTGGTTTCGGGGCCGGCGGCGCAGCTCGCGGCCCACGGCCAGGAGGGGGTCGATGCTGGTGCTGCTCAGGATCTCGCTGTTCTGCCGCGTGAAGTTGGACACGAAGCGCAGGTGAGTGGACGGGCGCCACTCGCCCGAGAACTCGAAGCCGCTGGCCTTGGTTTCGCCCAGGTTCTCGTAGGTGCCTCGAAAGGGCGAGAACGAGACGACTTTGTAAGCGATCTGGTCGAGGTACTGGTGGTGGAAGTACGTGGCCTGCAGCTTCACGTTGTCGCCCACTCGAAGATCGATACCGCCATCGTAGGTGCGCGCTCGCTCCGGCTTGAGATCGGGATTGCCGAGGGCGAAGGACGACGTGCCGTAGCTTTCGAAGAAGCTCGGAGCCTTGATTCCCGCGCCGCCGCTCGCGCGAACGGTGAGTTCGAAATTCGCGTCGCGCGCGGCAATCCAGGCGGTCGAGACGTGGGGCACCAGGGTCGTCCCCGTGGAGCCGTTGTGCTCGGCCCGAAGACTGAGGGTTCCAAAGGCGCGCGACGAGAGGGCGATCTGGTCCTGGACGAAAGCGCCGTAGCTGGTTCGGGTCGGAGAAAGCGGGGACGTTCCGACACTTCCCAGTTCACCAGTCTCACGTTCGATATCGCCCCCGGCGGTGACGGAGTGCGACCGGATCTGGCCGCGCACTTCGTAGGTTCCGAAGAGTCGGTTGGTGTTGTTCGCGTATCCGAGAGGGTCAGGGAAGTCCGAGGAGTCGAAGGCGGCGCGGCGCGAACCGTAGGTCGGCCGGTACGAACCCGAGTTCAACGGATTCTTCGAAAGTTGATCGTCGCTCTTGAAACCAATGCGGGACGCGTGGGACATTGCACCGGACCGGAAGTTCGCGGCGAGACTCGCGATCATGAGATCACGCTGGTAACGAGCATCCAGGTCAGGCCGGCCAAACACCGTGGGTCCCGGCGTGCCACCTTCGGAGGTGTTGAGTCGGAACGATCCGACGATTGAGCCGCCGGTGTCCAGTCGACGTTCCACTGAAGCGGCGAACAGGTTCGAGGTGAAGTCCGCATTCGGACCTTCATTGTCGGTCTGGGATCGACCGAGCGCGATGGAGCCCGAAAGAAGACCGTGCTTCTCGCTCCCGCGGGCCAGGAACGATTGAGACCCGAGATCGCCTGCACTTGCTTCGCCTCGCAGTCTTCGCCCCGCTCCCTCCGCTGTGGTGTCGAGTGCTATCACGCCGGCGAGGGCGTCCGAGCCGTACAGCGTCCCGAAAGAGCCCCGGACCACCTCTACGCGCTCGACGTCAGGCGTGAGCAGCGTGCCGAAGTTAAAGAAGCCGCCGGGTTCGTTCACGGGCACGCCGTCGATGAGGACGCGGGCAAAGCGCGACTCGCCGCCTCGCACGAACAAGGACGACTGCGCGCCCACCCCGCCGGTGGTGGCCACCGCCATTCCCGGCAGTTCGGCGAGCATGTCGGTGAGACCCAGGGTCTGGCGTTCCTTCAGATCCGTGGCGTCGAGAACGCTGGCCGAAACGCCGATCGAAGAGACAGCGGTGCGTGACCTGGTGGCTGTCACCACCACCTCTTCGCGGATCTTCGCGGGCCGGAGCGAGATCGCGAGCGCCACATCTTGCCCCGTGACAAGAATGGGCGAAGCATCGACGTCGAATCCGCGCACCGTGGCGATGTAGGACCCGTCGGGCAGATCGACCTTGAACTCACCCTGCGATCCGGTGACCACTTCTCCGGAAGTGGTGGAAGAGGTGAGACGGACGACCGCCTGCGAGACGGCCAGTCCGTTTTGCGTCCTCACCGAGCCGCTGATTTCAGCGGCGGAAAGAGCGGATGCGCCAAAAGCAGCGGCGAGCGACGTGAGACGAATGAGAGTCCGGCTGGACCGGTGGAGCGTCATGACGTTGGAATCCTTCCTCGAGGATGAAGCCCCGGACGGAGGAAGGAGAACGGGCTCATGGAGGTTCCGGACCCGATTGACTCCGGGACGACCTGCTGAGCGACCGTGGCCTTCTTCCGCGAGAAGCCTCGTTGTTGATATTGCCGACTTCGCTCGAGGCAGGTTTCCTGGCTCCCGGGTCAACGCCGTTTCTCTGAGCCTTCCCCGAGTCTTTGGGACTCGAGTGGCTCGCACGGATCGAGAAACGACTCGCCGGCTACAGTGGCGGGACCGCGCAGGTATTCGACCTGCTTCCCTTTTACCCTCCTTTTATGGAGGCACCCTTAGCGACAGCGCAGAGGATAGCTCACTCCAGACTGCGTGCGCCCAGGAAAAACGCGCCCGATATCTCGGACGCGTTCTCGCCCAGGGCCGGAACCCTTTGCCAGGCTACTTCGCGTCGGCCCCGGTCTTCACCGGGTTCTTCTCTCGGACCCAGGTGTTATATCCACCGACGACGGCCTGGGCGGCGACGCCCATCTTCTGCAGGATCTGCGCCGCACGGGCGCTAGTGTTTTCGGCCGGTCAGGAGCAATAAGTCGCGATGGGCTTGCCCATTTGCTTCAGCTTCAGGGCGGTGGCGTCCGTGATCTCGGGCATCGACAGCGCGCCGGGAATATGGCCACCCAGGTAGGCATCGTTGGACCGCACGTCGATGACCACCACCCCGCCTTCCGCCAGGAGTTTCTTGAACTCCGCCATCGGCATTCGGTCTGTCTTCGGCATGGGCGCCGAAGCCGCGGTGGGAATGGCCGCTCCGGGCTTGTCCTTTTTCGCTTGAGCGCTTCCCGGCACGGCGAGCGAAAGAGCAAGGAGAGCCGCGGCGGCGAGCCTGGTCTTGTCTGTCTTCATTCTCTTTGTGACCTCAACTTTCAAGGGGAGATTGTACGCTTTGACCACCTCGCCGCCAGAAGCACGCCATGCCGCCCGACTCCCGATTGAAAACGAACGCACCACGGACGATTCTTCACGTCGATATGGATGCGTTCTACGCCGCCGTGGAGGAAAGGGATCGTCCGGAGTTGCGCGGAAAGCCGGTGATCATCGGCGCCGACCCCAAGGGGGGAACCGGGCGGGGAGTGGTGTCGACCGCGAGCTACGCGGCCCGGAAGTTCGGGGTGGTGAGCGCCATGCCGATCTCGACCGCATACCGCCTTTGTCCGCAGGGCATCTTCATCTCGCCCGACATGGCGAAATACAGCGCGGTCTCGAAGGAGATCCGCACCGTCTTCGAGGCCTTCACGGACCTGGTGGAGCCGATCTCAGTGGATGAAGCCTTCCTCGACGTCACCGCGAGCGTCCGGCTCTTCGGAGATGGACAGACGATCGCCCGGAGAATCAAGGCTCAGATTCGCGAGCAGACGAAACTGACGGCGTCCGTGGGTGTGGCGACGGCCAAGCTCATCGCCAAGATCGCCTCCGATCTCGAGAAGCCCGATGGCCTGGTGGTGGTGCTTCCGGGAACGGAGCGAGCGTTCCTGGCCCCGCTGCCGGTGCGCCGCCTGTGGGGCGTCGGGCCGAAGATGGAAGAGCGCCTGGCCAGACTCGGTATTCACACCGTCGGTCAACTGGCCGATGCGAAGGGGACCAGGCTCCTCGGCACGCATGGCCTCGATCTGCAGCGCCTGGCCCGGGGTGAAGACGATCGGCCGGTGGTCTCGGACTCGGGGCCCGCCCGAAGCGTTTCGGTGGAGCACACATTCGACGTGGATGAAGGCAGCCCGCGCGCACTACGCAAGACTCTGCTGCACCTCGCCGACGAACTTTCCCGTCGCCTTCGCGCCGAGTCTCTCGCCGGGCGGACCATCACCCTCAAGTATCGCGATGAGACCTTCAAGACCCGAACCCACGCGCGCACGCGAAAGGCTCCCACCAATATCGCTTCCGAACTCTTCGAAGCTACGGCGGCGCTTTTCGACGAGGTCCACGGTTCGTTGAAGGTGCGTCTCCTCGGCATCGGAGTTTCCGGGTTTGAAGAGCCGGCACAGAAGTCGCTGTTCGAGGAGGCGGCCCCGAAGCGGGGCGCCCGGATCGACGAACTCCGGGACAAGGTGCGGGAGAAATTCGGCAAGGAGGCGCTGGTGCGAGGGAGCGATCTGGAGAAGTAGGGGAGTCGGTCCTTTCGGCTCTTGCCAGTGGGCGGTTGTACAGTTTCGCTGAAGCCGCGCCAATGACCCTTCCCTGCCCGTTCTGTGCCGCCGCCACTGAGGCTGGCGCAAATGCATGTTCGATCTGTGGTCGTTCCTTGTCGCCCCTGGCCTCGGCCGTGGCTTCACCCGCGCCGTTGTCGCCGACCCCTGATTCTGGAGCGCCCGCCCTCGGCAAGGGCGCCCGCAGGGACGAACGCTTCGAGCTCCCCACGGACCTGCTCCTTCGTAAAGTTGGTCCGGACGGCGTGCCGGAGAAAGAGGAGAGAACCATCGCCCACGATCTCTCTCGGAGCGGCATGCGAGTTCTCACCAGCTGGTCGGATCTGGCCGAGGGCGATCAGGTCTCGGTGCAGGAAGTGGGAGGGAATTTCTCGACCGGGGCCATCGTTCGCCACGTCCGCCGCGGCACGGATCAGATTACGCGGGCCGGTATCGAATTCGTCGAGAATCGAGCCCCGGACCGGCTGGTTGGGACCACCACCAGCATAAGGCGACCCGTTTTCAGCACCGTTCAGCGCTCTGCGGTTCCGCCCGGGGGAACTTCCGCTTCGCTCCCTCCTCCTCGAGCTTCGAGTCAGATCCCCCGGTTGGGGACATCCGCTTCCCAGTCGCGGCCCGCAACCACGGGTTGGATCCCGCGGCCCGCGGTCGCGCCCAATCCGACCTCCCCTGTTCCACCAAGGGAAGCGGGGGGGCAACCGTCCGGCGCCCCCGTGGCCGCCGGGCGCTCGGCCGAGAATGTCCTGGAGGAGATTGCGGCCGTGCGCGCGACGGCGCGAGGGCTGATCGGCGAGTCGAAGATATGGGAGGCTCTCGAGTGTCTTTCGAAGGCGCAGGCCCTCGCGGAAGGAACACCAGAGGCCAAGGCGGTCAGGATTCTGACCTGGGAGACTCAAGCGAAGGTCCCGAGCCTGATGCGGGCCGCTCAACAAAATCTCGAAGACCTCGCGCGGAGCGAGCCCGGGGACGTGGCCGCTCATTCGGCGCTCGGGAGAATGTTCTTCGGGAAAGGCCTGGCCGCGCGAGCTCGACTCGCCTTCCAGCAAGTGCTTGCCCTCGATCCGAAGAATCGCGAGGCGACCGCAGCCCTCGCGGCGTTGAGCGATCCCGCTAAACGCCGATAACTGCGGTTCTGTCGACTCTGTTGCGGGAGAGGCTCAGCAACGGGCGCGGGTCCGGGGACGTGACGACGTGACGGCGGTGTTCCTCTTCAGGGGGGCGTGAATCCTCCCCGGCGGCGGAGGTAGACTCCGCCATCTTCCTTTAGCTGTTCCATTTCATCCGCCCTTTCCGTGGATGTAACAAGGCCCCCCCGCATCTGATCCAATGACCATGGAGTGCCCGTCGTGTGCCGCGCCGATTGATGCCGGCGCTGATGCCTGTCTGGCCTGCGGCCGTTCGCTGAACACCCTGGCCCTGGGGTCGGTTCTTGCCTCCCGCTACGAACTGCGCGCGGTTCTCGGCAAAGGGGGGATGGGTCTCGTCTATCGAGCCTTCGATCGCCTGCTGGAAGAAGAAGTGGCGATCAAGGTCCTCCGGACCGACCTGTCTGCCCACGCCGACGCGGTGCGTCGTTTCCGAGGCGAGATCAAACTGGCGCGCAAGGTCTCTCATCCCAACGTCTGCCGGATCCATGACTACGGTGAGGAGGGGCCCCTCGGCTATATCTCCATGGAGATCCTCGAGGGTCAGGATCTCCAGAAGACCTTGAAGGAGCAGCCCAAGGGACTTCCGGAGGCCGAGGCTCTCTCGGCCGTCCTCCAGATCGCCTCCGGTCTTCAGGCCATCCACGACGTGGGGATCCTGCACCGCGACCTCAAGACCGCCAACGCTTCGCGGGACGAGCGCGGAGTGGTGCGGCTGGTCGACTTCGGCATCGCCAAAGATCTAATGTCCCAGGGCCAGACCGCCGCCGGCGAGGCCTTTGGCACCCCGGAGTACATGAGCCCCGAACAATGCCGGGGCGACGCCCTCGATTTTCGGAGTGATGTCTACGCTCTTGGCATCCTGGCCTTCGAACTCTTCACCGGGGACATCCCGATCCGGGGCGCCACCCCCATGGCCACGCTCTTCAAGCAGATCCAGGACATGCCGTCGTTCGACGACGAGCAGGGGTTGAGAGTTCCACGTCGATTCGTTCCCGCCCTGCGTCGCGCTTTGGCCAAGGCCGCAGCCGATCGTTTCGCCTCGGCCCAGGAATTCGCTCAGGCCCTGCGGTCGGCGGCGATTCACGAGCCGACCGCACCTCCGCCCGAAGCCGCTCCGGGAAAGCCGTTGGCGGAAAATCCGGCGCCGGTGCCGGCACGGTCGCACAAAGATGCCCGCAAGGAAGAACGAATCTACCTCCCGACCGATGTGGTCCTCCGCAAGCTCGGCGCCGACGGAGCCGCCGAGAAGGAGGAGAGAACGGTGGCTCACGATCTCTCTCGCACCGGCATGCGGATTCTCACCAGCTGGTCGGATCTCGAGGCGGGCGATCAAGTCAAGGTCATCGAGGTGGGTGGAGACTTCGAGACCGGCGCCATCGTTCGCAACATCAGCCACGGGACCGATCACATCACCCGAGTTGGCATCGAGTTCCTGGGAAACCGCGCGCCCGATCGGCTGGTGGGGACCGACAAGACGCAGCGCCGCGGTCCCAAAGCCTCGGGTCCGACGCATACGGCCCGAAATTCGGGCCCGACCCCCCCGTCCCGAAATTTGGGCCCGACCCCTCCGCCCGCCTCGCCACCCAGGGTTGGGTCCGGACCGCGCTCGCCGGTGTTCGTGGCCAGTCCGACTTCATTTGTTCCAGCACCTGGTCCAGCGAAGCGACCGTCCGGCCCGGCCGCTCCCGTGCTGCCCGCTCCCGTGCCGCCCGCTCCCCGCACCGCCACCGTTCAGGAAGAGGTGGCGATTGCGCGAACCCTGATTGGCGAGTCGAAAATCTGGGAGGCCCTCGAGTGTCTGGCCAGGGCGCAGTGGCTCGCGGAAGGAACACCGGAGGCCACGGCGATCAGGATCCTGGTCGGCGAGACTCAAGCGAAGATCCCCAGCCTGGCGCAGGCGGCCCAGCAGAACCTGGAGGACCTCGCGCGCACCGAACCTGGGAACGTGGCGGTTCAGCTGGCTCTCGGCAGAATGTTCAAGGACGCGGGGATCCCCGCGCGGGCTCGCGTCGCCTTCGGGCGGGTCCTCGCGCTCGACCCGCTCAATAGCGAGGCAACCGCAGCCCTCGCCGCGCTGGGCCAGACCGGTCCTTCCCGCTGGTAGGGTCGCCGGCTGGCCCTCTCTCTCGAGACGACCTACTGGACCGCGTTGCGCTTGACCCCAACGACCACGCCGGACGGGCGCGAGATGAGATTCGCGAGGATGCGATAGGCGCCCGGCGTTCCTGACGGAAGTTGCCGGAAGAGCCCGAGCCCCACGTAGCTCCATGTCCCCTTGCCGACCGTGGTCTCGACGAGGAGACCCTTCTTCTCGCCGGGATTCTTCGGCCACGGATCCGCCGACTTCAACACATCCACGTACTTCGGGTCACGCGCGCCAAAGAAGTAGAGGCCGCGCTCCTGCACCCAGCCGTCGAAGTCGCGTGACGTGATCTTGTTCGGCACGGTGACGAGGCGCGACATTGGGGCCACGATCTCGATCGGCGCTTCCTCCACGGTCACGCGATTCGACGTGACCGACGCGGGCCAGGGCGCGAAAGGCGAATCCTGAACCGCGCGTGCGCCGCCGCCGCCGCCCGGACCGCCGCCGGGTCCGCCGGAGAAGCCCCCGGCGAACGCGGGCTGCGCCAGGACGTTGAACTCGAACTTGTTGTACTGAACCACCAGATTGCCGCCCTCCTCCACGTACTTCATCACTCGCGCGTAGTTGGCCTTCAAGTCGTTGCGACTCTGGAAGGCGCGAGTGCCGGTCACGATGGACGTGTACTTCGAGAGATCTCCATACGCGAGATCGTCGGCGTTCAGCATGGTGACGGGAACGCCGAGCTGTTCGATGGCGTCCCGGGTTTCGTCACCGGTACCCATGATGTAGCCGATGCGCACGCCCGGCGCCACCTTCACGTCCTGCACGCGCAGGACGGAAGCCGCGTCGTGGAAGAGATGGCGCTCCTGGGTGTGATCGTAGGCGATGACCTGATAGCCCTGCGCGAACGTCTCGCCATTCGCCGTCGCTGATGCTTTGAGGGTGAACTCGGACTCCGGCGTCCCCGGAGGCACAGTCACGAAGAACCGCACGGTCAGCTCCTCGCCTTCGTAGCGGAACTTCACCGGCGTCGAAGCGGGCTCGACCTTCAGCTTGCCGGCGTCGATCTTCACCACCGCGTCGACCGCGCTCTTGCTGCCATTCTTGATGGCGACGCGAAGCTCGCGCTTCACCGCGGCCGTGGACTTCGGCGCTACCACGATCTCGGGAGTGAGGTGCACCGAGAGCACGGGGACGATGTTCACTTCCTTCTGCTTCTCTCCGCCCACCCAGGGTCCTTCATATCGATACTGCGCGGCCTGGGTGCGGCCGAACGTGGTCCCGGCGCTGCTGAAACTGAACCGGGCCTGAACGTCCGACGGGCTCCAGGGCAGGGTCAGATCACCGGCAATCTCGATGTCGTACCGATCCACCTTGAAGTTGCGCTTCCAATACGGTTGGGTGTAGCGCGCGGCCGCGCCGGTTGTGACCGTGAACGTTCCCTGCGCCTTCTGGCCGGGCGCGAGGTCGCCCGTCTTGTCGAGCTTGCCCGTGACCGTCCAGCCGTTCGGAACGGCAAGTGAAACATCTTCGACTCGCACGGGTTCGTTGCCCTGATTGACCACGAGAGCCCTCACGTCGAAGGCCTGCCCGCGCACCACGTTGTCGTCGTTCGCCACCGCCTGGAACACCACGCCGTGAGCCAGGATCAGCGCCTGCTCGAACTCGGTGACCTTGCGCTCGAGGCGATTGAGGAAGTTCGTCCGGGCAAGGTTCGACAGGCCGCTGCCCTTCACCTGCGCGATCAGCGCACGCGTCGCGCCCATGCCTTTGCGCAGAGCGGGAACGACCTTGCTGAGCGATTTGGGATCGTAGGCCCCGACCGCTTCGGCCGCTGCGTCCTGAATGCCCGCGAGTCCGGCGGCGAGGAAAGGGGCCTTGTCCTCTTCACCCTTCGCGAAGCGAATCAGGGCCTTCACCGAGATGTCCTCGGGCAGGATCGAAGTTCCGCCGCCCGCGATCTTCGGTTCGGAGTCGACGATGTAGTAGGTGGCGCGACCGTCGCCGGGATCGCTCTTCAACTGGCCGCCGCCCTGGCACTTGTGGAACGAGCGACCGATGGAACCGAACTCCGCATAGCTCATGCCGAGAAGCGGATCGAAGCCGTTGGTCGCGACCGTGGTGGCCTCACCTTCGAGTCGTTCAAGGCCGCCCCCGACTCCGCCCTGATAGTCGCGCAGGGCCTGCCAGGGAAGAAGGCCTTCCTTGATCTGTTCGGGGAACCGCGTCGGGTCAGCGGCCACCCGGAACGCCTCTTTCGCGAGACGTGCAGTGGTCTGATGATGCTGCCCGCCGCCGGGCGCCTCGAGAGAGAGGGTGAGGACCACATCGGGGCGGAAACTGCGGAACACCCGTACGACATCGTCGAGGATCTCTTCCTTGCCCCACTTCTGGAGCGTCTCTTCCACGCTGAACGAATAACCGAACTCGTAGGCCTTGGTGAAGTACTGCTCGGCCGCGTCGTAGCGGTGGACTCCGGCGAGTTCCTCGGTGCGCAGAATGCCGATGGCCTGGAAAAGTTCGGGGCCGATCTCGTTCTGGCCGCCATCGCCGCGGGTGACGGTGAGCAAACCGGCGCGGACGCCGAGGCCCCGGGAAAGCAAAGTGAGTACGCCGTTGTTCTCGTCATCCGGATGCGCGGTGACGTAGAGGACGTTGAACGACACCGGCAGTCGACGCAGCGCGATACCAAGACCGGTGGCGCCCTGATCCTGAGGAAGCGGCGCGAGCTGCGCTTCGGATCTGGAGGAGAAGAAGAAGAGGAAGAGGCTCAGAATCGCGACCACTCGCGAGGCGAGGCGTATGGACATTGGGCTGTCTCCTGCTGAATGGGGGTGACCACCGCCGCCACGGCGCTCAGAGTGGGCGGGTCTGAAGTCCGGAGTCCGGACTATCGGATTCGGATCTTCAACTGCAGTCTTATCGGGATGAGGATGTCTCGTCCAGAACCGGAAAGCGTGAGCTCGATGGGAACGCTCACCTGCACCGGATCCGCCTTGAGCGCACCCGCCGGAACATTTACGGATGCCTCGACGTTGACCGGATCCGAGGTGAAGCTCGACGATCCTCCGGGCGCTCCGAGTTCCATCATCGAATCGAGCGGCGATCCTCCGGGCGCCGGCTTGCGCGCAGGCGTGGGCGAGTCGAACGGCGAGGCCGCTTCAAGCGACGAGCCGAAGGGATCGTCAAGAGGGGATTCAGAATCGAGGGCCGACCCGAAGGGATCGCCGGGACCGGACGACCGCTCGGGCGATCCCAGATCCAACTCAAGCTCCCCGGTTGCGCCGGCGGGTGTCGGACGCGGGCCCGGCGCCTCGCCCAGACCATCGAGCGAGAGTTCGGGTCCAAAGGGGTCGACCATGGGCGCCGGTGATGCTCCTGCGCCTCCGGGGCCCGAAAGGGCGTCGAGGGGGTCGCCGAAGTCGACTGGCGAAGGCGATGGTCCCGGTCCGCCCAATGAGTCGAGAAGGTCGTCAGCCGATGCGTAGACCGGCGGGCTGGCCGGCGCGGCCGCCCGCGCGGGTGCTGGAACCGGCGGCGCGACGCGGGCGGGCGGCGGAGCCGCAGGAGCGGCGCGGGCGGGCGGCGGAACTGCAGGAGCGACACGGGCGGGTGGCGGAACTGCAGGAGCGGCCTGCGCGGGTGGCGGAGCCGCCGCCGGAGCAACGCGCGAGGGTGGAGGAAGGCCCGGGGTGGCGCGCGCGGGTGGCGGTGGCGCAACCGGGGCCGGGGCTGCTGGTTTGGTTCCGATCGACGGCTTTTGAATCGCGCTCGTTCCCGCCGAGGTGCCATCGTTGCCGTATTTGGTCGCGAGAACCCGGAAGACGAGCTGGGTCGCAACCTTCAGGGTCTCTTCGACGCCCTTCCCGCTTTTCGCCGACGCTTCGACAAACGGCACGCCCCGCGCGTTGAGGGCCTTGTTCAGATCGGCCAGCGGCGCCGCGTTGGGCAAATCGCGCTTGTTGTACTGAATCACGATAGGGATGTTGTCGGGGTCGAGCTCGTTGGCGATGAGGTTTTCCCGCAGGTTCTTCATGGCGTCCGCATTCGCTTCGATCATCGCGTCCTGCGAATCGGCCACGAACACCACGCAGTCCGCTCCCTTGAGCACCATCCGTCGGGTCGCGTTGTAGAAGACCTGGCCGGGAACGGTGTAGAGCTGGACCCGGGTTTTCATTCCCCGGATAGTGCCCAGCTCGATGGGCAGGAAGTCGAAGAACAGAGTGCGGTCAGCCTCGGTGGCGAGCGACAGCATCTTGCCCTTGTTCTTGATGGGCAGCTGCTCATGGATCCATTGCAGGTTGGTCGTCTTCCCGCACAGGCCGGCGCCGTAGTAGACGACCTTTGCGGTGAGTTCTTTGGTGGAGTAGTTGAAGAGAACCATCTTTAGTACCGACCGGGCAAGGATTCTAAGCCAATGGGAGGAATCACGGACTCTTCGCTAGACTTTAGCCGCACCACACCCTATTTAACCGAGGAGTTTCAGAAAGATCCATGCTCACCCCATCCATCCTTGCCCTGATGGTTCTGGCCGCCCAGGCGGGCGCCACTCAGGCCGCGACCGCACCGGTGGCCGCTCAGACGCCGGCCCCGGAAGCCAAGCCCACCCCCGACGGCGCGGTGATCGCGATTGAAACCACCCTGGGGACCATCCAGGTCGGCCTCTATGCCACTCTGGCGCCGCGGTCCAGCCGCAACATACTGAACTACGTAAAGAGCGGCTTCTATACCGGAACAACTTTCCATCGCGTCATCCCAGGTTTCATGATCCAGGGGGGCGGAATGGACGCCAAGATGGTTGAAAAGGCCACCAACCCACCGGTTCGCAACGAGGCCCGGAATGGCCTGCTCAACCACCGCGGTTCTCTCTCTCTCGCTCGAACCAATGATCCTCACAGCGCGACCTCGCAGTTCTTCATCAGTGTGAAAGACAATCCGGGTCTCGATTTCGGGATTTCCCGCGACGGCTGGGGCTATGCGGTCTTTGGTGAAGTTCTCTCCGGCATGGAGGTTGTGGATCAGATCGTGGCCGTGCCGACCACCACCAAAGGCGTCTACTCGAACGTTCCCGTCACTCCGGTGGTGATCACCAAAGTGCGCGTGGTCTCGGAGCCCGCGCCCCTCGCCCCTCCCGCGGTCACCAAGGCAGTGGCTCCGGCCCCCAAGGCCGCCCCCCGCCCGGCGGCGACCGCTCCCAAGGCGGTGCCCAAGGCTTCGCCGGCGGCCGCGCCATCGAAACCGAAGACCTCCCCCACCCCCGGCGTTCGCTGAAGGTCCGGCTGGTTTCTCGCTCGCTGGTCTCTCTCATGTACGCTCATCCCGAAGGAACTCGATCCATGGCCTTTGGAAGCCCACTGAAAACCCGGGAGGGCTTCGATGACAAATGAGTTCAACGGCTTTGGCCCCGCCTTGAGATTCCTCGGGGATCTGGCCGAGAACAATGATCGAGCCTGGTTCGAAGCGAACAAGGCCCGGTACGAAGCGGATGTCCGCGAGCCGGCTCGGGCCTTCGTGAGGGCCATGGCGCCGAGGCTTCTGAAGATCTCACGCGCGCTCGTGGCCGACGATCGAAAGATCGGCGGGTCCATCATGCGCGTTCACAAGGATGTGCGTTTCTCCAAGGACAAGTCGCCCTACAAGACGAACCTCGGAATTCAGTTCCGCCATCGCACGGGCAAAGACGTCCACGCCCCCGGCCTCTACGTTCACATCCAGCCGGGGATGCTGTTCCTCGGAGCGGGGATGTGGCACCCCGAAGCGGATGCGCTGCACGCGTTGCGCACGGCCATCGCGGTGGCGCCTTCGAAGTGGCGGAAGATCGTGGATGACCCCGCTTTGACCGCCGAATGGCGTCAGGCCGGCTCGTCGCTGAAGCGTCCGCCCGCGGGGTTTGTGGCCGATCACCCGAACATCGAAGACCTCAAGCGAACCGATTTCATTCTCGACACCCAGTTGACCGTCTCGGATGTGAAGAGCTCGGACCTGGTCGCGGTCGCGGCCGACACCTTCGCGACCACCGTTCCCTACCTCAAGTTCCTGTGCTCGGCCTTGAGAATCGCCTGCTAAGGTCCTAAGGCGACGCGTGGGCGTTGACTTCGGGAATGCCGAGCTCGCGGAATCCCTGGCCTCCCGAGCGCACTCTGATCTCGAAGCCCATGGCCGGTGTCGGCGGGAATTTCCACATCATGACCGGATTCAGGGAGCCTCGAACAGTGTCAGAAAGGAATCCCTCGATGTCGAGTTCGGCATCGACGGCCACCCAGTCCTCGCCCTCCAGCAAGCGGATTGCGGCGTCTCGGGCGAACAACTGAGGGAATCGTCCCAATCCTATTGATACGGCCTGGATCGTCGTGGGCTTTGCGAACCGAACCTTGAGGGACCCGCCGGCATTTTGGTTTTCGTGGCCTCGAATCAAGGTGGTGAGATCGCCATCCATCGCAGCTTCGCAACCCGGTTCGATGCTGCGGCAAGACCAGCCAGCCCGATCGATCGCCGGGCCGGCGTTCGAAACGCCAACCGCGGCGGCCGGTTGAATCGCGAAAACTCTCTCGTCGCCCAGGCGCGACCAGATCCCCTCGAAGTGGCGGGGGTCGGAGAACGACCTGACCAGTCGGATCGCCTCCGGGTGGCGGTCTGAATACTCAAGAAAGGCGGTCACCGCTCCGTCCACTTCGGTCAGACCCCGGGGCCGCGGATGAACCACCACCGTCCGCACGCCCAGTCGGCGGAGGATGTCGACGAATCTTCCGGGCGTCTCCAGGGCGGCTTCCATCACGAATTCATACCAGGCGGGCCTGAAGCTCGAATACCCGTTCGCCATCGGCAGCCCGTGGAAGGCCGCGGTATGCAGCCACACCGCTTCTTCCCGCCTGAGCCGTTGCAGGGCGGGAGGAAACTCCATGATGGCGCCACGTCCCTGTTCCGGTTGCTCCAGCCAGGAATAAACCGCGGGCATTTCGTTCCGTGTGGGCACCGCCCATACGTCGAGGGGCGGCGACCAGTGTTCCAGAAAGCACGCGGCCGCGATCGCCAGGGCGGCCAGAGAGGTGGGGACCCGAGGGGCTCGGCCGAGAAGCCGATGCACGGCGCAGGCCGCCACCATAGCCAGGGCCAGCCGGGAGAACATCAGGAACCGGGAGGGTACGCGAACCTGGGCCAGGCCAGGCATCCAGCCCGAAAACGCGGCCACCGGGCCCGGAACATCCATCCATGGCGTCTTGATCTCCGCGCCGAAGGAGAACGCGAAGGCAATCGAGCCAACGACAAGTACCGGCTTCAGACCGGTGTACCCGAGGCACCAATCGCGTCGCCGTGCTCCCCAGACGAAGAAGAGGAGAGCCAGGCCGATCGGCACGAATCCTGGAAAGTAGAGGGCGTCGTAGGCAACCCGAGAACGGCCCAACCAATTCCCGTAGAGGAAATTCGTCGGCAGCACGTCCGTGAAATCGGAGAGGGTCAGGTGCTGGGCCAGGGATCTGGCCACCAGCACGGGCGACAAGTGCGTCCGTTGAGCCAGGTTCAGGGGAAGGACCAGGATCGCGGTGAGGACAATCGCCACGACCGTTCCCGAAATTCGCGCTCGTGCCTGGGCCAGGCCGCCGGCCAGCCCGACCCACCACGGGACGGTAAGAATCAGAAGCAGGGCCAGGAGAATCTCGTAATACACACAAGAGAGAGACTGCATGGCGAAGGCCAGGCCCATCAACGCTGCGTCCCGCACGTTCCCGCGGCGACAAAAACGGATGAGGTATAAGAGGCAGATCGGGGTCCATTGACTCGCGACAATCTGGAGCCGGGCGGCCGAGTCGTAGTTGGCGCTGGTGAATGTGAACACCACTGCGCCCACCAGTGCGGCGCTGGCGCTTCCGGTGATCTCTTTGGCCAGAAGCCATGCCCCCAGGGCGCACATCGCGAGCACCAGCCAATAGCTGGCGTTGAAGAGGGTCACGTGGTCGAGCCCGAGGACGCACAGGGGCAGCGATTGAAGCCCGACACCGATCAGAGGCTCGGAGTAAAGAAGCGCCGCTGGATCAGGGTAGAACATGTTGCCGCGAAGGAGGTCCGATGGGTTCGCGAGACCCGCACAAACCTGTCTCAGAACCCACGCGTTCAACAAGGCATCGGCGTTGGCCGGCAGGGTGCCGGAGGGCCGCAGAACCAGGGGCAGGGTGGCGAGAACTGCAGCGGAGAGAAACGCGGCGAAAAGGAGCACGGTCCGAACGGGCCTCATGGAATCCTCCTCAAGAAACAAAACCGGTGATGAGCGTCGCGGGGGGTGAGCCTAACCAGCACGACCCCGGGGTTCAACCCCATCACGCATGAGCCCTTTGGTTCATTGACCAACCTGGACGCTCGGGGCTACGGTGGAGGCCGATTGAATCAGGATCCGCACTACAGGAAGGCTTAAGGACATGGCCAGCATTCTTCATGACTTTACGATCAAGGCGCCGGCGTCCCGAGTTTTCGAAGCCATGACCACCCCCGGGGGTCTGGATCAGTGGTGGACCCATTACTCATCCGGCCGGCCCAGAGTGGGTGCGGAATACGCGCTCGGTTTTGGCCCCGAGTACGACTGGGAAGCCAGGGTCACCCGGTGTGTCAAGAACGAGGAGTTCGAACTGGAGCTGGTCGAAGCGATGGATGACTGGATGGGAACCCGCGTGGGTTTCCGTCTCGTCGCGGCGGGCGATCACACTCAGGTTTCTTTCTGGCACTCGGGATGGAAGGAGGAGACGCACCATTTCCGCAACTCGTCCTTCTGCTGGGCGATGTATCTCCGGATCCTCCAGCGCTATCTCGAGTCCGGGGAGACGGTCCCCTACGAGGAGCGACTGGCGGCCTGATCCCGACGAGGCGAGAGGCAACGCCGAGGAAAACCGGTCTACCTGGGGCCGAGCTTGAAGTTGACGGTCACCGTCATGACCACGGGAACGGGGGCGCCGTTCAACAACGTGGGTTCATAGACCCATTGCTTGATCGCCGCCACGGCCGCTCCGTCGAGCAACGGAATGCCGCGCAGGATCGCGGCCCGGGTGACTTTCCCTTTCTCGTCGATGGTGCACTCCACGATCACGATGCCCTCGACCCTGGCCTGGATGGCGATGGGGGGATACTCCGGGGCCACGTTCTTGATCTTCTTCGGTTCTTTGATCTGCCCGCCCACCCGCACCGCTTTCGCAGCACGGTTGTTCTCTTCCGCGTCGACCGGGCGTGCCGCCGCGCCGCCTGGGGTGGCGCTCCTGGCGTTTCGCGGCTGGCTTCCTTCGGGTGATGGTAGCGGACGCCGGATCCGAGGGGGTGTTGGAGCCGCAGAGGTTCGAGACTGCGGTATCGGTGGGGGCGGCGGAGGGGGCGGCTTGACCGCGACCGCCGGGGGGGGCGGTGACGGCGAATCCTCAGGAGCCGGGGTGGGCGATTCGTCGACCGCGACCGGGCCCGGCGCGGCGTCGCAAGGCACACCGGTTAGGGCGGTGGAGGTGTAGCACTGCAGGTCGCCATAGACCGCCCAGGCTCCACCCAAAGCCAGAAGGCCGCACAGCGACAACCCCGACAGGGCCGCTACCTTGACTTCCGTCGCGGAGGGGCCGCGCGGAGCGCGCACCGCGCTGACCACGGCCAGCGCAAACAGGATTGTCGCGAGGGCGGCCGAGCCGAGCAGGGACCCATTGAGTTGCAGGAGGAGGCCCGGCGCGTCGCGCCAGCCTGCGGAGACGGCCTCCATCAGGCGGATCAGGAACGCGACCAGACCTGTGCTTAGAACCACCGCGAGCAGCGCCGCCGAGGGCCAGGTCAAGTCGCCGCTCGATTCGGCCTCCGTTCCGCGTGAGCTGCCGACGCCCACGAGCAACAGGCCGGCGAAGGCCAGCGCCGCCACGCACACCAGGCCTACGAGCAGCGGGATCAACGCCTCGGCCAGGCCGGCCGCCAGAGCGCCTACTCCGCGGAAATCGACGAGGGCCAGCGCGGAGGCCGTTTGTCGAAAGAGCAGGGCGGCGAGCCCGGCGCCGAGGACGGCGGGAAGCAGAACGAGACCCATGGCCGCGGGCGCGGTCCAGAAGCGAGCCGACCCACGGCGAAACAAACGCAGACCTACGAGCGCGAGGAAAACCAGAAACGCGATCCCGACCGGGGCGAGCGCTCCGGCCTGGACAAGAAGGGACACGTTGGATAAGTCAGGCACCGATCAGTCCACGGGCGCGCGCTGCGGTCCGCTTAGTTCCAGAAGAACTTCACGCCGAGCTGGATCTCCCGTGGGTTACGGGTTCCCGTGGCCCTTCCGAAGTTGCCGGTTGAGGTTGTGCAGTCGGTCGCCGTGACCGCTACCGTGCAGACGTTCTGAACCGAGTTCGGATCGAACTGGGTGTGATTGAGCGCGTTGATGAAGTCGGCGCGGAACTGCAGGCGCGTGCCTTTGGTCGGGTACCAGTTCTTCGAGGCGGTGATGTCCCACTGGTTGACCCCGGGCAGGCGGAAGATGGCGCGGCCGGTGGTGCCGAAAGCGCCGTCAGCGGGCGGGGCGAAGGCGCCGGGATTGAAGTAGTAAACCCCTCCGGGCGTATTCGTGGGCAGGTTTGAGAACGGATCGCTGATCTGGTTGACGCGGATGCCGCGGCGGCTGCCGTTGGTTTGACCGTTGACCACGCGGGAGATCGGCGGCCCGGACCAGAACTGGGTGATGCCAGAGACCTGCCATCCGCCGAGGACCTGCTTGCCGAGACCCTTCGAGTCGCGGAAGAAGGGCAACTCGTAAACGTAGTTGACGGTGAAGATATGGGTGCGGTCGGTGCGCGCGATGGCATACTCCGCGGCCAGGTTCGTCCGGTCCTGCGGGAGGTCGACGGCGTCCCGATCGTTGGTGGCGTCGGTCTTTGTGCGGCTCAGGGTGTAAGCCACGCTCACCAGACCCTTGCGCCCCGCGTCGTGACGGAACCCCACCAGCAGGCCGTTGTAGCGCGCCCTGGCCGTGGTCTGGTGGAATCTGATTCCGGCGAAGCCGAGGTACGGTCGCGCGGTGTTGATCACGCCGTTCGTGGCCACCACGCCCTGGGGGAGAGGCGCGTTGATGTCGACGGGCTGGATCAGGTTATCGCCCGCCGAACCCACGTAGCCGATATCGATCACGCCGCGCGAGTAGAGCTTCCGCTGCACTCCGAGGTTCCACTGCTGGGTCCGCGGAGTGACGAAGGGATCGCTGGAGGCGATCAGGGCGGAGGGCGCCACCGTAGTCGCTGACGTTCCGGAGGCCGGGTTGGAGAGCAGCGGATTGAGCACCTGGGGGTTGGCGGAGAACGGCGGGTTGACTTGCGCGTTCTGGATGAAGATCCCGACGAGCGCCTGGTCGTAGTACACCCCGTACCCGCCCCGGATCACGGTTGAGCCACGGCCACCCTTGTCCCACGAAAAGCCCACGCGGGGCATGATGTTGTTCTTGTCGGTCCCGTAGATCGCGCGACCATTGGTCGATTTCTGTCCGGCGATCACGATACCGTTCAGGGGGTCGCCGGTTCCGACCACGAGGGTCGTCGCGGCCGCGCTCGAGAACTGCGGGGCCCGCGCCGGGCTGTAAAGCGCCGGGTTGAAACTCGTCAACTGGTCGGCCTCGTCGGTGAGCGCCGGCTGCAGCGAGTAGCGCACCCCCAGGTCGATGCTCACATTCGGCTTCACCTTCCACGAGTCCTGAACGTAGAACTCATAGCGCGAGAAACGGAACTGCGAGTTGACCTCGAGCTGGACCTCGCTGTACGTGCAAGTGGCCCCGCACAGGCCGTCCCGGTTGCCGGTCAGGAAGTTCTGGAAGGCGGTCTGTCCGCCGGCCGCGGCGAAGTTGAAAGTGCCCTGGGTGGCCGTCCCCGCGAGCTCGTCCTTCACCTCTTTGGCGACCAGGAAGCCTCCCTTCAGCTGGTGGTTGCCGCGCTGGTAGGACAAGTTGTCGGCCAGCGTGTAGTTCCGGTACTTGTTGTCGAAGAGCTGGGGTGCGCCCAGACCCGACAGTCCGGCGACGTTGATGCTGGGAATCAGACCATTGCGGTTATCGGCGAAGAGCTCCGGAATGTTGAGCTGGTAGGCGTCGCGCTTGTTCTTCGCGTTGTCGCCGTACTGGGACGCAATCGCATTGCCCGAGAACTGGAACGAAAACTCGTTGAGCATCCTGGGGTTGATCGTGGTGGTGATCTGGCCCACCGCAACCTGGCCCGGAACCTTGGTGATGGTGGTGGCGATGTTGGGAACGGCGGTGTTGAAGAACAGCCCGCCCGGTTCGGTGGTTTCCGAACGGTCGTAGGTGTAGCGGCCCATCAGGCGCCACTTGGAGTTGAGATACCAATCGACCCGCCCGACGTACTGGGTGGTGTTCTGCTTGTTAGGAGCCGAGGATTGGAACTGGCTGGTACCGGTGTTGGGCGCGGGCCAGGCCGAAAGAAGCCGGACCGCATTGGCGTCGCGAAGTGCGGGGGCCACGTAGTTCACGTTGTTCGGATCGGTGAGCCAGGCCGGGTCGACGGTATTGGCGGAGAGCGACGACGGAGCGCGTTCGATCTTGCGGCGCTCGTAGGAACCGAAGAAGAAGATCTTGTCCTTCTTGATCGGTCCTCCGAAAGTCGCGCCGAAGTTGTGGTAGTCGAGCTTGGCCGGAGCGCCCGAGATGGCGGGGGTCGAGCTCTGTTTGCGGAAGAAGGAGTTCGCGTTGAGGCCGTCGTTCCGATAGAACTCGTAGGCGGAGCCGCGGAAGGCGTTGCTGCCCGACTTGGTCACCACGTTGATGATGCCGCCGCCGCTGCGCGGCCATTCGGCGGCATAACTCGAGGTGATGATCTTGAACTCTTCGATGGACTCGAGAGTCGGGGTGTTGAGCAGGGTGATGTTCGAACCCACGTCCACGTTGCTGGCGCCGTCCACGAACCAGTTGACGGCGTTTCGCCGAGCACCCGCGATCGAGAGGCTCACCGTGCTGGTGAGGCCGATGCCCACCTCGTCGGAGAGCGAACTGCTCACACCCGGCACGAGGGTGGCGAGCTGAACGAAGTTGCGGTTATTGAGGGGCAGTTCCTGGACCTGGGTGGCGCCCATCAGGTTCTGGACCGAGGAAGAGGGCTGAACGAGCTGTGACGAGGCGGTGACCTCCACCGACTCCGTGACTCCCTGCACTCCAAGAGATGCGCCTACCTCGAGTCGGTCGTTTACATGCAGATTGACGCCCTTCGCCACGTAGGTCTTGAACCCGGACATGGTGAAGGTGAGCTCGTACTCTCCAATGATCAGGTAGGGGAGGGTGTACCGTCCGGTGGTCGTGGTGACCGCCTCGGTGGTGACGCCCTTGCCCACGTTCCGGGCGACCACGGTGACGCCGGGCAGAACCGCGCCCGACTGGTCGGTGACGGTGCCCGCGATGGTGGCGGTGATTTCCTGGGCTTTGGTGGTCGCGGCGAAAGCGAGAGCCAGACCCGCAACTGAAAGTGCTCGAAGGTATCGACGCATGGAATCTCCTTGGGGTCAGAGGCAGGAAAGGCCTCTTCTCCAAAGATCATAGGTCCGACCATTCGAGCCGGTCAATGGTTCAAATGCAGGGGCGCCCCTATGAACCGAGCGTGACGAAGTTCTTGATCAGGGCTTCCGTCTTCGCCTTGTCGAGCTTCAGGATGGCCACGTCGTCGCGCCGCTGCGCGAAGGCGGCGTCGCCCTTCACTGCCACCTCGAACCAGTCCGCCTTCTTGTCGCCCTCGAACCTCAGAGTCACACGCAACACGGGAGCGTCGAGACCGTAAGCAGCGAGGGCTTTGGGGGCGTCGATGAACTCCGCGGCGTCGAGACTCCCGATGGCGAAGAGGGCGTCCGAGGTCTTTTCCGGCGTCGCGTCCTTCACGGGTGCGGTGGACTTCCATAGAATCGAGTCGACTCCGTCCTTGCCCCTGGTCGTCGATTTGGTGAACGTCTTCGTGACCCCCGCCGAAGCGACGTCAAAACCACTCACCTCGTAGGCCGCCACGTCCAAAAGGCGGGCGGAGCGCAGGTTCTTGAGTCCCTTGTCCAGATCGTCGACCAGAGCGGTGCTGATCGTGGCCACCAGCTTCGACGCGCCTGAGCGCGCGTAGTATTTGCCATCGCTGGTTTTCTTTCCGATTTCGAGGGTGATCGACTTCGTCTCCTCGAGACCGAGCAGCACACGCTTCGCGACCGGGCCGAGGCCGTATTTTGTCAGGTCCTTCTCCGTCGCCGCTTCGGTGACGATGGCCTCCATCTTGAGGTTTTCGATCAGGCCGAGAAAACTGTCCACGGTCCAGCGCGCGGCCCGCGTGCTCACCGGCGCTTCCACCTTCCACTCGTCGTCACCCTTGAGGCCGCGGGCCAGCTTGAAGCCGGTCTTGCCTTTATCCGTCGCCTCGACCGATTGAATGGCGTCCTTCTTCACCTTGATCAGATTGCGGTCCCGCAGGTCGAAGGCCGACTTTCCCAGGGTGTTCTCGAGCGTGCTCGATACCGTGAAGAGCCGAGGCTTCCCCGGCACGCGCGCGAACAGGCCCGAGCCCGCGGGGACGTTGTCGCCCAGCTCGAATGCGAACGGTTTGGCCGCGCCCTCCATCACCACCGAGACCGTGGCCTTGGGCTGGGTGAGGCCAAACGGGGCGAGGTCCGCCGCGTTCTCGCTCACGATCTCTTCGGTTTCAAGATTCTGCAGGGCGTCGAGCAGCATTCCGATTTCGCCCGCATCCGCCGGAGCTTCCTGGGGCGAGCGGAGGGTCCAGGACTCTCCGGTTTTTTCCGCCTGAACGATGTCGCCATTCCGCCTGGTGAGAGTGACCGACTTCACTTTCAGTTTGTCGAGGCCGACGAAGACCTTCTCGCGCTTGGTCGCAGCGGCTCCCGAGTCTTCGCTTTTCGGGTTCTTCTTTGATTCGACCAGGAAGATGTAGCCGAAAAGCCCCGCAGCCACCACCACCGCTGCGGCGGTGCGTCCGAACGAGGTCATGACCGTCGCCGCCACCAGTTCGTGATGCCCCAGACGATGAAGAAGCCGGGGAGCAGAAGGAGCGAGAAGATCAGGACGTTGCGCTGCTCGGTCACGGTGAGGTCGAGACGATGGACCTCGGGATCCTTGGGCCGGATCGAGATGAGGTCGGAGTCCTGGGCCAGCCAGGAGATCATGTTCATGAACAGATCCTGGTTCGCCGGGAAAGTCAGAAGGCCGTTGCCGCCGAAGTTCGAATCGCCCACGGCCACGATGCGGCCTTCCTTCTTGGCGTCGGGCGGCGTGGGGGCGGCGGGAGACTCGGGAGCCGCGGGCGCCGCCTCGGCGGCCTTGAACGTGATCGCGGCGGCGAGAGTCAGGGGCCCGCGGGTGTCCTTGTCCGAAAACTCCACCGGTTCCTTGAGCGAGGTGTCCGATTCTCCCCACGACCGAGCCGATGTCTTCGCCAGTTCCTGAACCACCACCCCGGCGGGGGGGGGCGTGATCGGAGTCATCGAGCGCGCCATGTCATAGGCGCTCATCGTCCCTTTCAGGTCCTTGGTGACCTCGTGGTACGGGTAGTCGGTGACGATGGGCATGAAGGGACCGGTTCCGAAGAGTTGACCGACCCCGGACGCGTCCACCAGCACGTCGGCCCCCGGCTTCACCCCGAACTCGGTGAAGACACTTTCAAAGTTCGGTGATGGAATCTTTGCGATGGGATCGGTCATCAGCATGGCCTTGCCGCCCGCCTTCACGAAACTCTTCACGTAACCGGCGGCTTCGGGAAGCAGGTCTTTCTCCGGACCCGCCACCACCAGGACCGTGCAGTCCTCGGGAACTTTCTGTTCCTGAAGCAGAACCACCTTCTTGATCTCGTACTGACTCTTGGTGATGGCGCTCTTTACCCCTGAATAGCCTCGCTCCGAAGGGTCGTCGAAGTCGCGTTCGCCTTCCCCCGAGGCGAAGCAAACCGTCTTCTTCACATTGCGGGTGAGCTTGAGGATGGCGTTGGTGATGTCCTGCTCGCTATCCGAGAGGATCTTCTCTCGCCGTTCTCCGAGGGCTATCACGATGGTGGGAAGCTGGGCGATGTCGAGGGCGCGAACCTTGCCGGGCTCCTTCATCGGGTCGATGTACTCGACCTTCACTCTGGTGGAAGCCGCCTGATACTCGCGCAGGACGTCCTTGGCGGTTGGCGCCGACGCGGCGTTTCGCTGCACATAGGTGAGAGTCACGTCTGCTTGAAGGCCGCTGAGGATCTTCCTGGTCTGCTCCGAGAGGGAGAAACGCTTCTCCTTGGAAACATCGAAGCGCTTGGGATAGCGATTCGCCATCCAGTTGATGCCGCCCAGGATCGCGCCCACCACGATCACGAAAACC